>NZ_JADPKH010000017.1:0-172858 GCF_023073835.1 Bradyrhizobium sp. 153 | reverse complement strand
GAGGCGATCATCGACGGTCATCCCCATAGCAAGATCGATGATCTCATGCCGTGGCGATTCCGCAAAACGTCAAGCCAGCCTCAATAGGGTCACGGCTAAGCGCTTACTGATTGAGGCCAGGGAAATCGGGATGTCACGATCTATAAACGTGTCAGCACACTCCGCATAGCCGTTCTTCCAGCTGTAGGAGGCAAGCAATTTCTCGAAGAAACGAGTTGCTGTGTGAGTGACCCTCGAATCTCCGTTTATGTCGTCACGAAGATTGGAGCGCACCCAGTAGGTTGGCGCGAAATCACGCTGCTTCTTGGGCATTCGTTGGCTCCAGAGAATCCTCGGGAGCCACGAAATCGTATCGCGCTGCGCATGCCTCGGCACGCCCCCAGATCGCCTTGTAGATGGGCTCGCCGGTCGCGGTGCGCCCCTCGTATGAAATAAAGCCCTTCTCGATAAGCTCTCGAACGGCTTTGCCGATCGTGCGACGGCCACAGAATGATGCGGCAGCCAGGTCATTATGGCTGATTGCACAATGGCCGAATGCCAGCGTCGCCTTTGCAATATAATGAGCGACCCGGCCTCCAGAACCGCAACGTACAGTCCTCCACACATCGGCGTTGTGGTTGCAGTACAGGTCGCACTCTTTCTCGCCAGACGGCATCGCTGACCGAACCTGATCAAGCGTCATGGACATCGCCCATGAAGGCCCCCAATTGTTGTTACTGTTGAATAGTGCGGCTCTGCTGGGCAGGCACTAAAGCGGGCCGCCCGAAAAAGCTGGGGGAGATAGGAGGCGAGCGCGGCGGCGGTAAAGGGCCGCCGGAAGATTAATGCCAGGACTTGCGCGGTCGCGGCGCTCTCGTTGGCGACCAAGTGGAGGTCTGGCAAGGGGTCATCACCGGCTCGTGAATTGCCCTCGACCTGGGCGAGCATACCCTTTCAATGCCCGTCCGCGGTCCGGCTAAACGCATCCATCCCAGGTTTGGCCTGCGGGCGGCTCTTTAAACGGTTTTTGCGTTGCCACAGTACTGAACTGGCCATTTTTGAGAAGCGCTAGACGGCGCTCATTTTTGGGAGAGTGACATGCTCCGCCTGACTGCCATTCTTTTTTTCGTGCTCACCTTTGCCGCCCAAGCCCAAACCAACCGCCAGGAATTGAAGCGTGCCGATCTAACCGGCACCAACATGGAAGTCATCGTCAGCGTTGTGGACGTGCCGCCAGGGAATAATCTCGCGCGCCACACCCACCACGGTGAAGAGGCGGTTTACGTGCTCGATGGCGCGACACTGGCGCTCCCCGATGGCAAGGAGATTCAGTTTCCAACTGGCGCGGCAGTAATCAACGCTCGCGACGTCCCTCATGCGGGCTTCAAGATTGCGGGCGATAAGACCCTGAAGATGCTAACCGTCCACATCATTGATAAGGGCAAGCCGATGATGGAGCCGGCTCAATAGTCGCTCCGCCTGCGGCTCTGATGTATCAAAGCGACCGCGTGCTTTGCGTGCCTCGGCTTCGAGCCCAGCCGTGCTTACAGCCTTCTTTTGTTCTGTTAACAACCTAAAGGTGAATTCTCCGGTTGTGTGGTTGTGTTCGGCGCAGCAGGCTCCTCAAGACGACTCCGGCCGAGGTTTCAACTTCGGCCAGTTTCAGGCTCGTTTTTGTTCCACGAAAGTTGAAACTCTGATTGAAGGCAGGAGCCTTTTAGCCGGCCTGTCACGCCGGAGGTCGCGGGTTCGAGCCCCGTCTCTCGCGCCATTTTGGCAATCCCTTCATAGTCTTAGCCTGAACTTCTCGACGCTGTCGCATCTGCGGCAAGCCATGGACGACATTCGAGCCGGCATAGTCAGGCCGCGCCCGAATCGTCTACGCCTCCAGGAACTTGCGGGGTCCAGGGGTGGTCCCCGAGCCACCGGCCAGAACGAGGAGGTTAGACATGGCGAAGAAGGCAGCCGCTCCCGCCACTATTACGCTCAAGCACCTCGCTGCTGACATCGCGGAAAGCCAGGACCTGTCGAAAAAGCGCGCCGAGGCCGTCCTGACCAACATGGTCGACCTGATCACCAAGCACCTGAAGAAGGGCGACCGCGTCCGGATCGTCGGCCTCGGCATTCTCCAGGTCCGCAAGCGCGCCGCCCGCACCGGCCGCAATCCCGCCACTGGCGAGCCGATCCACATCAAGGCCAGCAGGAAGGTCGCGTTCCGCCCCGTCAAGGAACTGAAAGAGGCGATCTAGCAATTACGCTTCGTGACGCCCGACCCAACATCGTTCTGTCCGCAACGCAGCCCGCTTTTCTGGTATACCGCCAGCTTCCCCCTGACCCGGCGGTTTGAGCAGAAATGTCCCCCCTCACCTTTTCGCATACCGTGACCGAGCGCTTCCTGCGCTACGTCACCATCGACACCCAGTCCGATCCGGAATCGGCGGCCTCGCCTTCGACCGAGAAGCAGAAGGAGCTCGGCCGCGTGCTCGCCGCCGAGCTCAAAGCCATGGGCGTTGCGGACGCGCATCTCGACGAGTTCGGCTATGTCTATGCAACGATCCCGGCCAACACACCTAAGAAGGTGCCGGTGATCTGTTTCTGCTCGCACATGGACACCTCGCCCGACGTCACCGGCAAGGATGTCAAGCCGCAGGTGGTGAAGAACTATCGCGGCGGCGACATCGTGCTGCCCGGCGACACCAGCCAAGTGATCCGCTTCGCCGAGCACCCTGCGCTGAAGAACCAGATCGGCAACGACATCATCACGACCGACGGCACCACGTTGTTAGGCGCCGACAACAAGGCCGGCGTCGCCGAAATCATGGATGCCGCGCATTTCTTCATCAACAATCCCGATGTGAAGCACGGCACCATCAAGATCCTGTTCACGCCGGATGAAGAGATCGGCCGCGGCGTCGACAATGTCGATCTGAAGAAGCTCGGCGCCGATTTCGGCTACACCATGGACGGCGAGAGCGCCGGCTGCGTCGAGGACGAGACTTTCTCGGCCGATGGGGCTACCATCACCATCAACGGCGTCAGCGCCCATCCCGGCTATGCCAAGGGCAAGATGGAGCACGCGATCAAGATCGCCGCCGCCATCGTCGAGCGGCTGCCCAAGGAAGGCTGCTCGCCGGAGACGACCTCAGGCAAGCAGGGCTTTCTGCACCCGGTCGGCATCGAGGGCGCGCTGGAACAGGCGACGCTCTCCTTCATCGTCCGCGACTTCAACGAGGATGGGCTGAAGGAGAAGGAGGTCCTGCTCGAGAACATCGTCAAGGACGTGATGAAGGACTATCCGCGCTCGACCTACAAATTCGAGGTGCGCGAGCAGTACCGCAACATGAAGCAGGTGATCGACCGTCACCCCCACGTCCTCGAATACGCCATCGAAGCGATCCGCCGCGCCGGTTTGCGCCCGATGCGCACCGCGATCCGCGGCGGCACCGACGGCTCGCGCCTGTCCTTCATGGGCCTGCCCTGCCCCAACATCTTCGCCGGCGAGCACGCGTTTCATTCGCGGCTCGAATGGGTCAGCCGGCAGGACATGGAGAAGGCGGTGCAGACCATCGTGCATCTCGCGATGATCTGGGAAGAACGGGCCTAGCGCCCCTTATCGGTTGTGCATGCGGAAATGGCCGGGCTTATGCCCGGCCATTTGCTTGGGATCAGGGCACCGGCATCGCGCGCGGATTGCGATGGAACCGGTTGGCACTCGCCATCCAGCTCGGCAGCGGTTCTCCATCGCGATGTCGGCCGCCGGCGGCGGCCGCCGCCCAGGCCACTGCGGCCCCGATCAGGGTCGCGGCCGCAACCGAGAACGCAACGATGATCGAGTTACGCCGCGCGCGGTTGATGGCTGTCCTGGCATCCGCGATCGAAGCATCGACTCGTCGTTCGGCGTCGGGCGCCGCGAGACCCGTCAGCGCGGCCACCTGCTGCACGAGATAGTTTCGATCGTCGGTGCTGACACCGCTGTGGCTCGATGACGTCATCAGGATGCGTCCCGCTTCGGCGCGGGGTTCCCGCAGATCGGTGTTGGGCGGGCGCCGCGGCGCGCGGAACAGCTTGTCGAGCTCATAGCTCAACAGCGGTTCGGCGGCCGAAGTGTTGCTGGCCGAGCTGCGCATCGGCGAACGGTCGATCGCAGCTGCACCGAGCAGCGCGAGCAGCGCGGCGCCGAGAAGCACCGCGAGAGCCCACGACGTCAGGCCATGCAGCCCGTCCCGCCGCTCGCCATCATCCTCGATCGTTGCAAGTGCCGGCGCCGGTCGCGCGGTCCGGCCGGCGATGTAACCGCCAAAGCCAAAACTGACGATCGCCTGGATGATCAGATACAAGCCGGACAGCAACGCAAGGGCCGCTGAGGCATCCCGCCATGTCGGCGAGGCCGAGCTGACACCCAGGCCGACCGCGACGCCAAAGCCGATCAGGATGAACGACATTGCGCTGGCGGCGAGAGAGCCTGCAAGTACCGAGCTCCATTGGATGGTCCGGCGTTCGTCGGCTGTAGCCACGCCGCCCTCCATGACGTCTTCCCGTATGAGAGTTTCAATAGCCATTGCCGTTCTCTCAGCGCAGGCCGAAGAACGACAGGATCGCCATGATCACGACGATCAAGCCGATGAGATAAATCAGTCCGTCCATGGTCCCTTCCTCCTCAGATACCTCTGCTCGGTAATCACAAGGAATGAGGAACGTTCCAAATTTGTCATCTGCCATGGAACGGATCGGCGAGATGCGCATTGTCTGCGCGAGTCCCAAGGATGAAGATTGTGAGCACATGAGGCCCCAGCCGGTCAGTCCCGGGCTGGGGCCTTTGCGCTTAGGGCCGGCTTTGAGGTCTCTTGCTGGGTTAACGACGCCGAGGGCAGATGATGAAATGCGGTCGGCCGGAACCTTCCGGATCGGGAGCGCCGCGTGGACCGCAGAACAGCCTGGCTGTATCAGGCAAATGCGCATTCCGGGAAAAGGCCATCCCCGTTTCCACCATCACGGTCGAGCCGCGACTTCTTGCGATCTGCCGAACGATCTCGTCGCGGTAACGGGGCCTCCGCGCTGGTTAACGCCCGATTGCCGGAGGCTCCTTTGCACAAGGCACGCAAACGAATGGCCAAGTCGTGATGCCCGGCCGGTTTGCAGGTTCCGCTCCGCCGTGCGACAATGAGGCATGTCCGTGAAACCGTTCGCCAACGCTGTGGTGATGCTGCTGGTCGCAGCCGGGCTCCTGCTCGCGCCGCTGGCGACGCCTGCATCCGCCATGCCGGTATCCGGTGCTGTTGCCAGCATGCCCGCAATGTCAGACGACACGCAAGGCATGTCCGAAGACATGCCCTGCTGCCCGGATCAGACCAAGAGCAAGGCCTGCGATTCCTGTCCGTTCGTCGCATTGTGCATGCTGAGCCTGTCGCTCTCCGCTCCGTTCGGAGCGAGCACGATGATCGAGCGGCAGCCGCAGAGGAGCGCGCTCGCGCCGCGCAATGACCGCCTGCGCGACGGGCTCGCCGCCAAGCCACCCGACCATCCTCCTCGAACCCGGGCCTGATTGGCGCTGACGCGCCTGATGATCGTGCGCGCCGACATCGGCGCGCGCGCCATTGCCTGCCGATTGGCTGCATCCCGGCTGCCGCGTGCAGCTCCGGCGGCTCCATCAGACCCATCGAGGAACTATCAATCATGACGACGACCAAGCTCGCGCGCACCGCTCTGGCCGCGCTGATCGGTGCTGTGCTCACGGGGAGCGCTCAGGCCGAGATCAAGAACTACGAATTCCAACTGGTTCAACCGACCATCAAGACGGGGGCCGAGCGCATCGTAACCGTGCGGCTGGTCGACAAGACCAGCGGCAAGGCGATACCCGATGCGGTGATCTTCGCCACTCGGCTCGACATGGCGCCTGACGGCATGCAGGAGATGGTCACCAAGCTCACGCCGCTGCCGGGCACCGAACCCGGGACCTATCGCTTCAAGGCCAATTTCAGCATGGCCGGACGCTGGCAGCTCTCACTGGGCGCCAAGGTGCAGGGCGAGACTGGCACGGTCGAAAACAAGCTCGTCGTCACGGCCGAGAAATGACCCGCCTCGCCGTTACAGGCAGTGCCGCTGCGATTTTCGCGGCGGCCGCTGTCGCGCTGATTGGCGGCCGCGCCATGCAGCCTCAGTCGGGGTCAAGCTCGCTGACCTTCGCCGCGCAGGCGGACACCGGCGCACCGATCTATTTCCGGGATCCGGACGGCAGGCCGTTCTACTCGCTCACCCCGAAGAAGACGGCCGACGGCCGCGACTATCGCGCCGTGCGGGCGAACGAGGACATCAGCTTCGACGAGCCGGACGAATCGCCCAGGGTCGTAACGGCTGACGCCAAGGGCGATCGCAAGATCAAATATTACCGCAACCCGATGGGCCTGCCAGACACCTCGCCGGTGCCGAAGAAGGACTCGATGGGGATGGATTACATTCCCGTCTACGAAGGCGAGGACAGCGACGACGGTTCGGTGAAACTGTCGCCCGGCAAGATTCAGCGTAGCGGCGTCAAATCCGAACCGGCCGAACTGCGCCGGATCAGAATGCTGCTGCGCGCGCCCGGCACGATCCAGCTCGATGAACGCCGGGTCTCGGTGGTCGCGATGCGGGCCGACAGTTTTGTGCAGAAGGTGGCCGACGTCACCACGGGCAGCCGCGTCACCAAAGGCCAGCCGCTGATGGAGATCTACAGCTCCGCCGTCGCGTCGGCAGCCGCCGAATATCTCGCGACGATCACCTCGAAGACGACGGGGGGCATCGAGCCCTATGGCCGCGGCTCCCGGCAGCGCCTGATCAATCTCGACGTCCCCGAACCCGTCATCGTCGAAATGGAGAAGAGCCACGCCCTGCCGATCACCATTCAGTGGTCGTCGCCGCGCGATGGCATCGTGCTTCAGCGCAACGCCATCGAGGGCATGCGTGCCCAGCCCGGGGACGTGCTGTTCCGCATCGCCGACATCTCGCAGGTCTGGGCGACCGTCGATGTGGCCGAACGCGATCTCGGCAATGTCGCGGTCGGCCAGCCCGTGACGGTGCGGGCCCGCAGCCATCCCGGGCGGGACTTCAAGGGCCTGATCAGCGTGATCTATCCGCAGGTGAACAAGGAGACGCGCACGGCGCGAGTGCGAATTGAGCTGGCGAATGCCGATCTCGCTTTGCTTCCCGACATGTATGTCGACGCCGAGATCGACACCGGCACACCGGTGCCGGTGCTCAGCGTCGCCGAGAGCGCGCTGCTGGACACCGGCAGCCGGCAGGCCGTGCTGGTCGACAAGGGCCAAGGCCGATTCGAGCCGCGCGAGGTCAAGCCCGGACGGCGCGGCGACGGCTATGTCGAAATCCGCGACGGCCTTGCCGAGGGCGACGCCGTCGTCACCTCCGCCAACTTCCTGATCGATGCCGAGAGCAATCTAAAGGCCGCGCTGAAAGGCTTCGCCGAGGCCGGCACGGCGCAAGCCGGCGACAAGGCGATGGGAGCCAGGCCATGATCGCGCGCCTCATCGCATGGTCGGCACGCAACCTGCTGCTGGTGCTGTTCGGCGCTGGCTTTGCCGCCGCCGCGGGCCTCTATGCCCTCGTCCATCTGCCGCTCGACGCCATTCCCGATCTCTCCGACACCCAGGTCATCGTCTACACCGAATATCAGGGACAGGCGCCGCAGGTGATCGAGGACCAGATCACCTATCCCCTCACCACGGCGATGCTGACGGTGCCGAAATCGAAGGTTGTGCGCGGATTCTCCTTTTTCGGCGTCTCCTTCGTCTATGTCATCTTCGAGGACGGCACCGACATCTACTGGGCGCGCTCGCGTGTGCTCGAATTCCTCAACGGGGCGGCGTCGCGGCTGCCGGCCGGCGTGACGCCGACGGTCGGCCCGGACGCTACCGGCGTCGGCTGGGTCTACCAATACGCCGTGATCTCGAAAGAGCTGAACCTCGCGGAGACCAGGACGGTCCAGGACTGGAACCTGAAATTCGCCCTGGCCAGGGCCGAAGGCGTCGCGGAGGTCGCCGGCATCGGCGGCTTCGTCAAGCAGTACAACGTCATCCTCGATCCGCAGCGCATGCGCGACCTCGGCATCACCATGCAGAAGATGCGCGAGGCGATCCGCGCCAGCAATGCCGATGTCGGCGGCCGCACCGTCGAGCTGTCCGAGTTCGAATATGTCATCCGGGGCAAGGGCTATCTTAGGGGCATCGAGGATCTCGGCGACATCGTGCTGAAGGCCGACAACGGCACACCGGTCAAGCTCCGCGACGTCGCCCGCGTCGAGCTCGGTCCCGACGAGCGGCGCGGCATCGCCGAGTTCAATGGCGAGGGCGAGGTTGCGAGCGGCATCGTGCTCCAGCGTTTTGGCGTGAACGCGCTCGACGTGATCGAGAACGTCAAGAAGCGCTTCAGGGAGATCGCAACCAGCCTGCCGAAATCGGTCGAGATCGTTCCGGTCTACGACCGCTCGAACCTGATCTACGCAGCGATCGATACGCTGAGGCATACGCTGATCGAGGAGAGCATCGTCGTCGCCCTCGTCTGCATCGTGTTCCTGTTGCATGTCCGCAGCGCACTGGTCGCGGTCCTGATGCTTCCCGTGGGCGTTCTGATGGCTTTTGGTGCCATGAAACTGCTCGGGATCGGCTCCAACATCATGAGTCTCGGCGGCATTGCGATCGCAATCGGTGCCATGATCGACGCCGCCATCGTCATGATCGAGAACGCCCACAAGCATCTCGAACGCGCCGAGCCGGGCCGCTCGCGGCTCGCGATCCTGATCGACGCTGCGGTGGAAGTCGGGCCCGCCCTGTTCTTCAGTCTCCTGATCATCACGGTGTCGTTCATGCCGATCTTCACGCTGGAATCGCAAGAGGGACGGCTGTTCAGCCCGCTCGCCTTCACCAAGACCTTTGCGATGGCCGCGGCGGCGCTGCTCTCGGTGACATTGGTCCCGGCGCTGATGGTGATCTTCGTCCGCGGCAAGATCATTCCGGAGCACAAGAATCCGATCAACCGCTTCCTGATCTGGATTTACCGCCCGGTGATCTCAGGTGTGCTGCGCGCCAAGATCCCCGTGATCCTGCTCGCGCTCGGCGTGCTCGCGGTGTCGGTCTGGCCGGCCGGGCGGCTCGGTACCGAGTTCATGCCCAACCTCAACGAAGGCACCCTGCTCTACATGCCGACGACGCTACCCGGCATTTCCGTGACCAAGGCCACCGAGCTGATGCAGATACAGGACCGCATCATCCGCTCGTTTCCGGAGGTTGCCTCGGTCTACGGCAAGGCTGGGCGCGCGGCGACTGCAACCGACCCTGCCCCCCCGGAGATGTTCGAGACCATCGTCAACCTGAAGCCGAAGACCGAGTGGCGGGCGGGCGTGACCGTCGACAGTCTGGTCGCCGAGATGGACAAGGCCTTGCAGTTTCCGGGCGTCTCCAACGCCTGGACCATGCCGATCAAGGCCCGCATCGACATGCTCTCGACCGGCATCCGAACGCCCGTCGGCGTCAAGGTCATCGGCACCGATCTCGCCGGCATCGACAAGCTTGCAAAGCAGGTCGAGCAGGTGCTCAAGGCGGTCCCCGGCACCTCGTCGGCCTATGCCGAGCGCGGCCTCGGTGGTTACTACCTCGAGATCACGCCGAACCGCGAGGCGCTGTCGCGCTACGGCATCATGGTGCAGGACGTGCAGGACACGATCGCGACCGCACTCGGCGGCCAGACCGTGACGACGACGGTGGAGGGGCGTCAGCGCTTCACGGTCAATATGCGCTACCCGCGCGACCTGCGCGACAATCCGAAGGCGATCAGCAGCGACGTCCTGGTGCCGATGCCATCAGGCGGCGCCGTCCCTCTCGGTGAGATCGCGAGCGTAACGCCGGCACGCGGGCCGACCTCGATCCGAACCGAAAACGGCCAGCTTGCGACCTATATTTACGTCGACATTCGCGATCGCGATCTCGGCGGCTATGTCGCCGATGCCCGGCACGCCGTGCAGGCAAGCATCGAATTCCCGCCCGGCTATTATCTGGTTTGGAGCGGGCAGTACGAATATCTCGAACGCGCTACCGCGCGGCTCAAGATCGTGGTGCCGGTGACGCTGCTGATCATCTTCCTGCTGCTCTATCTCAACTTCCGCTCGGTCACCGACACCATGATCGTCATGCTCTCGCTGCCCTTCGCCCTGGTCGGCGGCCTCTGGCTGATGTGGTGGCTCGGCTTCAACCTATCGGTCGCGGTCGCCGTCGGCTTCATCGCGCTGGCGGGCGTGGCAGCCGAAACCGGCGTCGTAATGCTGATCTATCTCAACCACGCGCTCGCGGCGACCAAAGCGCGCTGCGCGCTCGCGGACCGCATGCTGACGCGCGCGGATCTCTACGCCGCCATCATGGAGGGCGCCGTTGAGCGCGTCCGCCCGAAGATGATGACGGTGGTCGCGATCATGGCCGGCCTGCTGCCGATCATGTGGAGCACCGGCACCGGCTCGGAGATCATGCAGCGCATCGCCGTGCCCATGATCGGCGGCATGATCTCGTCCACCCTGCTGACGCTGATCGTGATCCCTGCGATCTTCGCCCTGGTGAAGGGTCTTGGACTGGATTCGTCCGGGGACGCCGTCATGCCTGTCCACATTGCGGAGGCCGCTGAATGAAGCCGTATCCGTCGACGATGCGAATGGTCGCAGCCGCGCGAGTGCCTGTGCGGCTGCGACGTTGAGTTCCCCATACGTAACATTGTTGCGGGTCGACACTGTTCCCATCGCTGTGGTAGGCCAGCCTGATCGACAGGATGAGTAAATTCGTGGTCTTGAACCGCCGGCCCCTCAGACTCAGGCGCACGCGCAATTGGCGTGGGCTCATGGCTGTGTTTGTTGCGGTCATGTACCTGCTCTCGGGCGCGCTCCACGGCACTCATGACATCGATGTGACCAGCCCGTCCGGCGGCTCGGACATCGCTTCGATCCTCGATGGCTCCGCAGGCCACGGCGACCACAAGGTGATCGGCGGACACCATTGCCACGGCTGCTTCTCGGTGACGGTGGCGCAGCCGGCGCTATCCGCCGCATCGGTCGCGCTCGCGTCTGCATCGAGCCCGCAGCGTGGACCCCGGCTCGCCGGAATTATTCCCGATACCGACTCGCCGCCTCCCAAACACATTGCCTGAACGGATTGGTGGGGCGCCCGCGCCCATTAGGTTCATCCTTCACAGGTCGGCTTCATGTTTTGCAGGGGTATGGCCGCGCGCCTCGCGTGCGCTGCGGCGTGTCTGATTGCCGGGTTGGCGCTTGCACCGGCTTACGCCCAGACTTTGACGATGCGGAGCGCGCTGTCGCGCGCGCTGGAGGCGAGCCCGCGCCTGACGGCAGCTGAGCGCGACCTTGGCATTGCCACGGGCCAGCGCATCCAGGCGGGCGCGCTGCTCAATCCGGAGCTGTCCTATGAGCAGGACGATTCACTCGGCTCTGGCAAATATCGCGGGACGCGGTCGGCCGAGACTACGCTCCAAATCAGCCAAGCTTTCGAGCTGTTCGGCAAACGAGAAGCGCGGATTGCCGCCGGCGCAGCCGGTATCGAGGTCGCCGCGATCCAGCGTAAGGCCGTCAGGCTGGAGGTGCTGTCGGAGACCGCGATCGCCTTCCTCAGCGTGCTCGGCGCGCAGCGGCGCATCCAGATCCTTGACGAGCAGATCGCCGCGATCGACCGCCTGACGCCGCTGCTGCGCCGCCGCGTCGAGGCCGGCGCCTCCTCGCCGGCCGAGACCGGCCGCGCCGAAGTCGCCTCTGCCCTGGTGAAAGCCGACCGCGAGCGCTTCAAGGCGACGCTGGCCAGCGCCCGGCGCGAGCTGGCGGTGCTGATGGGAGATCCCGCCGCGAAATTCGGCGAGGTCTCCGGCCGGCTCGACACCACCGGTCGGCCGCCGACGTTCCAGTCGGTGGTCGCCGCCATCGATGCCAATCCGCAACTGGTGCGTTGGACCGCCGTCTATGCCCAGCGCAATGCCGAGCTGCTGCTGGCACGGCTCAAGCCCTATCCCGACGTGCGGATCGCAGCCGGCTGGCGCCATTACAACGAAACCAATGACGATGCCGTGCGCTTCACCGTCTCGGTGCCGATTCCCGTGTTCGACCAGAATCAGGGCAACATCCTCTCCGCCCAGGAAAGCCTCGCCAAGACCAAAGCCGAGCGCGAGGCCAACCGCCACATGCTGATCGTGATCGCCGGCCGCGCCTATGACTCGCTCCAAGGCTCGCTGCGCGAACTCGCGGTCCTGCGCGAGACCGCGATCCCCAAGGCCGTCGAAGCGTCCGAGGCAATCTCGCAAGGTTACGGCCAGGGCCGCTTCACCCTGCTCGAAGTGCTGGACGCCCAGGCGAGCGTCGCCCAGGCGCGGCTGCGGGAGCAGGAGGCGCTGCAGAATTTCCATGCAGGCGTTGCGACCATCGAAGGTCTCGTCGGCAATCCCTTCACGCTGGCGCGGGAGAGCGCACGATGAAGACGTCCTCCACCCTTGTCGTCGCCGTCGTTGCCGCCGGGCTCGGCGCCTACGCCTATTCGATGCTCGCGCCGGCCAGGCTCTCGCCAGCCGAGCATGCCGCGGACAAGAAGCCCGAGAAATCGAACGACCATGTCGAGCAGGACGAGCACGGCGCCGATCGCATCCGCATCTCCGACGTCAAGCTCGCCGCCGCAGGCGTGGTGCTGGCCGAGGCCGCGAGCGCGACGCTGACCGACACGCTCGCCTTCAACGGCATCCTGCGCGCCAATCAGGAAGCCGTGGTGCAGGTGACGCCGCGCTTTCCGGGCATCGCCAAGTCGATCCTGAAGCGCATTGGCGACAAGGTTGCCAAGGACGATTTGCTCGCCGCGATCGAGAGCAACCAGAGCCTCACCGTCTACGAGCTGAAAGCACCGATCGCCGGCACCATCATCGAGCGGCAGATCTCGCTCGGCGAATACGCCTCCGAACAAAAGCCGGCCTTCGTCCTCGCCGATCTCTCCACCATCTGGGTCGACCTGTCGATCTACCGGCAGGACCTGCGGCGCGTCCGCCTCAATGACGAGGTGCTGATCGATCCCGACGATGGCCGCGGCGAGATCAAGGGCATGATCTCCTACATGGCGCCGATCGGCTCGAGCGAAACCCAGACGGCGCTGGCCCGCGTGGTGCTGCCAAATTCGGACGGGCGCCTGCGTCCCGGCCTGTTCGTCACGGCGCGGCTGATCCTCGCCGCGCGCAACGTCGCGGTCGCGGTGCGCCGCAGCGCGATCCAGACGCTGGAGAACCGGACCATCGTGTTCGTCCGCGAGGACGGCGACAAGATCGAGGCGCGGCCGGTGGAGCTTGGGGATGCCGATCCGCGCCATGTCGAGATCAAGGCGGGCCTTGCGGCCGGCGAGCATTACGTCGCGGAGAACAGCTACGTCGTGAAGGCGGAGATGGGCAAGGGTGAGGCCGAGCATGATTGAGCGTCTCATCGCCGCCTCTGTTCATCAACGCTGGCTGGTTCTGCTGCTGGCGCTCGGCGCCCTCGCCTTCGGCGTCTGGAATTTCCAGCGCCTGCCGATCGATGCCGTGCCTGACATCACCAACGTCCAGGTCCAGATCAACACCCGTGCGCCCGGCTATTCGCCGCTGGAGACCGAGCAGCGCATCACCTTCCCGGTCGAGACCGCGATGGGCGGCCTGCCGAAGCTGGATTACACCCGCTCGCTGTCACGCTATGGCCTGAGCCAGGTGACGGTCGTCTTCAAGGACGGCACCGACATCTACTTCGCCCGCCAGCTCGTCGGCGAACGCATCCAGCAGGTGAAGGACCAGCTTCCGGCCGGGGGCGAGGTCGCGATGGGCCCGGTCTCGACGGGGCTCGGCGAAATCTTCATGTATACCGTCGAGGCCAAGGCGGGCGCCAAGACGCAAGGCGGCCACGACTATTCGCTGACCGATTTGCGGACCGTGCAGGACTGGATTATCCGGCCGCAGCTTCGCAACGTGCCAGGCGTGATCGAAGTCAACACCATCGGCGGGTTCGAGCGGCAGTTCCACGTGCTGCCGGACCCGGGCAAGCTGATGGCCTACCGGCTCGGCTTTCGCGACGTCATGACGGCGCTCGCCGCCAACAACGCCAATGTGGGCGCCGGCTATATTGAGCGCAACGGCGAGCAATACCTGGTTCGCTCCCCGGGCCAGGTCGGCAATATCAACGAGATCCAGGACATCGTCATCGGCTCGCGCGGCGGCAATCCCGTCAGGATCAGGGATGTCGCGACAGTGACGGAAGGCCGCGATCTGCGCACAGGCGCGGCGACGCGGGCCGGCGAGGAAACCGTGCTCGGTACCGCGATGTTGCTGATCGGGGAGAACAGCCGGACCGTGGCGCGCCGCGTCGCAGCCCGCCTGGAGGACATCGCCAAGTCGCTGCCCGAAGGCGTCGTGACGCGGACCGTCTACGACCGCACCGATCTGGTCGAAGCCACCATCCGCACGGTCCGGAATAATCTGCTGGAAGGCGCGGCGCTGGTGGTGGCCGTGTTGTTCCTGATCCTCGGAAACATCCGCGCCGCGCTGGTCACCGCCTGCGTCATTCCGCTGTCCATGGCCATGACCATTACCGGCATGGTCGAGACCAAGGTCAGCGCCAACCTGATGAGTCTCGGCGCGATCGACTTCGGCATCATCGTCGACGGCGCGGTGATCATCGTCGAGAACTGCCTGCGCATGCTGGCCGCGGCCCAGCGCGATAAAGGCGGGCTGCTGACGACCTCGGAGCGGCTGCGTGCGATCCTGCGCGGGTCGAGCGAGGTGATCAAGCCGAGCCTGTTCGGAACCCTGATCATCGCGGTGGTCTACCTCCCCGTGCTGACGCTGACCGGCGTCGAAGGCAAGATGTTCACGCCGATGGCGCTGACCGTGCTGATGGCGCTCGGCGCTGCCGTGCTGTTCTCCATCACCTTCGTTCCGGCGGCGGTTGCCATCTTCGTCACCGGCAAGGTATCCGAGCACGAGAACCTGTTCATGCGGGCGGCGAAGCGCGCCTATCTTCCCCTGCTCCGATTTGCCATCGACAACCGGCTCGCCGTCGCAATCATGGCCGCGCTCATCGTGGTCGCAAGCGGCATCGCTGCCGCGCGCATGGGTGGCGAGTTCATTCCGAGTCTGGACGAAGGCGACCTCGCCCTGGCCTCGATCCGGATTCCTGGGACCAGCCTCACGCAGTCGCTCGACCTTCAGAAGGTACTGGAGAAACGCATCAAGCAGATTCCCGAGGTGAAGGAGTTCTTCACTCGTATCGGCACCGCCGAGATCGCCACCGACCCGATGTCGCCGGCGCAGACCGACGGCTACATCATGCTGAAGCCGCGCGCCGAATGGCCCGACCCGAACAAGCCGAAGTCGGAGGTGATCGAAGCCATCGACCATGCCGCCAACGAGATTCCCGGCAGCGCCTATGAGATCTCCCAGCCGATCCAGTTCCGTGTCAACGAGCTGATCTCCGGCGTGCGCAGCGACGTCGGCGTCAAGATCTTCGGCGATGACCTCGACATCCTGCAAGGCGCGGCAAAACGGGTCGAGGCAGCGATCCGCGGCATCCGCGGCGCCAGCCACGTCAAGATCGAACAGGTTGCGGGCCTGCCGATCCTCACCGTCCGGCTCGACCGCCAGGCGCTCGCCCGCTACGGCCTCAGCATCAGTGAGGTGCAGGGTATCGTCGAGATCGCAGTGGGCGGCAAGTCGGCCGGCAAACTGTTCGAGGGCGACCGCCGTTTCGACATCGTGGTGCGCCTGCCGGAGCATCTGCGTGGCAATCTCGAGGCGATCCGGGCTATCCCAATCCCGCTGCCGCCCGGTGAGGAGGCCAGCTCCAGCACGGCCATTCGAACCGCGCTAGCCGCCTCTCCCCTCGCCCAGATGCGGTATGTGCCGCTGTCATCGGTCGCCACAGTCGATGCGACGCCCGGCCCCAACCAGATCAGCCGCGAAAATGGCAAGCGGCGCATCGTCGTCACCGCCAATGTCCGCGCGCGCGACCTCGGCTCCTTCGTCGCCGAGGCCGAAGCGGCGGTGGCTGAGAAGGTCAAGCTGCCGCCGGGCTACTTCATCGGCTGGGGCGGGCAGTTCGAGCAACTAGTCTCCGCGACCAAGCGATTGGCGATCGTGGTGCCAGTGGCGCTGCTGCTCGTGTTCCTGCTGCTGTTCATGGGCATGGGATCGGCTGCGGATGCTGCACTGGTGTTCTCCGGCGTGCCGCCGGCCCTGACCGGCGGCGTCGCGGCGCTGCTGCTGCGCGACATTCCTTTATCCATCAGCGCCGGTGTCGGATTCATCGCGCTGTCCGGCGTCGCCGTGCTCAACGGGCTCGTCATCATCGCCTTCATCGAGCGGCTGCGCAGCGAGGGGCGATCCGTCGTCGATGCCGTGCACGAGGGCGCGCTGACGCGGCTGCGCCCCGTGCTGATGACGGCCCTCGTCGCCTCCCTCGGTTTCGTGCCAATGGCGCTCGCCGCCGGCGCCGGCGCCGAGGTGCAGCGGCCGCTCGCGACCGTGGTGATCGGCGGCATCATCTCCTCGACGGTGCTGACGCTGCTGGTGCTGCCGGCGCTCTACGTGCTGTTCCGCCGTGACGAAGTGCGCGAGATGCCTACAATGGCGCCTGATTTGGCAGCGTCCGGGGAGCGCTAGAGATGGCCGGCCCCAACCATCGCGGACATCACCATCACGGTCATGCCGGCCATCCGCACGATCATGCTCATGGTTTTGGCCACGCGCATGTGCATGCGCCGACCAGCTTCGGCAAGGCGTTCGCGATCGGCATTTCGCTGAACATCGCGCTGGTCGTGGCCGAAGCCGTGTATGGCTATATCGGTAACTCCACCGCCCTGCTCGCGGATGCCGGGCATAACCTTTCCGACGTGCTCGGCCTGGTCGTAGCCTGGGGTGCGTCGATTGCAGCGCGACGCGCGCCAAGCGGCCGCTTCACCTACGGCCTGCGCGCCTCCACCATCCTGGCCGCGCTCGCGAATGCGGCGTTCCTGCTGGTCGCAACCGGCGCGATCGGCTGGGAGGCGATTTTGCGTTTGCGCGAGCCGGAGCCGGTCGCCGGCGTGACCGTAATGGTGGTGGCAGGCATCGGCATCCTGATCAACGGTTTTACCGCCATGCTGTTCGCCCGCGGACGCAAAGACGATATCAACATCGAAGGCGCCTATCTGCACATGGCGGCGGATGCCGCCGTCTCGCTCGGCGTCGTCGTCTCGGCGGCGCTGATCATGTGGACCGGCTGGCTCTGGCTCGATCCCTTAACCAGCCTCGTCATCTGCGCCATCATCCTCTGGAGCACGACCAGCCTGTTGCGCGGCTCCATCGACATGTCAATGGCGGCAGCGCCCAAGGGCACCGACCTCGCCGCGATCAGGGCGTTCCTGCTGGCGCGGCCGGGCGTCTCCGCGATCCACGATCTCCACGTCTGGCCGATCTCGACCACCGAGACGGCGCTGACCTGCCACCTCGTCATGCCCGCCGGCAGCACGGGGGATGCATTCCTGATGGAGACCGCGCAATTGCTCAAGACCTCGTTCCGCGTCGGTCACACCACGATTCAGGTCGAGACGCATCCTGACAACGGCTGCGCCCTGGCGCCGGACGATGTGGTGTAGGATCTCACGGTCCATCCACCCGCCATTGCGAGGAGCTCGCGACAAAATTGCACAGCAATTTTGCGCTGATGCGACGAAGCAATCCAGACTGTCTCTGCTGAGGCCGCCTGATTTGCTTCGCTGCGCGCAAGGACGATCGGGAAGCAGCGCGCTTACGCCGCCTTCGCTGTCACGATCCAGATCGCGCCCTGCAACGTCACCGACTGCCCTTCCTGAAACGGCGCGAGCATGTCGCGGATCGAAGCCTTGGCGGCCTCGTACGTCTCCGGCGGATGGCCCTGAAGCGCGCGGCTGGCGGGGCCGATCTGGAGTGCGCCGTCGACAGCGGCATCGAGGCCACCGCCGATCGCTATATCCATCGCCAGATTGTGCGGCTGCAATGCAAGGTCCACGAAGCCGGCACCTTTCAGGATGCGCATCACGCGCTCTTCGGAGGCGAAGGCGAACGGGCCCGGCTCTTCCGGTCCGACCGGCGGCATTTTCGGCACGTGCTTGTAGACCGCCATCAGCGGCGCCATCATCCAGGGGTTTTCCTTCGGCTCGCGCCAGCAAGCGAAAGCGAGCCGCCCTGTCGGCTTCAGCGCTGCCCGCAAATTGGTGAAGGACACAATGGGATCGGCGAAGAACATCACGCCGAAACGCGAGGCGAGCAGATCGAAGCTCGCCGGTTCGAACGAATGCACCGTGGCATCCGCCAGCACGAAATCGAGCGGCAGGCCCTTCGGCGCCAACGCGCGCGCCTGCGACAGCATCGGCTCGGAGACGTCGAGACCGAGCGCAAAGCCATCAGGCGCCACCGCCTTCGCAAGGGCGACCGTCGTTGCACCGGAGCCGCAGCCAACGTCGATCACGCGCTCGCCGGGCTTCGGCTCGGCACGGTCGATCAGCACGTCCGCGATCGGCCCGAGCAGTTTTTCCTGCACCGCATGACGATCGGCCCAACGTTGGCCGCTCGGGCCGTTCCAATAGGCGATCTGGTCGGCGTTGAGCTCGTGTCCGCTTGACTGTTCCATCAACCCTCTCCGCGACGGTGCCGAACGTCCGCGCTCGGCCCGAGACGCTTATCCACATGCCGATCCCAGCCGCAAGGCCGATTTCCGCGCGGGACAAGCCCCGACGCCGCTTTGCCAAGCCAAGTCGACACGGCCAAGCGGCCCTGTATGAACTCAGCGAACGGGAGAAAACCCCGTGAAGTCGGAACGATCAGTCGACATCGATTGCTTGCGGACAATCTCGATCATATGGGTGCCTGACCCACCCGCTTGCCTGGCTTCGCCAATGGCAGCCGGAGGCGGTCAAATCCTCCGTCGCTGCACGCCCAGCGACGTGACACCCCAAGACTTGCCGATCGCGCCGGCTTTCGCGCAGGCAGGCGCGGCAGCACATCGATGATGACATACAGTCCGGCAGACGGTCTGATCCGGACGGATGACGGCGCAAGGCGATCAGCACCGGTTACGTCAGGAGGATTTACGACGGGTCGAGGAGGAGCTCAGTCATTGAGGCGCCTCTCCGCCGTTGCGGGTGCCCCTCGTTTCTAGCCACAGCAAATCGTAGGCCGGCGCCCTCTATCGAGCGCCGCGCCTCACTCGCCGTTCCTCCAAGCTAGCGCCAGAACAGCGCCAGCAGCAGGATGACCGGAAGCGGAATTCCTAGCAGCCACAACAGGGCGCCTCGACCAAGTGTCATGGTGTCCGGCCTCTTCTAGCTTTGACATAGACCAAGCCGCGAAGCCCTCGGGAGTTCCTGCTTCAGGAACGGAAGATTTGAGGGCGCGTTGGAACAGAAAGTGGAAGTTCATGGAGGATCTCACCATGGTGACACGTGCAATACCTAATCCCTTTTTTGGCTGGACATGGTCGGCCGTGCTGGCTGGCATGTTCGCTTCGCTGGTCGTCCAGATCTTGCTGACGATGCTCGGTCTGGGCATTGGCTTGCTCGCAATCGACATACCCACAGCCTCAACGGCACCCGCTGGCGCTGGCTGGGCGGCGTTCGTGTGGTGGGCGGTGTCGGGAATCATCGCCGCCTTTGTCGGCGGTGCCGTTGCGGCAGCCAACTCGCCGGATCAGTCCGGGCTCGGCCGCGTCGGTCACGCACTTGCCGCCTGGGCGGTCACAACCGTGGTCGTGGTGGCTGCGGCAGCGATGATGCCGGCGTCCGCGACCAGCATCGCCAGCAACCTCGTCGGCCCGTCATATACAGCGAGCGCCCGGATCGCCTATTGGTCGAACAATACGGGACGGGATACGGTCGGTGCGACGACTCGGCCGGCCACGCCGGCCCAGCTCGATGAGGCCCGCAAACACTTCTCGTACGTGATGTTTGCAAGCTTCTGTTCGCTGCTCCTCGGCGCAGGAGCGGCCTATGCCGCCGGTATGGCGACGACGGCCCAGGCGGTCAAGGAAACGGCAAGGCCGATGACGTGACGGCACAACGCAGGCTCGGGAATGGAACGCTGGCGCGGGATCTGTGCGCATTGCGGCCGTATTGGTTTCACCGAACGGCCACATCGGAATCAGATGCCAACCAAATTACCTCGATAGGTTCGCCGTTCCTCAAACTGGAAAGGCATACCATGCGCAGCTTCACGGCATCCGTCATCGTTGCAGCTCTCGCCCTCGGGACACCGGCTCTGGTGCAGGCACAGGGCGCATCGCCGCAATCCGGCGCCGAGTCCCCGTCCACGCAGTCCAGCACGGTGATCCGGAGCATACAGGTTGTCGACGTTAAGGAATTGCAGCCGGCGGTGCGCGCGAAAGTCGATGAACTCGTGGCGCACACAAGCGATCAGGACATCCAGTCGCTTCGGCAGTCCATCGACGCCACACCGCAGGCAGCCTCCGTGCTCAAGGCCAAGGGCTTGAGCTCGTCACAAGTCGTCGCGATCAACATCGCCGACGGTGTCCTGACGATGTTCACCAAGACGGCGTGACATCAGACGGGAGATTCGAAACGCACGGTGGCGGCGAGCTGATCGCCGCCTCCTCAGCCGGACGACGAGATTCGCGCTACGAAAAAAGAGGAGGGCCCTGCAGCGGGCCTGCAGCAGGGCTACTCGTGTTCAGCATCAAAACCCTGCCCAGGCGGCAAATTGGAGCCAGTTGGCGGCGCGCTCGGCCCTTGCTTCGGCACCCGCCGGGGCGCTAAAGAGGCGCACTTGGGCGGTTAGCTCAGCTGGTTAGAGCATCTCGTTTACACCGAGAGGGTCCGCGGTTCGAATCCGTGACCGCCCACCAGCCTTCGCTCGCTTCGCGAGCTACGGCTGGGCAAGCCACCTTCGGAACATCATTGACGCGAAGCGGGCGAGGGCTGTCACGCCGAAGCCGGACAGGCGAAGGCGGACTTCCCGACACTCGCCGAGCTCAATCCTGCGGCCGGCCCGGCAGCAACGGCACCGCGTCGATCCACACCGCCGCCGACCGGCACCAGATTTGCCGCGTCGGCCGCAACTTGTCGCGCTGGCGGATGCTACCCCAGCGGATGCCCCAATCATCGGCCTGGTCGCCCTCGCCGCTCGTGAATAGCGGGGAACCGCAATCGGCGCAGAAATGCTGGAAGCGCATCTGGCCGTTGTCGCCCCGCTTGCCATAGATTTTGGGCGTGCCGCCGGTCAGGCGGACGGCGGCTCCGGAACAGACGGCCGTCACCCGGAACGGCGAGCCGGTCAGGGTCTGGCAGTCAGTGCAGTGGCAAACCGAGACCGCCTCGGGATCGATGTCGGCCTCGAAGCTGATCTTGCCGCAATGGCATTGCCCATCGATCTGCATCGCCCTCTCCCCCTTGGCTCCAAAACAAAAACGGCGCCCGAAGGCGCCGTTTTATCATCTTTTGCGGAATCTCAGTGAGCGGTTAGGCCGCCGGCGGCCTCATCGCCGTCCGGCTTCACCGTCACTTTGGTGTCCTCTTCCCAGACGATCGGCACCGGCTTCTTCACCAGCGCCTTGGCGACGACGTCGTCGAGGCGCGAAACCGGGATGATCTCCATGCCGCCCTTGATCGCATCGGAAATCTCCGTGAGATCCTTGGCATTGTCCTCGGGGATCAGCACCGTCTTGATGCCGCCGCGGGCAGCAGCCAGCAGCTTCTCCTTCAGGCCGCCGATCGGCAGCACGCGGCCGCGCAGCGTGATCTCGCCGGTCATCGCGACATCATGGCGAACCGGAATGCCGGTCATGACCGAGATGATCGCGGTGGCCATGGCGACACCCGCGGAGGGACCGTCCTTCGGCGTCGCGCCCTCCGGCACGTGCACGTGGATGTCGCGCTTGTCGAACAGCGGCGGCTCGACGCCGTAGTTGATCGCACGCGAGCGGACGTAGGACGCCGCCGCCGAGATCGACTCCTTCATGACGTCACGGAGATTGCCCGTGACCGTCATCTTGCCCTTGCCGGGCATCATGACGCCTTCGATCGTCAGCAGCTCGCCGCCGACATCGGTCCAGGCAAGGCCGGTGACGATGCCGACCTGCGGCTCGCTCTCGATCTCGCCGAAGCGGTATTTCGGCACGCCGAGCAGCTCTTCCAGAGTCTTCTCGGTGACCTTGACCGACTTCTTCTTGGAGATCATCAGCTCCTTCACCGCCTTGCGGGCGAGTGTCGAAAGCTCACGCTCAAGATTGCGCACGCCCGCTTCGCGGGTATAGCGGCGGATCAAGAGCAGCAGCGCGTCGTCGTCGATCGAGAACTCCTTGGAGTCCAGGCCGTGCTTGGACACCGCGTTCGGGATCAAGTGCTTGCGCGCGATCTCGACCTTCTCGTTCTCCGTGTAGCCCGCGATCCGGATGATCTCCATGCGGTCCATCAGCGGGCCCGGAATATTGAGCGTATTCGCGGTCGTGATGAACATCACGTTGGACAGATCGTAGTCGACCTCGAGATAGTGGTCGTTGAAGGTCGCGTTCTGCTCGGGGTCGAGCACCTCGAGCAGCGCCGAGGACGGATCGCCGCGGAAATCGGCGCCCATCTTGTCGATCTCGTCCAGCAGGAACAGCGGATTGGACGACTTCGCCTTGCGCATCGACTGAATGATCTTGCCGGGCATCGAGCCGATATAGGTGCGGCGGTGGCCGCGGATCTCGGCCTCGTCGCGCACGCCGCCAAGCGAGACGCGCACGAATTCGCGCCCCGTCGCCTTCGCGATCGACTTGCCGAGCGAGGTCTTGCCGACGCCGGGAGGCCCGACGAGGCACAGGATCGGACCCGTCAACTTGTTGGCGCGCGACTGCACCGCGAGATACTCGACGATGCGTTCCTTGACCTTCTCGAGCCCGTAATGATCGGAGTCCAGGATGGCTTGCGCCGCTTCCAGATCCTTCTTCACCTTGGACTTCTTGTTCCACGGGATCGACAGCAGCCAATCCAGATAGTTGCGCACGACGGTCGCTTCCGCGGACATCGGCGACATCTGGCGCAGCTTCTTCAATTCGTGCTGCGCCTTCTCGCGCGCTTCCTTGGAGAGCTTGGTCTTGGAGATCTTCTCTTCGAGATCGGCGAGCTCGTCGCGACCGTCGTCGTCGCCGAGTTCCTTCTGGATCGCCTTCATCTGCTCGTTGAGATAATACTCGCGCTGGGTCTTCTCCATCTGGCGCTTGACGCGCGAGCGGATGCGCTTCTCGACCTGGAGCACCGAGATCTCGCTCTCCATCAGGCCCAGCACCTTCTCGAGGCGCGTCGTGACGGACAGCGTCTCCAGGATGCCCTGGCGGTCCGCGATCTTGACCGCAAGATGCGAGGCAACCGTGTCGGCCAGCTTGGCGAAATCGGTGATCGCCTGCACGACGCCGACGACCTCGGCCGAGATCTTCTTGTTGAGCTTCACGTAGCTCTCGAAGTCGGACACGACCGAGCGCGCCAGCGCCTCCGCCTCGACCGACTTCGCGTCGGTGTCGGCGAGCGCGACCGCGGTCGCTTCGTAATAGTCGGCGCGATCGGTGTATTTCTGCACGCGCGCACGCTCGAGCCCTTCGACCAGCACCTTCACGGTGCCGTCGGGAAGCTTCAAGAGCTGGAGCACGCTGGCAAGCGTACCGGTCTCGTAGATGGCATCGGGCGCCGGATCATCATCGGACGCGTTCTTCTGCGTCGCCAGCATGATCAGCGCATCGTTCTTCATCACCTCTTCGAGCGCGCGGATCGACTTCTCGCGACCCACGAAGAGCGGCACGATCATGTGCGGGAAGACGACGATATCGCGCAGCGGCAGCACGGGATAAGCGTGCGTTTCGCCATGAACGATGGTTGGCCGAGGTTTGGGATTAGTCATGGCCTTTTCCTTTTGCTTTGCCCCCTTGCACGCAGCCCGCTGATCATGCGCAACCGCCACAAGGTGCCGACGTGATCCGCAGAGCCGGTCGGTCCTTTTGCGAGTCGGACCGGCTTGCCGGATCGGAACTGAGGCGAATCCAGAAGAGAATTTTCGCTCGCCGCCGACATTAGGTGGCTATCGACCCGGGGGGTGTCAAGTCATTGAAAAACGCGCGCCTTCAGGCGCTTACGCACGCAGGTAAGCGACGCAACACCGGCTGCGGAGATACAGCTCCGCAGCCCTCCTTGATGAGACGATTGGAGCGTTCCAGCGCCGAGAAATCAGGCGCTGGCATTCTCGACGGCGCGATCGGACCGATCGGCGTAGATGTAGAGCGGACGCGCCGTGCCTTCCACGACTTCTCGCGAAATCACGACCTCTTCCACACCTTCCAGACCCGGCAGGTCGAACATGGTCTCGAGCAGGATCGCCTCAAGGATCGAACGCAAACCGCGCGCGCCGGTCTTGCGCTCGATCGCCTTGCGCGCGACCGCGCCAAGCGCCTCGTCGGCGAAGGTCAGCTCGATGTTCTCCATCTCGAACAGGCGTTGGTACTGTTTCACCAGCGCGTTCTTCGGCTCGGTGAGGATCTTCTTCAGCGAGGTCTCGTCCAGGTCCTCGAGCGTCGCCACCACCGGCAGACGACCGACGAATTCAGGGATGAGGCCGTACTTCAGGAGGTCCTCAGGCTCGACGTGACGGAAGATCTCGCCGGTCCGGCGATCCTCTGGCGCGAGCACCTGGGCACCGAAGCCGATCGAGGTCGACCGTCCGCGCGCCGAGATGATCTTTTCGAGACCGGCGAAGGCGCCGCCGCAGATGAACAGGATGTTGGTGGTATCCACCTGCAGGAATTCCTGCTGCGGATGCTTGCGGCCGCCCTGCGGCGGGACCGAAGCCACCGTGCCTTCCATGATCTTGAGCAGCGCCTGCTGCACGCCCTCACCCGACACGTCGCGCGTGATTGAGGGATTGTCGGACTTGCGGCTGATCTTGTCGATTTCGTCGATGTAGACGATGCCGCGCTGGGCGCGCTCGACATTGTAGTCGGCGGCCTGGAGCAGCTTCAGGATGATGTTCTCGACGTCCTCGCCGACATAGCCGGCTTCGGTCAGGGTCGTCGCGTCCGCCATCGTGAACGGCACGTCGAGGATGCGGGCGAGCGTCTGCGCGAGCAGAGTCTTGCCCGAGCCGGTCGGACCGATCAGCAGAATGTTCGACTTCGCGAGCTCGACGTCGTTGTGCTTGGTCTGGTGGTTGAGGCGCTTGTAGTGGTTGTGCACCGCGACCGACAGGACCTTCTTCGCATGGCTCTGGCCGATCACGTAGTCGTCCAGCACCTTGCAGATTTCCTTCGGCGTCGGAATGCCGTCGCGCGACTTGACCAGCGAGGATTTGTTCTCCTCGCGGATGATGTCCATGCAGAGCTCAACGCACTCGTCGCAGATGAAGACCGTGGGACCCGCGATCAGTTTGCGGACTTCGTGCTGGCTCTTGCCGCAGAACGAGCAATATAGCGTGTTCTTGGAGTCGCTCGTGCCGACCTTACTCATTCATGTCTCCGTCCGCGGTTCGATCCCGTTCCGCTCGATCGCTCCATTCCGACACGATGGCCGGCATGAAGCTTAAGTAGAGCAAATTCCGTACCAAAAAAGACCCTACGCGTTACATCCCGTGCGAATCACGGTCGCTCGATTCTCCGCGATCTTAGCCGATCAATCGTAGCCAACCATGCTGTCACCCGACTATCAAGAATTCGCTAATCGGGGCTCGCCGGCTACCCGTGACAATACCGTGATTTCCGGTCTTGGCACGGGCGAAGTGATCGAAATCATTCCGGCGTTGCTGGATTACCACGAAAAACAAGCACGAAAGCGGAACTTTCTGCCTGTCGCAGGACGCAAAACGGCGTTTTGCAACGCGCGCGCGGTCCTTAACGTGAACATCGTCCTGACGGTCCCCGGCGATCCCGAGGGATCGCCGTAACCACCGGGTAGTGCTATTGGGTTTTCGCCGGCACCGGTTCCTCGGCGCGCTTGTCGATCACCCTGTCGACCAGACCGAACTCCTTGGCGTCGTTCGCAGTCAGGAACTTGTCGCGTTCCAGCGCGTCCTCGATCGACTTGTAGGTCTGGCCGGTGTGCTTGACGTAGATCTCGTTGAGCCGCTTCTTCAGGTTCAGGATTTCCTGGGCGTGCAGCATGATGTCGGTGGCTTGGCCCTGGAAGCCGCCGGAGGGCTGATGAACCATGATACGCGCGTTCGGCAGCGAGAAGCGCATGTCCTTCTCGCCGGCGGCAAGCAGCAGCGAGCCCATCGAAGCCGCCTGGCCCGTGCACAGCGTCGAGACCGGCGGGCGGATGAACTGCATGGTGTCGTAGATGGCAAGGCCCGACGTCACCACGCCGCCCGGCGAGTTGATGTACATCGAGATTTCCTTCTTCGGATTTTCAGCCTCGAGGAACAACAACTGCGCGACGATCAACGTCGACATCCCGTCCTCGACCGGGCCGGTCACGAAGATGATGCGCTCCTTCAGCAGGCGCGAGAAAATGTCGTAGGCGCGCTCGCCACGGTTGGTCTGCTCGACCACCATAGGCACGAGGTTCATGTAGGTTTCAACCGGATCGCGCATGAGTCACCTAGGGTTTCAGAGACGGACATCGCCAAGTTTGGCTGCCAGTTTGGCTGGATTTGCCGGAAGGCGGATGGACGTCCTGTGATGCAGGAACTTGGCAGAGGTAGAACATTGGTACAGGGCGTACCGACAGATATAGCCCAATTCGCGCCTGACAAGTGCGGAGCGCATTAAGGCTTAATCCCTCGGGTAGTTGAAGCTGATTCGCACAAAGAGGCCCAGCCGGCCATCTGGCTAGCTTGGCCTCTTCGCTGATCATTCTTAATAGAAGACTGCCTCAATCCCTTCAGGCAGCGGTCTTTTCCGCCTCGTCGTCCTTGTAGAGGTCCTCGCGCGACACCTTCTTCTCGGTCACGTTTGCGAGTTCGAGGATGAAATCGACGACCTTGTCCTCATAGATCGGTGCACGAAGCTGGGCCAGCGCCTGGGCGTTGTTGCGGTAATAGTCCCAGACCTCCTTCTCGCGGCCGGGCATCTGGCGCGCCCGCTCGATCACCGCGCGGCCGACCTCGTCGTCGGTCACGGTGATCTTGTTCTTCTCGCCGATCTCGGAGAGCACGAGGCCGAGGCGCACGCGGCGGTCGGCGATCTTGCGGTACTCTTCCTTGGCGGCGTCTTCCGTGGTGTTCTCGTCGGCGAAGGTCTTGCCGGCGGAGTCCATCTCGGCCTTGACCGAGTTCCACATCAGATTGAACTCCTCGTCGACCAGCGAGGGCGGCGCTTCGAAGCGATGCGCCTCGTCGAGGCGGTCGAGCAGCGCGCGCTTGACACGCTGACGCGTCGCGGTCGCGAACTCGGCGGCGAGACGCTCGCGCGCGGCTTCCTTCAGCTTGTCGAGCGATTCAAGGCCGAGCGTCTTGGCGAACTCGTCGTCGATCGCGATGTCCTGCGGCGCCTCGATCAGCGTCGCGGTGGTCTCGAACTCGGCGGGCTGGCCGGCGAGCTTGTCGTTCATGTAGTTCTTCGGGAACGACACTTTCAGCGTGCGCGTCTCGCCCGCGCCGATGCCGGTCAGCTGCTCCTCGAAGCCGGGGATGAAGGTATTGGACCCGACGACGACCTGGATGCCCTCACCGGTGCCGCCCTCGAAGGCTTCGCCGTTGATGGTACCCTTGAAGGCGACGGTGACGCGGTCGCCCGAGGCGGCCTTGGCGCCCTCGCCCTTGTCAGCATAGGTACGGTTGGAATCAGCGATGCGCTTGATCGCCTCGTCGACGTCGGAATCGGTGACCTCGGCGACGGGCTTTTCGACCTGGAAGGTCTTGAAGTCGGCGAGCGCGATCGAAGGCACCACCTCGATCGCGACCGTGTAGGTCAGATCAGTCTTACCCGACAGCAGCTCCTCGACCTCGGCCTGCTCGCTCGGCATGGTGATCTTCGGCTCGGTCGCAAGGCGGAAGCCACGCTCGGAGAACAGCTGGGTGTTGGTGTCGCGGATGGTCTGGTCGATGGTCTCGGCCATCACCGAGCGGCCATAGACCTTCTTCAGGTGACCGACCGGCACCTTGCCGGGACGGAAGCCGTTGAGGCGGACCTTGTCCTTGAGATCGACGAGCTTGGCATCGGCCTTGGCGTCGAGATCAGACGCAGGGACGCTGATCTTGAACTCGTGCTTCAAACCTTCCGAGAGGGTCTCTGTGACCTGCATGGCGTCCAATCTTCTTCTCGTTCGGTCCCGGCGCGCATGCGTCGGGACGCTGTCATTAATCGATCCGGCGCGAGGCAGACGCCTCAACGCCGGTGGTTCAGCGGGCCGGCTCCAAGCGGACAAACATCCGCGAGGAAGCTGGCCTCGTAATCCGTGCAAACGCTGAAAGCGCTTGGTGCGGGCGGAGGGACTCGAACCCCCACATCTTGCGACACTGGAACCTAAATCCAGCGCGTCTACCAGTTCCGCCACGCCCGCGTGAATTCGCATCAAGGCCGGCCGCGATGCCGCGGGCGGCCGGGCTTATAGCATGTGCCTGACTGTTCGCAGCAAAAAAATGGCTGGTTGGAGGCAGGCATCAAATAGGCACGCCGGCTGGACTTATCCAGCGCGGCGTGGTCCGGATCGGCCATGACAACGCGGATTTTTGACCTGAGCCGACGCGAGGTTTTGGCGGGCCTCGGCGCCTCGGCGGCCGGGCTGATCGCCGGCGGCGCAACCCCGCCGGCCACAGCCCAGCTCGCCCTCCAGGCAAGGCCGGCCACGTTGGCGCTGAGGCAGGGTCAGCCGCCTACGCCGATCTGGGAGCTCGCCGCCGTAAGCCATCTGGGAAACGTTCGTCTCAAGCGCGGCAACCGCTGCGAGGTGGTGTTCCGGAACGAGCTGCCTGTGCCGCTTGCACCGGTCTGGTCCGGCCTGAACGGCCCGGCCGCTTCCGATCCGCTACGGGGGCGCGCGCCAACCGCCCCGGGCGCGACGGAAACATCAATCATCTCAATATCTAGTGCAGGAACCCTGCTGGCCGACTTCCGACTCTTCGAGGACAGCCTGAAGCAACCCGCGCGCCCGCTTCCGATCATCGCCGAGGAGGCAAATCAGATCCTCGTCGATCGCGACGAGGTGTTGCTGATCGAGGAATGGCGCCTGCGGCCGGACGGGACCGCGCTTTCCCCCGGTCGCGATCCCCAGGACACGACGCCGCTCTACACGATCAACGGACAGACTTCATTCGAGCTCTCAGCTGCCGCCAATGAGCGGCTACGGCTGCGCTTTATCAATGGCTCCCAACGCACTGTTCTGGCGATCAAATTGGAAAGCCACGAGGTCAGGGTCATGGCCCTGGACGGACAGCCGGCCGAGCCCTTCCCGGCTCGCAATGGCGCTCTCGTGCTGGCGCCCGGCGGACGGGCCGACGCGTTTGTGAACACGGCCATATCGGCCGCTTTCGTGCTGCATGACGGCAAGGAGGCGCGAAGCGTAGGCAGCCTCAAGGTATCGGGCCAATTGGAGCGGCGCATTCCGCTGTTCGAACCGCAGCCACTCCCGTCGAACGATCTACCTGAGAAGCTCGAGTTGAGAGGCGCCCTGCGGTTCGATGTCGCGCTGGGCGCAGCCAATTCCGGCTGGGCGCGGCCGGCAAACTTTTCCACCGCTTCCGCCCCCGCCTTCCGCGCCAAAGCCGGCCGCACCGTCGTACTGGCCCTGCAGAACCCCGCCCCGATCACCACCGTGTTCCACCTGCACGGCCACCCCTTCCGCCTGCTCGACAAGCTCGACGACGGCTGGAAGCCCTATTGGCTCGACACGCTCGCGATCGAGCCCGGTCAGACCCAGCGCATCGCGTTCGCGGCGACCTCACCCGGACGATGGCTGCTCGAATCCGTTCTGACCGACTGGGCCGCCCCGCGCCTGGTGCGCTGGTACGCGGTGGAGTGAACGCTCAGTATTCGACCCGAGCGCGTCATAGATCCGCCGATGCACAGCCGGCAGTGTCTCGGTCAGATCCTCCGCGATCAGCCCGGGCCCCGCCTCGCTTCCCGCCTCGCCATGCATCCAGACGCCGATGCTGGCGGCCTCAAATGCCGGCACGCCTTGCGCCAGGAGGCCAGCGATGATGCCCGAGAGCACGTCGCCGGCGCCGGCGGTGGCGAGCCAGGGCGGCGCGTTGGCGGCGATGGTGGCGCGGCCGTCGGGGGCGGCGATCGTCGTGTCCGGTCCTTTCAGCAGCACGACGGCGCCGGAGCGCTCGGCGGCGGCGCGAACGCGCTCGAGTTTCGAGCGGCCCGGATGCTTGTTGCTGAGGTCGGAAAACAGCCGCGGAAACTCGCCCTCATGCGGGGTCAGCACCACCGTATTGTCCTGCGACGACTTGATCGATTCGAACAGCCGCTCGGGCTTTGCGGCAAAGCTCGTCAGCGCGTCGGCGTCCAGCACCAGGCGCCGCTGGGCCGTCAGCGCGGTGTGAACGAGATCGCAGGTGCGCTCGCCGACGCCCGCGCCGGGGCCGATCATGCAGGTGTTATAGCGCTTGTCGCCGAGGAGCTCGCCGAACTCGATCGCGGTGTCGACCGGGCGAACCATCACCGCGGTTAGCGCGCTCGCGTTGATCGCGAGCGCATCGCGCGGGCTCGCCAGCGTCACAAGCCCGGCGCCGGCCCGCAGCGCCGCGCGCGCGGCAAGCCGCGCAGCGCCCGTTGCGGCTGCATCACCGGAGACGGCCAGCACATGGCCTCGCGCAAATTTGTGGCCGTCGACGCGCGGCACCGGAAAGGCGGCGCCCCAGAAATCCGGATCGTTCTCGAAGAGCTGCGGGGCGATCTCGTCCAGCACGCTTGCGTCGATGCCGATGTCGGCGACGCGCACACGGCCGCAATGCATGCGACCGGGCAGCAACAGATGCGCCGGCTTCTTGCGGAAGAAAGCCACGGTCTCCGCGGCATTCACGGCCGCGCCCATCACCGCGGCGCTGGTGCCGTTGATGCCGCTCGGCAGGTCGACGGCCAGCACCGGCGCGCCGTTGCCGTTGATCGCCTCGATCATCGCGCGCGCCTCGCCATCGACCGGACGGCTGAGACCCGCGCCGAACAGCGCATCGATGATCAGTGCCGGCTTTCCGATCGCCTGCGGATTGAACGGGAGCACCGGGTGCTTCCAGCCGCGCGCGGCCGAGGCGGCGTCACCCTGGAGCTGGTCGCGCTCGCACATCAGGATCACCGAGACCTCGCGCCCTTGGGCGGCGAGCTCGGCGGCTGCGACAAAACCGTCGCCGCCATTGTTGCCGGGACCGGCGACGATCAGGATCGGCCCCTCCTCCACCAGCGCATTGGCCGCCTCGGCGACCGCCTGGCCGGCGCCGAGCATCAGCTTGAAGCCGGGCGTGCCTGCCGCAATGCTGAGCTGATCGGCGCGCTGCATTTCAGCGTTGGTCAGAACTTCCATGCCACTTCCCTGTCCAAACGCCCGTTCAACAGGCACGTTCCGTGCCGACCCATCCCACGGACCAACGATCTGCACACATATTGAACCGTTTGCCTATTTCGTAGTCTTCGGTATTTTGTGCCGGTCGGCGCCACCCATCAGATTGTGCTCGTTAAAAGGCTGATAACGCTCCAATAATCAGGGCATTTGCAACTTGGCATAGACCCTGCTTTCGAGGAAGCCGCTTCGGTTTGTCGTGCTCACTGGCATTTATCTGGGTGTGGCCGGCCGTTGTTGCCGGGCTGGTCAGGCATTCCGGCATAGCGAAGACAAGATCGTGCGTGACAAAAGCGCATCCTGACGAAGACGTTGCTATTTGATCGAAAAGGCCGGGAGGCGCGCAGTGAAGAAAATCGAAGCCATCATCAAGCCATTCAAGCTCGACGAGGTGAAGGAAGCGCTTCAGGAAGTCGGCCTACAGGGCATCACCGTCACCGAAGCCAAGGGCTTTGGCCGGCAGAAGGGTCACGCCGAACTCTACCGCGGCGCAGAATACATCGTCGACTTCCTGCCCAAGGTGAAGATCGAGATCGTGATCGGCGACGATCTGGTCGAGCGCGCCATCGACGCGATCCGTCGCGCGGCGCAGACCGGGCGCATCGGCGACGGCAAGATCTTCGTCTCCAATATCGAAGAGGCGATCCGCATCCGAACCGGCGAATCCGGGCTGGACGCTATCTGAGCCGGGTGCTATCCCGCATTTTGCGACACTCTGACAGGAAATAAGGCTGCTTCGGCGGCCTGATTTCGTTTGTACGCGCGCAAAACTCGCCCAAAGCGAGAATAATCTTGCTCATCTGGAAACCGACCCGCAGAGCCAAAAGGGGTATGCATGAAGACCGCCAAAGACGTCCTGAAATCGATCAAGGACAACGACGTCAAATACGTCGACCTGCGCTTCACCGATCCGCGCGGCAAGTGGCAGCATGTGACGTTCGACGTCAGCATGATCGATGAGGATATTTTCGCCGAAGGGACGATGTTCGACGGTTCCTCGATCGCCGGTTGGAAGGCGATCAACGAGTCCGACATGTGCCTGATGCCCGATCCGGTGACCGCGACGATCGACCCGTTCTTCGCCGAGACCACGATGGTCATCACCTGCGACGTGCTCGAGCCGACCACCGGCGAGCCCTACAACCGCGACCCCCGCGGCATCGCCAAGAAGGCCGAGGCGATGGTGAAGTCGATGGGCGTGGGCGACACCGTCTTCGTCGGCCCCGAGGCCGAGTTCTTCGTGTTCGACGACGTGCGCTTCTCCTCGACCCCCTACAACACCGGTTTCCGTCTCGACTCCTCGGAGCTGCCGACCAACTCCGATACCGAATATGAAGGCGGCAATCTCGGCCACCGCGTCCGCACCAAAGGCGGCTACTTCCCGGTTCCGCCGCAGGACTCCGTGCAGGACATGCGCTCGGAGATGCTCGGGGCCATGGCCAAGATGGGCGTCAAGGTCGAGAAGCATCACCACGAAGTCGCCTCCGCCCAGCACGAGCTCGGCATGAAGTTCGACACGCTGACGCTGATGGCCGACCACATCCAGATCTACAAATATTGCATCCACCAGGTCGCGCACATCTACGGCAAGACCGCCACCTTCATGCCGAAGCCGGTCTATGGCGACAACGGTTCGGGCATGCACGTTCACCAGTCGATCTGGAAGGACGGCAAGCCGGTGTTCGCCGGCAACAAATACGCCGACTTGTCCGAGACCTGCCTCCATTACATCGGCGGCATCATCAAGCACGCCAAGGCGATCAACGCCTTCACCAACCCCTCGACCAATTCCTACAAGCGTTTGGTCCCGGGCTATGAAGCGCCCGTGCTGCTCGCCTACTCCGCGCGCAACCGCTCGGCCTCCTGCCGCATCCCTTACACCGCCTCGCCGAAGGCCAAGCGCGTCGAGGTGCGCTTCCCCGATCCGCTCGCCAATCCCTATCTCGGCTTCGCCGCGATGCTGATGGCCGGTCTCGACGGCATCAAAAACAAGATCGATCCGGGTCCGGCGATGGACAAGGATCTCTACGATTTGCCGAAGGAAGAGCTGAAGCAGATCCCGACAGTGTGCGGCAGCTTGCGTGAAGCCCTCGAGAATCTCGACCAGGACCGCGCCTTCCTCAAGGCCGGCGGCGTGTTCGACGACGACTTCATCGATGCCTATATCGAGCTGAAGATGACCGAAGTCGAGCGCTTCGAGATGACCCCGCATCCGATCGAATTCGACATGTACTATTCGGGCTGATCGGCTCGAACGCCATGCGACAAGCAAAAGGCGCTCCGAAAGGGGGCGCCTTTTCGTTTCGGAAGTTGTGGTAAGGCTATCCCAGATGACTGCTGCAATCCTGTCGAACGTGCTCGGCCTGCCTGCATAGTTCGAGGCGCACGCTGAGGCGAGTTCCTCACCATGAGAGCGTGATATTCGCCGGGGGGGTCCGCCATAGGCGGGGTCCCTCGAATGTTTCTCCCGTTTAAGTAGGCATCAACATTCGAGATGCCCATTTGGGCCGAGATGGGTCATCCGCGCCGCTTGCGGCTACGGGTTGTTAGGCCGCGGCATGAAATGGTCGAGCAAGCCCGTCGGTAGCGGAAACACGACGGTCGACGACCGTTCGCCGGCGATGTCGTGCAGAGCCGCGAAATATCGCAGCTGCATTGCCTGAGGCTCCTGCGCGAGGATCCGGCCGGCTTCGACGAGCTTTTCGGCGGCCTGCTGCTCGCCCATCGCATTGATCACCTTGGCTCGCCGCAAGCGCTCCGCCTCGGCCTGTTTGGCAATCGCGCGAACCATGGTTTCGTTGATATCGACGTCCTTGATCTCTATGCCGGTGACCTTGATGCCCCAGATGTCAGTCTGCTTGTCGAGGATCTCCTGGATATCGGCGTTCAACCTGTCGCGCTCGGCAAGCATCTCGTCAAGCTCGTGCTTGCCGAGCACCGAACGCAACGTGGTCTGGGCGAGCTGGCTGGTGGCCGCCATGTAATCGCCGACCTTGATGATGGCGCGCTCGGGGTCGACGATGCGGAAGTACAGAACGGCATTGACCTTGACGGACACGTTGTCTCGCGAAATCACGTCCTGCGGCGGCACGACCTGCACCATCACGCGTAGATCGACCTTGACGAGTTGCTGCACGATCGGAACGAGGATGATGAGGCCCGGGCCCTTCACACCGGTAAAGCGGCCGAGCGTAAAGATGACGCCGCGCTCGTATTCGCGCAGAATTCGAATGGCCTGGGACAGAAACATGATGACCAGCAGCGCGAGTGCCGCATAGGTCAGATATTCCAGCATCATGATGTACCTCCCTTACCGGTCCGCAGCGGCGCGCGCCGTATCAGCAGCGTCAGGTCGACGACGCTGGTAACTTCCACCGTCTCTCCGGGCTTGAACGTGTCGGCGCCGCGCGCCTGCCAGCGCTCGCCATGGGCGAAGACATGACCTTCGCTCCCATTCCAGTCGAGGACCTCAGCAGGCAAGCCTCGCATGGCCTGCGCGCCGACCCGTTCAGGAGCGTTGGCGGCACGCCGAAGCGAACCAAGCAAGACCAGAGCAAAGCCGACGAACACAGCTGCAGTGATGCCGATCACCGACCACGACAGGCGATAGCCGGGCGCCTCGACCCTGAACAGCATCAGCGCACCCAGCACGAAGGCAATGATCCCTCCGAGACCGATCACCACCGTCGGATTGAAGGCTTCGACCGTGAGAAGCACGAGTCCGACCAGCATCAGGGCGAGGCCGGCATAGTTGATCGGCAGCAAATTGAGCGCATAGAGGCCGATCAGCAGGCAGATCGCGCCGACCACTCCAGGAGCGACGGCTCCGGGAGACATGAACTCGAAGATCAGACCGTAAATGCCCACCATCAGGAGAATGAACGCCACGTTCGGATCGGTGATGACCGCCAGGAAGCGGGATATCCGTCCCGGCTCGATGGCTTCGACGACAGCATCCTTCGTCGCGAGGCGTTGCGTTTTGCCGCCTGCAATCTCCACCACACGGCCATCGATCTGCCGCAGCAATTCGGCCTGATCGCGCGCGACGAGATCGATGGCATGTGCCCCTAACGCGCCATTGGCAGAGAGAGTGGCGGCCTCACGCACCGCCTTCTCTGCCCAATCCGCATTGCGGTTGCGCAGCTCGGCAAGGCTGCGGATAAAGGCGACGGCATCGTTCGTGGCCTTCGCCGTCATCGCGTCCTTCGGCTCACCCTTCTTGTCTTTGCCATCCTTCTCGGGTGTGCCGCTCGGCAGGCCCGGTAGCGGCCCGCCAATCTGGACCGGCGTCGCCGCACCGATATTGGTGCCTGGTGCCATCGCCGCGATGTGGGTCGCATAAAGAATGTAGGTCCCGGCACTCGCCGCGTGGGCGCCGGAGGGGGCGACGTAGCCGACGACAGGGATGGGCGAGGCGAGCACATCCGCGATGATCTCGCGCATGCTGGAATTGAGACCGCCGGGCGTGTTCATTCTCAGAAGTACGACCTCGGCGCGCCGTTCGCTCGCTTTGGCCAAAGCCTCCCGCACGTAGCTGGCTGACGCAGGGCCAATGGCCCCGTCGATCGAAGCAACCAGTGCAACACGGCCGCTCTCCTCCGCTGAGCTGGGAAGGAGGCAGCAGGTCAAAGCCACGACGGTAATCGCCGCAACGAGGGCCGCCTTCATGGTCTGCACGGCAAGGGCTCCCTTGCAGAGCATATGGTGGTCCTCTCGTGAACCTCAATGCTGCGCGTGGAGACCAACGTCGCGATTGTGCAACGCAATGCGATGGTCCTGCAGGATGGCGATGTGATTGGGCCAAGAGAGGCAGCGGCCGACCATGCCTAGCTGATCCGCCCGGCGCCAGGCGCTGCCGTCCTACCACCCTCACGCCGTCCGTGCCGACCGGTCCGTGCTCGCGATGATCTCGCTCGTTGGCTGCATGCCGCCGAGCGATCAGTGCGAGGGCTCGTGCTCCTCGATTCTGGCACAGACGTTGCGGCAGAAACCGGATTGCCGAAAAACCGAGGCATTCTCGCCGTGTGCTTAGCCTACGCCGCAGCCTTCTGCCGCGCCGCGAGCGCCTCGCCAAAGGCCTCGAACAGTTTGCGATTGATCGGATTGCGTTGGGGATCGTATTCGGCGTGCCATTGCACGCCGAGCGCGAAGGTCGGGGCTTCGGCGATGCGGATCGCCTCGATGGTGCCGTCCTCGGCGACGCCCTCGATCAGCACGCGCTTGCCGGGCTCCAGGATGCCCTGACCATGCAGCGAATTGACCCGGATCTTCTCGCAGCCGAGGATCTTCGCGAACGCGCCGCCCGGCGTCAGGTCGACGTCGTGGCGGTCGGCGAACACCACGGTGGGATCAGGATGGATCTCGCCATTCTCGAGCCTGGGCATGCGGTGGTTTATGCGGCCCGGGATTTCGCGGATCTCGGGATGCAGCGAGCCGCCGAAGGCGACGTTCATCTCCTGCAGGCCCCGGCAGATGCCGAACAGCGGGATGCCGCGGGCGACGCAGGCCACCGAGAGCGCCAGCGCGACTTCGTCGCGGTGGATGTCGTAAGGCTCGTGCTTCTCGCAAGGATCGACGTTGAAACGCGTCGGGTGCACGTTGGCCCGGGCGCCGGTGAGGATGACGCCGTCGACAGTATCGAGCAGCGCCCCGATATCGGTGATGTCGGGCGAGCCCGCGAACATCAGCGGCAAGCCACCGGAGACCTCGGCTACGGCGCGCAGATTTCGCTCGCCGACCATCTGGACCTGAAATCGATTTTCGACGCGATGGGAATTCCCGATCACGCCGACGACCGGCTTTCTCATCTCCCGTTCCGACCTCCCGCAAGAAGATTCTCCAAACATGCCCTTGGGGGAGAACAAATTCAACAGAGGGGATCGCGGGACGGCAATGCCATTTTCGCGCAAATGCCTGGCCGGAGGGCGGCCGCGACACTGTTCGCGCTGGCCCGACGAGGCCGTGGACAACGTCAAACCGGCGGTTTTCGACCGGCTTGATCCGAGGCGGGATTTCGCGAAAGAGTGCCTCCCCGCAGCCGCCGAAAGGACCCGATGTGACCATTCCCGCAGATGAACGGCCCCGCGCCCGCGCCGATCTCGCCTGGGCGATCTCGGTCGGGGGCGTCAGTGTCGTGCTGTTCACGGCGATGCTGGTCTTCACCTGGTATTTTGCCGCCACCCTGCTGCTGATCTTCACCGGCATGCTGCTCGGCCTTGGCCTTAACGCGCTGACGGGCGCGCTTGGCCGCCGCGTGCACCTGCCCCATCCCGTCCGGCTCGCGATTGTCTGCATCGCGCTCGCTTTGATGCTCGCGGGCGTCGCCTATCTCGGCGGCGCCACCATCGCGGAGCAGGCCTCGCTGCTGAGCAAGACGATCAAGTCGCAGATCACCAACGTCAGGTCTTTCCTTGAAAACCACGGCATCGACACCAGCTTCTTCGACCTCGGCAATGCTGCATCTGACTCCTCGGCCGACGCGCCGGCGAGCTCGACGCCGTCGCCAGCAGCGCCCCCGCGCGGTCCCTTGCCCGGCGCCGGCGCGCTCGCTTCCAGCGGCGGAGCGATCGTGAGCCAGACCTTCAAGCTGCTGCTCGGCACCATCCACGGCGTCGGGAACATTTTTATCGTGCTGTTCCTAGGGCTGTCCTTCGCGGCCCAGCCCGGCGTCTATCACGACGGCCTGCTGTTCCTCGCGCCGGCCAAGCATCGTACGCGCGTCACCCTCATCATCGACCGTACCGCTGAGACGCTGGAGCGCTGGCTGATCGCGCAGATTACGGTCATGCTCGCGGTCGGGGCGGTGACCTGGATCGGCCTGGCCATCATCGGCATCCCCGGTGCGTTCATCCTGGGAATCCAGGCTGGCCTGCTTGCCTTCATCCCAACCGTCGGCGCCATTATCGCCGGCGTCATCGTGGTGCTGGCGAGCCTGGCTTCGGGCTGGCTCGCGGCGCTGTCCGCGCTGCTGCTTTTCCTCGGCGTGCATGCGATGGAGAGCTACGTGCTGACGCCGCTCCTTCAGCGCCAGGCGCTGGACATTCCACCGGCCACGCTGTTCGCGTTCCAGATCCTGCTCGGCGTCGTGTTCGGAATCTGGGGCCTCGCGCTGGCGCTGCCACTGGTCGCCATTGCCAAGGTCATGATCGATCATTTCAAGACGTATGAGGCGCCGTCTCTGACCGAGGCGGCCTGAGCCTGCTCGTCAGGTCGTCAGCACGATCTCGGTGTGCTCGACTTCGGGGGGTGAAGCAAAATACTGGCCGACGAGGCCGCGCCATTCCGTGAAGTTTTCGGAGCCGCGAAAATCGACGGTGTGGTTTTCCAGGCTCGCCCACTTCACCATCAGCCGATAGCGCTGCGGCTTCTCGATCGACTTGTGCAGTTCGAAGCCGTGAAAGCCCTTGGAGCGGCCGAAGGCGGCCTTTGCCTTCGCCACAGCCGCCTCGAAATCCTTTTCGCTGCCCGGCTTGACGTCGATCTGCGCGATCTCGGTGATCATCGGTTTCCACCCATTTTTGTTCGATGGGCGTGTCTACCGCAGCCGTCGCAAAAGAAAAAGGCTCCGAAACGGCGCTTGGCCGGCTGGCAAACGCAGATCTCTCAGGCGAGCAGCAGCACGGTGCCCACCACGATGAACGCGCAACCGACGAACAGCACGAAGGGCCAGTAGCTGCGGCGTTGGCCGTATCGTCCTTGAGAACGACGCTCCGTGATCAGCGCGCTCTCGTATTCGTCCGCGGTCGAGAACAGACAGGCGAAGCCACCGCGCGCCGAGGCAGCTTGGGCTTCGAGTGACATCAGGGCGGCCTGCGGGGTCTGTCGACGGATCGATTCCATGACCATGATGGTAGGGATCGAACGGTAAACAGAGGATTACCGCAAGGTCGCCTGCCGTCTCAGGCGGTGGCCGGACGCACCTGCGCGGCGCCGGTCCGCGCCGCGCTCTGGCGGCGCCAGTTCTCCAGCGACAGCGGCAGCTCCTCCGCCGCCTCGACGCGGTTTCGGCCGCCGCGCTTGGCCTGGTAGAGCGCGGTGTCGGCCGAGGCCAGCAGCACCTCGAGCTCGGTGCCGGCCGGACCGCCGGCGACGCCGATGCTGACGGTGGTATCGACCGGACCTTCATCGACCACGACGCCGGAGGTCTCGAACGCTTCGCGCACGCGCTCGGCGACCAGCACCCCCTCTTCCAGCGAACACGGCAGCAGGGCTGCGAACTCCTCGCCACCGATACGGCCCGAGAGGTCGGAGATGCGCAGGTTGTTGACGACTACGGTCGAGAACAATTTCAGCATCTCGTCGCCGGCGGGATGGCCGAACCGGTCGTTGATCGACTTGAAGTGGTCGATATCAAAGATCATCACGGTCACCGGCCGCCCGGCCTTGGCCTCGCGCTCGATCACGCGCGAGCAGGCTTCGGAGAAGCCGCGCCGGTTGAGCATGCCCGTCAAGGGATCGGTGGACGCGGCGGTCCGGTGCGCGGTCACCGTGCGCTCGGACACCAGCATGAAGATCACGAACACGGTGCCGACGGCATAGAGCACGAGTTCGACCGCGAACACGGTGACCCAGATGCTCGACGAGAAGGTCGCATCGTGGGGGCGCAGGAAGCTGCCGATGAGGATTGGCAGCATCAAGACGCAGCCATGCATCATCGGCACCGCGAAGCCCGGCCAGCGCCGTTGCAGGCTCTTGCGCCGCTCGGTCCAGAGTTCGCTCGCGGTCAGCGCCGCGTAGACCGAGACGATGCCAGCACCGATGATCATACGCAGCATGGACGGCTCGGCGCCGAGCAGCGTCACGGCGGCGATCCAGGCGAGCGCGCCAAGCACGAGGCCGGGCCAGTTCGGCTTGCGGCCATGAAAGACTCGCGCGGCGTTCCAGACCATGCCGCAGGCCGCGAATCCGATCGCGTTCAGCGCGAGGTAAAGATGCGGGCCCAGCTTTTCGCCGGCCGCAGTCCACAGCGCGACGGAGGCGGCACCGAGCAGATAGGCGGTGCCCCACCATTTCAGCGCGGGGCTGTTCTCTTGCCTGCCGAAAAACACCATCATGGCGCCGAGCAGTGCGGCAACCATGGTGGCGACCAAATAGAGCGTGATGCTATCGAGCGACATCATGTCGGCCCCCTCTAGAACATAGCAGTTACGCGATCGGCACAGCCGATTTGCGCGCCCTTCCGAATGCGACGCTATGTCCCGCGGGTTCCATTCAGGTTTTCGCGCCGACCCAAGTTTTCGGGAAACACGCCATCAATTTGCGTACAAACGAACAACAAAAAGGGCGCTGAAATCAGCGCCCTTTTGCATCTCATTGAAGCCGCTTTCGCGGCGAATGCGGCCGAAATGATTAACGCTTCGAGAACTGGAAGGACCGGCGGGCCTTGGCCTTGCCGTACTTCTTGCGCTCGACCACGCGGGAGTCGCGGGTGAGGAAGCCGCCCTTCTTGAGTACGCCGCGCAGCTCCGGCTCGAAGTAGGTGAGCGCCTTGGAGATGCCGTGACGGACGGCGCCGGCCTGGCCGGACAGGCCGCCGCCGGCGACGGTGCAGATCACGTCATACTGGCCGGCGCGCGCTGCCGCGACGAACGGCTGCTGGATCATCATACGCAGCACGGGACGGGCGAAATAGACCTCGACCTCACGCGCGTTGACCATGACCTTGCCGGCGCCCGGCTTGATCCAGACGCGGGCGACCGCGTCCTTGCGCTTGCCGGTAGCATAGGCGCGGTTGAACTTGTCGACCTTCTTCTCGTGCTTGGGCGCCTCGGGCGCGGCCGCCGTCTTGAGCTGCGAGAGCTGGTCGAGCGACTGGATGGATTCGGCCATGTTATGCGGCCCTCGTGTTCTTGCGGTTCAACTTGGCGATGTCGATCTTCTCGGGCTGCTGCGCCTCGTGCGGATGATCGGCGCCGCCGTAGACGCGGAGATTGCCCATCTGCACGCGGCCGAGCGGACCACGCGGGATCATGCGCTCGACGGCCTTCTCGAGCACACGCTCGGGATGCTTGCCCTCGAGGATCTGGCGCGCAGTGCGCTCCTTGACGTGGCCGACGTAGCCGGTGTGCTTGTAGTAGGTCTTCTGCTCGCGCTTGCGGCCGGTGAGGACCGCATGCTGCGCGTTGATGATGATGACGTTGTCGCCGCAATCGACGTGCGGGGTGTAGGTCGGGAGGTGTTTGCCGCGGAGCCGCATGGCGACAATGGTGGCGAGACGGCCGACGACCAGACCCTTGGCGTCGATCAGCACCCACTTCTTCGTCACCTCGGCCGGCTTTGCCGAAAAGGTTTTCATGTCAGAATTTCCGTGAGGGAGACATCGGCGCGAACACCGCACCGGACTGGGCGGTTTCTAGAGAAGAGCGGCGCAGCGGTCAATGCCCAAAGCGCGAAATTATACTAGCAATATCAATGGTTTGAAATTATGGTACTAATATACCTGCAAAAACCTCAAACATTTGGAATGGAATAGGTGGAGGTGACATGCGCGATTGGGTCGGGCGAGGTTCCGGACAGCAGATTTACCTCGCCGACCGCAAGGCGCTTGCCGAGCTTGAGCAGCCGCGCCTCCGCCAGCACGTCCTGCCCCGGCTGGCCCTTGCGCAGGAAGTTGATGTTGAGATTGGTGGTGACCGCCAGCCCGATCGGCCCGATCGCCGACAGCAGCACCACGTACATGGCGAAATCGGCCAGCGCCATCAGCGTCGGGCCGGACACGGTTCCGCCCGGCCGCAGCATCCTTTCGCTGTAGCGCTGGCGCAAAAGGCAGGTTTGGCCATCGGCGCTTTCGATCGTAACGTCATCGCCGCTGAAGGCCTGGGGAAACTCGTCGCGCAGAAACTGCTCGAGCTCTGCCACGCTCATTTTTGCTAACGCCATGCTGTTCCCCACCCTCGCTTCATGTCCCCTGGTACATTAAGTTATCTGCGTCATCCAAATGCAATAATCTAACCGGAAACGCTTCGATGTCCGCCCAGGTCGCCCGCGCCCCTTCCCCGCAACCGCCGATCCTGCTGCGCGAAATCGTCGGCAGCATTGCCATCCTCACGCTGAACCGGCCCGAGGCCCGCAACAGCCTCTCTGAGGCGATGATCGGGCATCTGCACGCGAGCGTGAATGCGATCGCCGAGGACAAGCGTATCCGCGGGGCCGTCATCGCGGCCAACGGACCGGCATTCTGCGCGGGCCACGATTTGAAGGAACTGAGCGGTCGCCGCGTCGATCCTGATCACGGCCGCGCCTATTTTGCGCAGATCATGACCGCCTGCAGCGCCATGATGCAGGCGATCGTGCGCCTGCCCAAACCGGTCGTCGCCGCGGTCCAGGGCGTTGCCACCGCGGCCGGCTGCCAGCTGGTTGCAAGCTGCGATCTCGCGATCGCCTCGGACGCTGCGAGCTTCGCCACGCCCGGCGTCGATATCGGCCTGTTTTGCTCGACCCCGATGGTGGCGCTGTCGCGCAACGTTCCCCGCAAGCAGGCGATGGAGATGCTGCTGACGGGCGAGCCGATCCCGGCCGCGCGCGCCCGCGAGATCGGCCTTATCAATCGCGTCGTCCCCGCCGGCACTGAGCGCGAGGCCGCGATTGCGCTCGCAAATCAGGTCGCGCTGAAATCCGCCTACACCGTCAAGCTCGGCAAGGAGGCGTTCTATCGCCAAGCCGAGATGAGCCTTGCCGATGCCTATCGCTATGCGGCAGAGGTGATGACCGAGAACATGATGGCGCGCGACGCCGAGGAAGGCATTGGCGCCTTCATCGAGAAGCGTACGCCGACGTGGCGGGATGAATGACAACAAGAAAAGATAAGAGATGAACCACGACGCCTACCCCGACAATTACATCCGCGGCATCCTCAACAGCGTGAAGTCGATCGCAATGGTCGGCGCCTCGCCCGTCAACGTGCGGCCGAGTTATTTTGCGTTCAAATATCTGGCGCAGCGCGGCTATGACATGATCCCGGTCAATCCCGGCCATGTCGGCAAGGAGCTGCTCGGAAACCCCTTCGTCGCCTCGCTCGTAGACATCGGCCGTCCCGTCGACATGATCGACATTTTTCGCAACTCGAGCCACATCATGCCTGTCGTCGAAGAGGCGCTCACGCTCGATCCGCTGCCGAAGGTGATCTGGATGCAGCTTGGCGCGCGCGACGACGCGGCGGCGGCGAAGGCAGAGTCCGTCGGCATCAAGGTGGTGATGAACCGCTGTCCCAAGATCGAATACGGCCGCCTGTCGTCCGAGATCTCCTGGATGGGCGTCAATTCACGCACGCTCAGTTCCAAGCGCGCTCCGGCACCGACGCAAGGCATGCGGCTATCCCTCAATCGGATGAGTGTCGGCGGTGGCGACACCGCGGCATCCGATCGCGCCGCCAAAAACAAGACCGAGCAGAGCTGACGCGATCGCGAAGGATTCCTTTCGCGATCGCGACAATGCGTAGCACGATCGTTCCGATGTGAAGCAGCAGCTTGACGGCGGATGCCGCGCCGATCAGCATGCCGCGCGATTTCAGATCAAGAGAACAGGACGCCTCAATGAGCGATCGCCTTCCGGGATTTTCCACGCTCGCCGTGCATGCCGGTGCACAGCCCGATCCCACCACCGGTGCGCGCGCAACTCCGATTTATCAAACGACGTCTTTCGTGTTCAACGATGCCGACCACGCCGCCTCGCTGTTCGGTTTGCAGGCGTTCGGTAACATCTATACCCGCATCGGCAATCCCACCAACGCGGTGCTGGAAGAACGTGTCGCGGCGCTCGAAGGCGGCACGGCCGCGCTTGCGGTGGCCTCGGGCCATGCTGCGCAAGTCGTGGTGCTGCAGCAATTGCTCCAGCCCGGCGACGAATTCATCGCGGCGCGAAAGCTCTATGGCGGCTCGATCAATCAGTTCACGCATGCGTTCAAGAGCTTTGGCTGGAACGTGGTGTGGGCCGATCCCGACGACATCGCAAGCTTCGAGCGCGCGGTGACGCCGCGCACGAAGGCGATCTTCATCGAGTCGATCGCTAATCCCGCCGGCGGCATCACCGACATCGAAGCGATCTCGACGGTGGCGCGCAAAGCCGGCGTGCCGCTGATCGTCGACAACACGCTGGCCTCGCCCTATCTGATCCGCCCGATCGACCATGGCGCCGACATCGTCGTGCACTCGCTGACGAAATTCCTGGGCGGCCATGGCAATTCGCTGGGCGGTATCATCGTCGATGCCGGCACCTTCGACTGGTCCACCGGCGGCAAATATCCGATGCTGTCGGAGCCGCGGCCCGAATATCATGGCATCCGCCTCCAGGAGACCTTTGGCAATTTTGCCTTCGCGATCGCCTGCCGCGTGCTGGGCTTGCGCGACCTTGGGCCGGCGCTGTCGCCGTTCAACGCCTTCATGATCCTGACCGGCATCGAGACGCTGCCGCTGCGCATGCAGAAGCACTGCGACAATGCCAAGGCGGTCGCCGAATTCCTCGTCGGCCACCCGGCGGTGGCTTCAGTCAGTTATGCCGGCCTTCCGAGCGACAAATACAATCAGCTCGCGCGCAAATATGCACCGAAGGGCGCGGGCGCCGTGTTCACCTTCAGCCTTAAGGGCGGCTATGATGCCGGCGTCAGCCTGGTGTCGAAATTGCAGCTGTTTTCGCATCTGGCCAATGTCGGCGACACCCGCTCGCTGGTGATCCACCCGGCTTCGACCACGCACAGCCAGCTCGACGATGCCGCCAAGATCAAGTCCGGCGCCGGCCCCGACGTGGTGCGGCTCTCGATCGGCATCGAGGACAAGGAGGATCTGATTGCGGATCTGGAACAGGCGCTGGGCGCGTAAGGCTTTGGCGTCATGCCGGAGCGCGTAGCGCTGAACCCGAGATTCCAGGCTCGGTGCTTCGCCCGCCCCGGAATGGCTTATGTCAGTTAACAGTCGTTAACCATATCTGCCGCATACATCGTCACTGGATCCCTCCTTTGATTCGGAGCCGACGATGCTGCGCTGGATGGTGCCTGCCCTTGCGGCGATGCTGACGGTTTCAACCGCGCTGGCTGCCGATCTGCCGGCCACGCCGCAGCGGCGCGCAGCTGTTCCGCCGCAGGAAGCGCCAAGAGTCTATGTCGAGACCGATCCCGACGCGCTGATCTCGCCGGCCTATGGCATCGGCAGTTACATCCGCAACCTGCCCGGCACGCCGCTGCTGCCCGGCTCGCACACGCTGCCGGGCTATTACGGTCGCCCCTGGGATTACGATTATCGGGGCCCGTATTACGGCGGAAAGCAGGTCGACTATTTCTGGCGACTGCCCTACGCGTGCGGCATCTATGGCTATTGCTGATCAGCTCGCCTGACCGAGCGGAACACCGCGCGGCCGCGCCTCGATCGACTGCCGCGAAGCCAGTCGCTCCGTCTGCACCACCGCGAGTATCAACACGACGATCGCGACCGCCTGGTGCGCAAGCGCCAGTCCAATCGGAACCTGGTTGAGCAGCGTCAGGATGCCGAGCACCGCCTGCATGCTTACCGCAGCCAACAACCACAGCGCGCCGCTTGTCGCCGCACCTGCGCGCGAACGCACGGCGTCAACCGCGTGCAGCGCCGCCAGCACGAACAACGCGTACGCGGTCATACGGTGCTCGAACTGCACCGTCAGCACGTTGTCAAACAGGTTGCGCCACCACGGCGTTTCGAACCACAGCCGTTCCGCCGAAGGAATGAACGCGCCGTCGATCTGCGGCCAGGTGTTGTAGGCGCGTCCGGCGCGCAGGCCCGCGACCAGCGCGCCGAAATAGATCTGCACGAAAGTCACGACGAGGAGCAGCGCGCTCGTGAACCGCAGGCGCGCAGGTGCTGCGATCTGCGGCCGCTCCTTGAGCCGCCGCACCGTCCAGACGATGCCGGCGAAGATCAGAAGCGCGAGCACCAGATGCGTCGCCAGCCGATATTGCGACACCTCGATGCGTTCCGACAGGCCCGAGGCCACCATCCACCAGCCGACCGCGCCCTGAAGCCCGCCGAGCGCAAACAGCAGCCATAGCCGCCGCTTCAGCTCACCCGACAGACCGCCGCGCCATAGGAAGAACAGGAACGGCAGCAGATAGGCGATGCCAATGAAACGGCCGAGCAACCGGTGGCTCCACTCCCACCAGAAGATCTCCTTGAACTCGGACAGGCTCATGCCTGCATTGAGCTCGCGATATTGCGGGATCTTCTTGTAGGCCTCGAACGCCTCTGTCCACTGCGCCTCGGTGAGCGGCGGCACGCTGCCCGTGACCGGCTTCCATTCGACGATCGAGAGGCCGGATTCCGTCAACCGCGTCGCGCCACCGACCAGCACCATCAGCGCGATCAGCGCGGCCACGGCGATCAGCCACACGCGCACGGCGCGATGCGGTTCGGACGGGGCGGAAATCGTCGTCATTAGGGCAAAAACCAGGACTTGAACCAAGGAGGCTTGAACCGGACTGCGCGCCCCTTATAGTCCCCCGCTCCCGCAGCGCAAGTTACGCCAACGCAGCAAGCTCCCGCCATGACGATCCGCACCCGCAAGTTCCTCGGCGCCATCCTGCTCCTGATGCTGGCCACGGTCTGGGCCCTGCTCGGCATGGCGCTGGCGCAGATGCCGTGGATCGCCGAGTCCGGCTGGCGCCAGGCGATCTACTACGTGGTCGTTGGCATGGGATGGGTGCTACCGGCGATGCCGATCGTGAGCTGGATGCAGCGTCCCGATCGCGCCAAGTCCAGTTCGCAGCCCTTCTAGTTCGCGGCACTGCCGGTCGGCTTCACCGGCGCAAAGGCAACGCCGGACACCAGCACGCGCATCATGCGCAGCGATCGTACCCGGCCGTCCCACGAGATCCGCGGCAGCGCGCGCAGATTGGTGCGTCCCTCTGCATCCACGATGCCCGGGATCGTCGACACGGCGCTGGCAAAGCCGGCCTCCTCTGCCATCACGACGTGGCTGCGCCCAAACGAAGAGCGATCGCCGAACGGAAAGGCGAAATGCCTGATCTCGCGGCGGAAAGCCGCTTCCGCGACCGCCTTGCCCATGGTCATCTCGCGGAGCGCGGCCGCATCCTTCATGTTAGCGAGAACAGGATAGTTGACGGTCGCGCTGCCGATCGTGACGAGCGGATCGGCGGCGAGCTTCGTCAGATCTTCCCAACCCATCGACGCCTCGCGCGAGATCGCGGCGAGGTCTATCCGGTAGCGCGCGCAAAGATCGGCGATCGACGCCGACAGATCCGCCGGCGGTAGCGAACGCAACCAGCTCTCGAGATACGAAAACAGCGCCTGCTTCTCGGCATTGTCGGTGACGGTGAAGCGCTGCTCCTTCTCGCCCATCATCAGGCTGATGCGGCTCTCGCGCGCGATCATCCGTTCGAGCCCGAGCCACCAGGCTTCGCCGACGCCGTCGGGAAAGGCGGTAGGGACATAGATCGTGCAAGGCACAGCGTGCCGCGCCAGCACCGGATAGGCGAAGTTGATGAAATCCTTGTTGGCGCCATCGAAGGTCAGCGCCACGAAGCGCCGCTTCTCCGGCAGCGTCACCGCGCGGCGGCAGACCTCGTCCATGCCAAGGAAATCGTACTTCCACTGCTTCAGCGCGCGAATGGCGCGGTCGAGGAACTGCGGTGTGATCTCGTGCGCGCCCAGCGGCTGAAAGCCGCCGCGCCGCCGCGGCCGCACATGCGCAAAGCGCAGGATGGCGCCGGCACCACGGCTGCGCAACGCAGCCTGGCCGCTGAACCAGGCCAGCTCAAGCCGAAGACGCTCCAGCCATTTGTCGTCGGATGCCAAGGTCCCCACCTTCGCGCAGCCCCCTGTTCCCTTTCCTATCGTCATTACCCTTTGTTGACATTTGTTTGCAAAGGTCGGCCACCGGCCGAAATACGTATATTTTCGATTTCTCGACAGGTTTCGCGAATGACCATGGCTGCGGCGATGCAAAGCCGGACGGCAGAAGCGCCAGCGCGGTCGAAAGCGGGCCGCATCGGCCAGGTCGATATCGTCGCTGATCTCGGCGAGGCCGAGGCGGTCTGGCGCGCCTTCGAGGAGAGCGGCCACCTCTTCACGCCGTATCAGCGGTTTGACCTGCTCGGTCCCTGGCAGCAGTTGGTCGGCGAACGCGAGGGCGCGCGCCCGTTCGTCGTGATCGCCCGCGACGTCGAGCACCGGCCGCTCGTGCTGCTGCCGCTGTCGCTGCGCCAAGCCCACGGCGTGCGCACGGCCTGCTTCATGGGCGGCAAGCATACCACCTTCAACATGGGCCTGTGGAACGCCGAATTCGCGGCACAGGCCGTTCTCGCCGATCTCGATGCGCTGTTTGCACCGCTGCGCGAGCATGTCGACGTCCTCTCGCTGACGCAGCAGCCTAAGCGCTGGCACGATCAGCAGAACCCGTTTTCGCTGCTGCCGCGGCAGAGCTCGGTCAACGGCTGCCCGTTGCTGGCGATGGAGCCGGGCGGTCCGCCCGCATCGCGGATCAGCAATTCCTTCCGTCGTCGCCTCAAGAGCAAGGAGAAGAAGCTCCAGGCCCTCGCGGGCTACCGCTACCACCTTGCGACCACGGATGCGGACATCGTGCGCCTGCTCGACTGGTTCTTCCGCGTCAAGCCGGCACGGATGGCGGAGCAGAAGCTGCCGAACGTCTTCGCCGAACCGGGCGTCGAACAGTTCATCCGCAGCGCCTCCCTCGCCCGGCGAGGAGAAGGACGCGTGATCGACGTCCACGCGCTCGAATGCGAGGAGGAAGTAATCGCGATCTTTGCCGGCGTCGCCGACGGCCAGCGCCTCTCGATGATGTTCAACACCTACACGATGTCCGAGAATGCCCGCTACAGTCCCGGTCTGATCCTGATGCGCTACATCATCGATCGCTGCGCCGAGCGCGGCTACCGCTCGCTCGACCTCGGCATCGGCTCGGACGACTACAAGCGGATGTTCTGCAAGGACGACGAGGACATTTTCGACAGCTTTGTCCCGTTGACCTCGCGCGGAAGGCTCGCGGCGGTGGCAATGTCCTCGCTGAACCGCGGCAAGCGGCTGGTGAAGCAGAACCAGATGCTGCTCGACCTGGCGCGCAGTCTGCGTCAGGCGTTCGGGTAACGCCGGCGCCCTCGTCTCTCCATTTGCGGGCTGCCTCTTACCCTCCCCTGGATGGGGGAGGTAAGAGCAGCACTGATCGGTAGATTACCGGGAGCAGCGCCCTCGCCTACGCCGCCACCACGCGCGGCGCGTCCACCGCATCGGACGGCAGCACCGGCCTGCTTAGCATCGTCACGTCGCTGAAGCCGACGGCCCTCAGCTGCTCGCACATCAGCGTGCGCGCATCCTGTGCCATCGATGCATCCGGCACCACGACGGCGCGGGCATCGGCCGTCAGCAACTCGGCCGGCAGATCGGAGGCACCGCCGGCATCCAGCAGCACGTGGTCGTAGGCCCGGAGCAGCGCATCGATCGCGAGCGTCACCCGCGGTGATTGCAGCAGGCTGCGATCGAAGCCGGGGCGGCCGGCCATGACCAGATGCAGCCGCGACAGCTTGTCCCGGGTGATAACCTGCGCGAAAGACGCTTCGCCCTGCATCAGCTCGGCAAGGCCGGGCGCGGAGCCATCGACGGCCACCGCGGCAATGGTCGGCGAGGACGCGGCGAGATCGACCACGACGACGCGTGCGTCACGCGCGAGATGCCGGGCGAGCGTCAGCGCCGAGAGCGTAATCGAGTCGCCGGCCGCGGTGCCGAGCACCGTAATCTTCTTCGCCGCCGCGCCCGCGGCGCGCAGGCTCTCGGCTAATTGCTCGATCTCGGCGAATTCGGTCATGTCGGCCTCAGCGGCCATCGCCGGCTGAAGCGGCCTGGGCTCGTCGACGACGGGATCGACCCTCGGCTCGACCACCAGCTCCGCTGCCGGTTCTTGGCGCACCGTCGCCCGTGACGGTAGGACCGCAGCCACAGCCCGCGGCGCAGTCTGGCGCAGCAGCTCGCCGGTGACGACGACGCCGGACGACAGCAGCAGCGTCGCAATCGTCGCGATCAGCACGATCGGCAGCTTCTTCGGGTAGGCCGGGGTATTCGAGACGATGGCGCGCGAAATGATACGGCCGTCCGTCGGGGCGGTATCGATGGTCTCGCGGGTGTTGGCCTCGCGATACTTGGCGAGATAGGTTTCCAGAAGGTCGCGCTGCGCCTTGGCCTCGCGCTCGAGCGCGCGGAGCTGCACGTCCTGGCCGTTGGTGGATGCCGCCTGCTTCTTGAGCTGCTCGAGGCTCGCCGTCAGACCGTCGACCCGGCCGCTGGCGATTCGAGCGTCGCTTTCGAGCGAACGCGAAATCTTCGCCGCTTCGTCGCGGATCTGATTGTCGAGGTCGCCAAGCTGCGCCTTCAACTCCTTGATCCGGGGATGATTGCCGAGCAGCGTGGATGACTGCTCGGCGAGCTGCGCACGCAGCGTCACCCGCTGCTCCGACAGCCGCCGCATCAATTCGGAGTTCACCACCTCCGATGCCTCGATCGGCTTTCCGCTCTGGAGCATTTCGCGGATCAGCCGCGCTTTGGATTCTGCGTCGGCCTTGATCGAGCGCGCGTTGTTGAGCTGGGTATTGATCTCGCCCATCTGCTGGTTCGACAGCGTGGTGTTGTTGGTGCCGACGAACAGGCTCGACTTGGAGCGGAAGTCCTCGACCCGCCCCTCCGCCTCGGACACCTTCTTGCGCAAATTCTCGATCTCGCCGGCCAGCCACTGGCTGGCGTTCTTGGCCTGCTCCTGGCGCACACCCTGCTGGAGCACGAGATAAACGTCGGCGATAGAGTTGGCGACGCGCGCGGCGAGCTCGGGATCGGCAGACTGGAATTCGACCACGATCACGCGCGACTTGTCGACGGCGTAAGCCTGGAGGCGCTCGTAATAGGCATCCAGCACGCGCTCTTCCGGTGTCATCGAGAACGGATCGCGGCCGATGCCGACCAGCGCTGCCAGCGACTTCAGCGGCGAGATGCCTTGCAGCACCGGATCGAATTCGGGCCGCTCCGCGAGCTTGTTCTTCTTGATGATCTCGCGCGCGAGATCGCGCGACAGCACGAGCTGCACCTGGCTGGTGACGGCCTCGGCGTCGAGCGCCTGCCGCTCTTCAGTGCGGTCGCTGTTCGGGCGCAGGAACACGTTCTCGCGGCCATCGATCAGGATCCGCGATTCAGACTTGTAGCGCGGTGTGACGAGATTGACGGCAACAACCGATGCAACGAGCACCAGCACAGTCGGCACGATGATCCAGCCCCGCTTGCGCGCCAATGCCGCGCCGAGCGCGTGCAGGTCGATGTCGCCAGATTCGACTTGCGCCTGCTTCGCGGCAACCGGCGCAGGCTTCGCCTCGACCTTGGGCGCGGCTTCGGGTTTGGACCTTGAGACAGCCCGCTCGATCACCGCCTTGTCCTTGCCGGCACGCCAGAACGCTAAACGCATCGAACACTCCCGCAGGGGCAACGCCACAAGCTGCCTCAACAGGGCGACTACACTCCATTAAGGTTGCCGCTGGGTTAATCGCTGCGTCCGGCAACCGCCGCATGGCGCCCCGTCACCGTTTGTTAACCATGACGGCCCTTAATCCGTCTCGATTATTTCACGAGAATTGTTCGGCAGTTGCCGTCGAGCGCTGGCTTTGATCATGCCCCCTTCTTCCGACCGGCCGCTTCGCATCCTGCACGCCGTGCGCGCACCAGTTGGCGGCATCTTCCGCCACATCCTCGACGTCGCCAATGGCCAGGTCGACCGCGGCCATCATGTCGGCATCCTCGCCGACAGCCTCACCGGCGGCGAGCGCGCCGACAAGGCGCTTGCCGAGCTCGCGCCGCGACTGAAGCTCGGCGTGCACCGGCTCGCGATCCGCCGCGAACCGTCACCTGACGACGTCCTGGTGTGGCTTCGCATGCGACGCCTGATCGCGACGCTCAGGCCCGACGTCATGCACGGCCATGGCGCCAAGGCCGGCGCCTTCATCCGCATGCGGCGACGCTCCGACGACACCATCCGCATCTACACCCCGCATGGCGGCTCGCTGCATTATCCCCTCAACACATTCAAGGGCGAGTTCTACGCGCGGCTCGAGCGCACGCTGATGGACGCGACCGACCTGTTCCTGTTCGAGAGCGCATTTGCCCGCGACACCTATCAACGCATCGTCGGCACGCCCAAGGGCGTGGTGCATTGCGTCTTCAACGGCGTCACGCCGGAGGAGTTCGAGCCCGTCGCGACTGCCGAGGATGCCACCGACCTCGCCTATGTCGGCGAGTTCAGGCACATCAAGGGCGCGGATCTGCTGGTCGATGCCGTCGCGCGCCTGCACGAGAACGGCAAGAAGGTCACGCTGACGCTCGGCGGCGACGGCGAGGAAACCGCGGCGCTGAAGGCTCAGGTCGAGAGGCTCGGCCTCTCCAGCGCGATCCGTTTCATCGGGCACGTCAAGGCGCGGTACGGCTTCTCCAAGGGCCGGCTGCTGGTCGTCCCCTCGCGTGGCGATTCCATGCCCTATGTCGTGATCGAGGCTGGTGCTGCCGGCATTCCCATGATCGCGGCCCGCATCGGCGGCATTCCCGAGATCTTCGGGCCGGAGAGCCCCGCCCTGTTCGCGCCGAGCAATTCCGAGGCCATGGCCGAGGCGATCGCGGCCTCGCTCGACGATCCGCAAGGGACGGCCCAGCGCGCAACCGCCCTGCGCGCGCGCATCTCGGCGCATTTTTCGCAGCAGGCGATGGTCGACGGCGTGCTCGCCGCTTATCGCGACGCATTTGCCAATCATTAACCATTCTTAAGCCCGCTTTAGAAAATCTTCCGATTTGTTCGATAATCGAGGTGCCGGGGAATGCTTGCCGGGCGCGCAAAAGCCGTGCCGCGGGGCTTTGGAATGGACGTGGACGCTCGTGGAACCGCTCAACGCACGCTCGATGCTCGATGCCGCGACCAGCGCCGCGGCGAAGCCGGCTGACCAACCCTTTGTGGAGCGCCGCCGCCGGCTCTCGCCCGCAGCGCTCGAGGTCGTCAATCAGAAGGTCGCCCGCGCCTATTCGCCCATCGTGATCGCCGGCTTCGTCCGCCTGGCTGATTTCGCGCTGCTCAGCCTCGTCGGTATTGCGCTCTACGCCGGCTATGTCATGCCGCTCGCCGGTGGGTTCAACTGGGTCTATCCTGCGGAGATTATCGCGGTGGCGGTCGCCGCTGTGGTCTGTTTCCAGGCCGCCGACATCTACCAGGTGCAGTTGTTCCGCGGGCAGCTTCGGCAGATGACACGGATGATCTCGTCCTGGTCGTTCGTCTTCCTGCTCTTCATCGGCATCTCGTTCTTCGCCAAGTTCGGCAGCGAAATGTCGCGGCTGTGGCTTGCCGCCTTCTACTTCCTCGGGCTCGCCGCGCTGATGGCCGAGCGTCTCATCCTGCGCTCGCTGGTGCGCGGCTGGGCGCGCGAGGGCCGGCTCGACCGCCGCACCATCATCGTCGGCTCCGACAGCAACGGTGAGCAACTGGTCCAGGCGCTGAAGGCGCAGGAGGATTCCGACATCCACGTACTCGGCGTGTTCGACGATCGCAACGACAGCCGCGCGCTCGACACCTGCGCCGGCGCGCGCAAGCTCGGCAAGGTCGACGACATCGTTGAATTCGCTCGCCGCACTCGTGTCGACCTCGTGCTGTTCGCGCTGCCGATCTCGGCGGAGACCCGCATTCTGGAGATGCTGAAGAAGCTCTGGGTGCTGCCGGTCGACATTCGCCTCTCCGCGCACACCAACAAGCTGCGCTTCCGGCCCCGCTCCTATTCCTATCTCGGCGAAGTGCCGACGCTGGACGTGTTCGAGGCGCCGATCACCGACTGGGATCTGGTGATGAAATGGCTGTTCGACCGCATCGTCGGCAGCCTCGCGCTGCTCGCCGCGCTGCCGGTTATGGGACTGGTGGCGTTGGCGGTGAAGCTCGACAGCCCCGGCCCGGTGCTGTTCCGCCAGAAACGCTTCGGCTTCAACAACGAGCGGATCGACGTCTACAAGTTCCGCTCGATGTACCACCATCAGGCCGATCCGACCGCCTCGAAGGTCGTGACCAAGAACGATCCACGCGTCACCCGCGTCGGCCGCTTCATCCGCAAGAGCAGCCTCGACGAGTTGCCGCAGCTCTTCAACGTGGTCTTCTCGGGCAACCTCTCGCTGGTCGGCCCGCGTCCGCATGCGGTGCAGGGCAAGCTCCAGAGCCGCCTGTTCGACGAAGCCGTCGACGGCTACTTCGCGCGCCACCGCGTCAAGCCCGGCATCACCGGCTGGGCGCAGATCAACGGCTGGCGCGGCGAAATCGACAATGAAGAGAAGATCCAGAAACGCGTCGAGTTCGACCTCTATTACATCGAGAACTGGTCGGTGCTGTTCGATCTCTACATTCTCCTGAAGACGCCGATCTCGCTGCTAACCAAGAACGAGAACGCGTATTGAATTGAGTTTATCTGTCATGCCCCGCGAAGGCGGGGCATCCAGTACTCCGCAGCGCCAACCGTTGTCCGCAATAGGCGCCGCGGAGTACTGGATCGCCCGGTCAAGCCGGGCGATGACAGCGGTATTGTGGCGTACCAGTAGCGTAAGCGTATGAGCGTGCGATGGCGTATGCGGCGACAGCCGGTGAAGTGAACGTAGCCGTACGGGCTGCACCCGGCGTGCTGGCCCTCCAGCGCGCGCTGGTATGGCTGGTCGGCGCGTCGGGCGCGATCGTGTTCATCGAGCCGAGTCCCTACGAGATCGCGACGCTGCTCGCGACTGTCACCTTCTTTGCCACCGGTCTGCGGCTGAAGCTCGCGCTGATGCCGCTGGTGCTGATATTGGTCCTGCTCAATGTCGGCTACACCATCAGCGCGATCCCGCTGCTCGATCAGTCCGAGGTGGCGAGCTGGATCGCGACCTCCTGGTATATGGCGGTGACCGTGGTGTTCTTCGCGATGGTCACCTCGGAGGATACGGCGGCCCGGCTCGACATGCTTCGCCGCGGGCTCGTGGTCGGCGCCATGGTGGCCTCGTTATTGGCGGTCGCCGGTTACTTCCACCTGATCCCCGGCGGAGACGATCTCCTCACGCTCTACGGACGCGCGCGCGGCACGTTCAAGGATCCGAACGTGCTCGGCGCCTTCCTCATCCTGCCGGCGCTGTTCTCGCTCCAGAGCGTGGTTTCGGACAAGCTCGGCAAGGCGTTCCGCAATGTCATCGGCTTCGGCCTCATGTCGCTGGCGATCCTGCTCGCCTTCTCCCGCGCCGCCTGGGGCGGCTTGGTGTTGACCTCCGCCTTCATGCTGGCGCTGATGGTGTTGACCAGCCGCACCAACGCGCAGCGCTCCCGCATCATCGTCATGGCGATCGTCGCCGCGGTGCTGGGACTGGCCTTGATCGCGGTGCTGCTGTCATTCGACTCGATTGCCGAGATGTTCAAGCAGCGCGCGAGCTTCGACCAGAGCTATGACGAGGGCCGCTTCGGCCGGTTCGGCCGCCACATCCTCGGCGCCGAGATGGCGCTCGACCTGCCGTTCGGCATCGGCCCCCTGCAATTCCACCGCTTCTTCCCCGAGGACACCCACAACTCCTATCTCAACGCCTTCATGTCCGGCGGCTGGCTCTCCGGGGTGTGCTATCCCGCGCTGGTCTTCACCACCGTCATCATGGGCTTCCGCCACATCTTCGTCCGCGTGCCCTGGCAGCGCGCCTATCTCGCGGTGTTCTCTGCCTTCATCGGCACTGTCGGCGAAAGTTTTGTGATCGACACCGACCACTGGCGGCACTTCTGGATGATGCTGGGCGCGATGTGGGGCATGATCGCGGCCGCACAGGTCTACAAGATCAAGGCTGACGACGAAGCTTCTTCAGCTTGAGAGCGGGACGCTTCTCCGGCGGGTCTCGAGCAGGCCCTTGAGCGCCTCCGTGGCTGCGAGCACGGCCTTGTAGCCCTCATTGGCGAAGCGCAGCAGCAGACGCAGTTCCTCGTCTGAATAGCCGCCGAACACCTTCTCCATCGCCTGCTGCATCGGTACGTAGAACTGACCGATCTTCATCGCCGCGTCCGGCACGACCGCGATGAAAACCTTCCGACGATCGGTCTCGTCGCGTTCACGGCGCACCAGGCCAGCCTTTTCGAGCCGGTCGACCACGCCGGTGATGGCGCCGGTCGTGAGCCCCGTGACCTCGGCGAGCCGGCCCGCAGTGACACGGCCTTCGAGATACAGGATGTCCATGCATTCAAGGTCGGAATTGGCAATTCCGGCAACGTTCGCAACGGTCTGGCCGTAGAGCACGCCCTGCGCGGACGACCTGCGCATCGCCTCCTCGAGCTCCTGCAACAGCGCATCGCGCGCCTTCGTCCTTGACAAGATTCGCCTCGTCGCTTAGTCGGTATATATCTTAGCCACTAAGAGATTTAGCAGCCGTGATTTCTCCTAGCACCACGGAAACGTCGGGAGCAAGCCATGTCCTATCGTCCCCGCAAGGCCCTGATCATCGGCGCCGGCATCGCCGGGCCCGTCGCCGCGGTCCTGCTTCGCCGGGCCGGCATCGAGTCGGCGATCTATGAGGCCTGGCCCTATTCGAAGGGCATTGGCGGCGGCCTTCAGATCGCACCGAACGGCATGCATGTCATGGACGAGATCGGCCTTGCGAAAGAGTTGATCAGCCGCGGCTCGGTCGCGGAGGCCTTCGACTTCTATTCGCAGGACGGCGAGCGGCTCGGCTCGATCAACCGCGACATGGAGCGGCGCTTCGGCCAGCCGGCCGTCAACATCTCCCGCGCCACGCTGAACGAAATCCTGATCGACAAGGCCTGGTGTGCCTGCGTCTCACTCTACTTCGAGAAGCGCCTGATCAAGATCGAGGACCGCGGCGACCAGCCGATCATCGCCTACTTCGCCGACGGCACCACGGCCGAGGGCGACTTCCTGATCGGCGCCGACGGCGTTCACTCGGTGGCGCGCTGCCAGGTGGTGCCGGACGGGCCGCAGCCGTTCAACACCGGACTGATCGGCTTCGGCGGCTTCGTGCCGCACGCGGTGCTCGACGGCAGGTCGATCGGCCGCCACGTCGAGACCACGTTCGGACAGAGTGGCTTCTTCGGCTACGGCTATTGCAGCCCCGATCCGGACGACGGCGTGATGTGGTGGAGCACACAGCCGGCGCACGGCATGGACGCGGTGATGTTTCGCGCGCTCGACCACGCGACGCTGAAGCAGCATCTGCGCGGCTTCCATCGCGGCTGGCACGATCCGATTTCCGACATCATCGAAGCGGCCGAGAACATCGTCGTCACCGACACGCTCGACGTCGCGACCTTGCCGACCTGGTCGCGCAAGCGCTCGCTGCTAATCGGCGATGCGGCGCATGCGACCAGCCCCCATGCCGGCCAAGGCGCTTCGCTGGCGCTGGAGGATGCGATGCGGCTCGCGCGGCTGATGCAGGAGGGGCAGGAGCTCAGCGCCACGTTCCAGACCTTCGAGGCCTCGCGCCGCCCGCGCACCGAAAAGATCGTCGCCATGGCGCGCCGCAATGGCAACAGCAAGCGCGAGTTTAGCGCCACCGGTGCGTGGGTTCGCAATCAGATGCTGAAGTGGCTCCTGCCACTCGGCGCCAAGGGCATGGATTTCATGTACGCCTATGACGCGCGGGCGGTGTGATTTGGCGGGCCCTCAGGATGACGACCGGGTACGCGGCACTCATTTCAACGAGCACTGATGCTGCTTAGCCTCATCCTGAGGAGACCGCGAAGCGGGCGTCTCGAAGGACGAGGCGCGCGCTCAGGGCGCGCAAAGCGCCATATGCGATTGCCCCGCAGCTTGCGACGAGAGGCGAGGAGCTACGTCTCCACCTCGAACGTCAGCCCCGCATTGTCACGCAACCGCTTGATCAGCTTGTGCTGCATCGCTGCACCCGGTGTCCAGAAGCCGGCCGGAACGTCAGCCGCATCGCGCAGCAGGCAGATCGCGCATTCGGAGATCATCTTCGAGGTCGAGCCGTAGCCGGGATCGCGGTCACCGGTGACGCCGGCGCGCACCTGGCGGCCGTCGGGCGCGATCGCAACATACAGCAGATTGAAGAGACCCTTCTCGCGCTCCTCCTTCGAGGGCCCCTCGCCCGGCTTCGGCGCGTTCGGCCCGGTCTTCTCGGCATTGGCCGCCATCACGCGCTTCGCGTTGGCCTCACCCTTCTCGCCGGGACCGGTCAGAACCATCTCGTCGTAGACGAACTCCTTCCCGTAGGGAAAGCCCATCAGCATGTTGGAACGATGGACGTTGCGCGTGTTGATCAGTGCCATCATGAACGGTGCGGCCCAGGATTGCAGATCCTCCTCGTAGACCGCCCTGTTGCCCTTCGGCTGCTTCGGGCCGGTGAAGCCCGGCGTCAGTGCAAAATGGTCGTTGAGAATGGCGACAAGGCTGAGGTCCTTGGCAACCGCATCGAAGGTCGCTTTTGCACTCGCCGCGGTGCCGCCTGACAGCGTACCACGCATGTCGCGCACGCGGCCCTTGACGCGCGGCGCCGGCGCGCCGAACACGCGCTTGGCCTCTTCCTGCACGAAGAAAGTGCCAAGCTCGAACGGCACGGAATCATAGCCGCAGGAAAACACGATGCGCGCGCCGCTTGCCTTGGCCGCGGCCTCGTATTTGTCGATCATCTTCCGCATCCAGACCGGCTCGCCGCAGAGATCGAAATAATCCACGCCCGCAGCGACGCAGGCCGCGAGCAGTTCCTCGCCGTAGAACTGATACGGTCCGACCGTCGTGATCACCGATCTGGTCTGCGCCACCATCGCCTTCAGCGAAGCCGCATCCGACGCGTCGGCCACGATCAATGGCGTCTCGGCGTGTGCGCCGATCGCTTCGCGCACCGATCTCAGCTTGTCGAGGCTGCGGCCGGCCAGCGCCCATGTCAGCGCCTTGCCGTCCTTGTAATGCGCCGACAGATATTCGGCGACGAGTTGGCCGGTGAAACCGGTCGCGCCGTAGACGACGATGTCGAATTTCGCAGAGCTCATAATCGGCCTTTACTTTTTCGCGTAGCTCACGCCCATGCCGGCACGGACGTCGCTTTGAATGCCATAGGGCGGAATCGGATAGCGCAGGCCATTCTTAGCCAGCGCCTTCATGCCCTCGATTGCCTTGGCGAGGTGCGAGGGCTTCAAGGCCATCAGCATCTCCTCGTCCGGCACGCCGCCATAGCGCCGTTCAGCATAGCATGGCAAGGACAGGCTGGGCTCGCCGGTCTTGAGCGCCCGCCCCCAGGAATCCGCGCAGGCGGTCTCCCCGACCACGCCCCATTCGAACTTCCTGTAGCCGGTATATTGCAGCCCGTTGATCAGGATGATCATCTGCCCGGGCGTCGCGTAAACGAGGCAAATGTCGGGCGGATCGAGCCTGCCGCTCGCGAGCGGGCTGACGGCGAGCGCCTGATATTGCCCGAACGGCACCACATCGAGCGCTTCCTGGCGCTTGCGTGCATCTTCCGCCGTGCCGTGCCACACCCCGACGTAACTGTCGCCCGCGAGCCATTTATCATCCTGCGGCGCAAGACCGATCACGGCGCGGCATTGCGCACCCACGAGATCGTCGGCCGTGATGCCGACGGTCCATCCCAGACGCGCGGCCATGCTGACGATCTGGTCGGTGGTGTGGATCGCGTTCGGCCGCCGGATTTTTGGCATCGCCTCCATGTCCGCCGCGCGCGCGAACAGTTTCATGCCGATCACCGTCGTCTTCAGCCGGAGCAGGCTGTTGAGATCGGCGACGAGTGCAGCAAGGTCGATCCTATCCGCGCTCTGCTGTTGCATGGCGTCCTCCGGTCCGGCGATCGCGCGCCGCCTGTTGTTGTTTGCGGCTCTCGTTCTAGTCCTTGGTGGGCCCCGGAAGCAACTCGCCGGTCCTGCCCATCAGGCGGTAGGCCACGAGGCCGATCCACTCGCGCACGGCGACGTCGGTTCGGCCAAGCCCGTCCGCACCCATATTGGTGAAGGAAAAGAGATCGTCACGCCCGCCCATTCGCCAGTCCACCGGGTAGGCTTCGACGTCAAATCCGGCCTTGCGAAAGATCCCCATCGAGCGCGGCATGTGAAAGGCCGACGTCACCAGAAGCCAGCGCTCGCCCGGCTTCGGCGACACCAATTGCTTCGTGAAGATGGCATTCTCCCAGGTGTTGCGGGAGTCCCGCTCGAGGATCAGGCGTTGCTTCGCTATGCCGACATTCTCCAGGACTGGCGCGGAGTAATCAGCTTCCCTCGCGACGGTCGAGACCAGGTTCGACGTGCCTCCGGTGAAGACGATACGCGCATTGGGATAGCGGCGGGCGAGCTCGGCCGGCGCAAACAGACGATCGGCCGCGTGCGCGACCACCGGCGTGCGATGAGCCGCCGACAGATCGGTGTCGACGGAGCCGCCGAGCACGATGATGCCGTCGGGCGCACCGCGCGACGGATCCCAGGGCGCAAAGCGCGACTCCAGCGGATAGAGCAAGAGATTGCCGAGCGGCGAGAACGCTGCGAGCGCCAGCAGAACCAGCGTGACTGCGGCAAGCTTGCGGCCGAACGCGGCAAAGCGCGTCGCCATCAGCACGACAGACACGATCCCAAGCTCGACCAGGAGGTTGATCGGCAGCAGCGCGACGCCGAGGGTCTTGGAGAGAGCGAAAAACAGGAGAGCCTCGCTGGAATGATCGTGCCCGTCATGCGCGGGCTTGACCGGCCCGGCCTTCTTCAGAAATCTTCTTGAAAGAGGATCGATCGCCGGGTCAAGCCCGCGGCCGATGAAACCAACCGGACCCGGCAAATGACCCATCATCACCTGCATTCCAGCCCCGAAACCTGCCATTGGGGCTTCTTCGAAGCCGCGCTCAGGCCTGTCCTCACCATCGCCAGCGGCGACGAGGTGACGATCGACACCATCAGCGGCGGTCCGGACATGCTGCCCGACCGCAATCAGTTTCACATTCCGCCGGAGATGTTGGAGGTTCACGCCAGGAACGAGCGCATGCTGCCCGGCCACATCCTCACCGGTCCGATCGCGGTCGAAGGCGCCGAGCCCAGCGATGTGCTCGCGGTCGAGATCCTCGACGTCGAGCTCCGGCAGGATTGGGGCTGGAACATGATCAAGCCGCTGTCCGGCACCCTGCCCGACGATTTCCACGCGACGCGTATCCTGAACATCCCGCTCGACCGAACGCGGATGACCGGCCGCATGCCATGGGGTCTGGACCTGCCGCTCAAACCGTTCTTCGGCGTGATGGGCGTGTCGCCGCCGCCGGCCTGGGGCCGCATCTCCTCGCTGGTCCCCCGCGCGATGGGCGGCAATCTCGACAACAAGGAGCTCGGCGCGGGCGCAACACTTTATTTGCCGGTGTTCGTGCCGGGCGCGCTGTTCTCCTGCGGCGACGGGCACGGCGTGCAAGGCGACGGCGAGGTCTGCGTCACCGCGATCGAGACTGCACTCCGGGGCCGCTTCCGCCTGACATTGCGCAAGGATCTCAAGTTCGACTATCCCCGCGCCGAGACGGCGACGCACTACATGACCATGGCGATGGACCCCGACCTCGACCAGTGCGTGGTGCGCGCGCTGCGCGACATGATCGCGCTGCTCGGCGAGACGCGAAACTTGTCGCGTGAGGACGCCTACACGCTGTGCAGCCTGGCCGCCGATCTGCGGGTGACGCAGACCGTTAACGGCGCCAAGGGTATCCATTGCATGATCGAAAAGGCGATCGTGCACGGCTGAGCCGGCGCGCCTCTCCTGATGTGGTGACGCCACGCCGCCGCCCGGCTTTCGGGCGACGTGCCGCGCCATGCCCGAACTTCTCCAGCGATTCCAACGGGCTGACATACCGGTCTGGCCCGGATTTGACTTGCACCCCCGAACCTAAATAGAGTCTTAATCGTTACTTTTATGTACCCGAGTAAGAGGCTAGCGTTCGGGCCATGCCCACCGAAAAAGCCGAGACTGACCGCATTCCCGTAACCTTGGCGCTCTCGACCATCACCTATCTGGAGAAACTGGTGAGACAGGGCACCCACGGCACGAGCGTTCCCGGCGTTGCGCGGACATTGATCGAGGAAGGCATCCGTCTCGCCATCAAGGACGGGCTTTTGTCGATCCGCGACAATGGCAGGACGTGAGCGCGCGCCGGACGTGAGGCGGACCGATCTCGAGAGGCGGATGGCCGACATCTGCAACCTGGGACCGTTACACATGCCTGCTCTTTCCCCGACTCCTTCTCAGACCGCTTCACCAACTTGGACCGACGAACGCATTGAACTCTTGAAGCGGCACTTCGACGCCGGCCTCTCCTGCCGAGAGATCGCCGCCGACATCGGCGTCAGCCGCAACGCCGTGATCGGCAAGCTGTCCCGATTGAATCTGACGCGGGGCCGGACGGTCGATGACCGCAAGGTTCACGACAGGGGCTTTGCGCCGGCGCGCGCGTCGAGGGCCGTCCCGCGGCTGCAATACGAGATGCTCGCCACGATCTACGGCGAGACCGGCATGCCCGTGGTTGCAGAGCCGATCGACGACGGCAACCGCTGCTCGCTGCTGGAGCTGTCTGAGAATCGCTGCCGCTGGCCGATCTCGACGCCGGGCGAAGACGATTTCTGCTTCTGCGGCAATGCTGCGCCGGAGGGCCAATCCTACTGCGGCGGCCACAGCCGCCTCGCCTACCGGCCGAACTCACGCACCCGCGCTATCCGCGGCTGAAACAGGCACTCCCACAACGAAAAACCTCCGGTGGGGCATCACCGGAGGTTTCTGGAGGCTTAGCGTGAAGCCAAGAGCCGCAACTTTCGTAATCGGCTGAGAGCTATATAGCTTAGTAACTCAGGTAAGTAAATAAATCTGAGGCGATTGAATCGCATAGCACGTCTTCATCGACTGCGTGGGAGGCTGCCGATTCCGAACCGCCTCCTTGTAAAAAAGCCCCGGCGGTTTCCCGCCGGGGCTGCTTCATCTTCGAAGACCGAGCTTACCAGTTGCGCTGTGCGCGCAGCAGCAGGCTGTAGGTGTCCTGGTCCTTCAGCTCGTAGGTGGCCGCCGGCTTGGCGACAGTCGTCAGTGCTCCGGTCGTGATCGCGCCCGAGTACTTCTGGTCGAGATGGCTGTAGGTGAAGTCAGCCGAGAACGTCAGGTTCTTCACCGGCGTCCAGCGCGTGATGACGCCGACCTGGCCAATGTTGAAGTCCGGGTTGCAGGTACCGGTCAGGGTGGCGAACGCCGCGCTGCCGCAGATCAGGCCCTTGGCGGTGCCGTTGTAGTTGACCGCAGCCCACGCACCATAGAGTGCCGTGTTCCAGTACGGGCTCCAGTTGTGGGTGTAGGCACCCCGGAAGCCGTAGGTCTTGGTCAGCTCGAGGTTGCCGCCCGGGCCGAACACCGCGTCAGACACGCCGGCGAAGCCGATGCTCTGATAAGCGGCGTTCGAGCTGCCGAACATCGAGTAGCTGGTCGCTGCCAGCGACTGGAAGTTGTAGCGGCTCGCGCCCTCGGTGTAGACGCCGGACAGATTGATCACGTCGCCGGCGCCGGTCGGAATGTTCTTGATCGACAGAGCGAGTTGGACGGCCCAGCCCCACTTGTCTTCCGGATGACCGGTGACTTCAGTGGCGCCGTAATAGCCGACGTGGTTGTCGTGTGCGGCGACCGACGCCTGGAACATACCCCAGGCCTGGTCGACGCGGACCATACCGACGAGGTCGGGAGATCGGGTGCCGCCGATGTCGTTCGAGCCGTAGGCGCCGCCGAGGACGCCGGTGGTGCTCATGCCCGCCGTGTTCCAGAGGTTGGTCGTGAAGAACTGAGTCTGGTCCTGCGCCGAGATCGTCGCCGTCACGCCCTGGCCGAAATCGGCCGTGTAGGTGAACTGGGCGACGCCGTTGGTCGAGCCGCTGCCGCCGACCAACTGGTCGAAGTTGTTGCCGGGATAGTTGACCCAGGGCGCGTCGAACTGCGATACCGCCTTACCCATCGTGAAGCCGGCGAACTGGATGAAGGCATAGTAGACGCCGAGCGCGCCGCCCGAGATGCCGCCGTCGGTGCCGTTGACGTTGCCGCTGGAGGAGCCGACGAGGCCCGTGCCCGCAGCGTTGAGGCCGAGGGTGCCGCTGTACTGGGTGGCGCCCGTGCCCGAACCGGTGCCGACGTAATTGCCGGTCGTCCAGGTGAAGACCGCGTCGAAATAGGTGCGGACCACGCCGTACTCGGTCGCGGTGCGCGTGTCGATGTTGAGATCTTCACGAGCGCGCATCGAGTAGTAGTTCGTCAAGCGGTTGTTCGCCGCGAAGACGCCGTTGTACTGGGCGCTGTAGTTGCCGCCCGCGTTGAGGGCGACTTCAGCACGCAGATAACCGCCCAGCTTGATGCAGGTGTCGGTCCCCGGGATGTAGTAGAAACCCGCACCATAGAGCGTGCAGATCTTGACGTATTCGACCGCCTTGGCCTTGACCGGAAGATCGGCCGCCTGGGCTCCACCGACGGCGATCAGACCCGCCGCAGTGGCGAGCAAAAGGCTCTTCACCAGTTTCATTTAAAACCTCCAAGTTGCTCATTTTACGGAGACCGGACCGTATGGCCCCCCAGATCTCCGTCTCTCAAATCCGCTCGGCCGCTTTGCGCTTTCGGACACACCCGCTTCGAGCGAGGGACGTGAGCGAACCACCTGCAACGGGACGATCGAGAACCCCCCACCGTCATGGATCAATATGCCTGCGTCGTTCGGTAATCAAAATAGTTTATTAGATCAGCTTTTTGGTTTTGCTGAACCTGTGCCCGGCGCGCAACACCGACTGCTCAAGGAGCAATCAACTGAGCTGATCATCTTTGTAGTTTTAGTGACGAAATTACCCTGCTCTGCACTTGCGTCAGGACAGGCTTGCGTGGACTATGGCCTGCTACGAACACTGGCCTGAAGAATCAGTTCACCGGGAGTGACGCTGTGTCCGCAACGAGGAAAGAGGGTTCACGCCTGCGCTCCGTCGGCAATCTGGATATCATCAGGCGCTTCACCTGGGAGATCTCTTCGATCAACATGTATCTGGAGGAGCTGCGTCAGTTCTGGGCGAGGACGCTCGGCATCAGCGGCCCGCAATGGCTGATCCTGATGGCCATCTCCGACCTCGATAAGGACGACGGCATTCCGGTCAACGTCGTCTCCAAGCTTCTCCACGTCGATCCGTCGTTCGTCACCACCCAGTCCAAGCTGCTCGAGAAAAACGGCCTGTTGCGCCGTCGGCCCTCGCCGACCGACGCCAGGGTGGTCCGGCTGTCCCTGACCGAGAAGACACAGAAGCACCTGGCGAGCCTCAACGAGCAGTACAAGACCATCAAGGAATTCGTCTTCCAGGAGTTCGACGAGCAAGAGCTCACCGAATTCACCGCCAAGCTCGCAATGCTGAAGTCCCGCCTCGAGAAGGCCTGCGTCCGCCTCACACTCGATTTCTGACGCGCGCTTTAGATCATATCTGGCCGGCTGCGCCGAGCCGCGATTCGAGCCAGTCGAAGATGTATTCGTTGGCAAGGCTCGGATTGTCCGCATGGGCCTGCGCCGCGCCGGTCTCGGCCGCAGTGAACACCTTCAACATGACATCCGAGCTGCCAATACGGGAGCTCTGGACGATCTGACGCGCCCGGTCGGCCTTGAGCCAGCCATCCTCGCCGAGCGTGATCAACACCGGGCAGTCGATGCTGGAAGCCATCAGCGGCGCATGCGGCACCGGCACGATGCTGACGTCGCTCAGTGCGAATCGGCTGGCGAAGAAGGCCCGCTCGTGCAGGTCCCACAGGCCGCCGTCGCAGACGGCGGCGGCAAGCCGCGGCTCCTGCAACACCGCGCGCGCCACGAAGGAAGAGCCCCAGCCATCCGCGACGATTGCAACGCGCGCGAAATCGACGTCACTGCGCGTCTCCAGATAGTCCATGACGCACGGTATCGCGCTCTCGAGATCCCGGCGCCGCAACAGCACATCAATATAATCGTCGCGCTGATCGCCGAACAGGTCCAGCGCCAGCACCGAGAATCCACGCTCGCACGCATGTGGCACGAGCTTGAAGAGAAATTCCTCCTTGCGGTGGCCGGGTTCGCCGATGCAGATCACGGTCGGAGCCCGCCCGCTTCCCGTCGGCGCAGGTAGGAAGTAGCCCTGCAGCGCATGTCCGTCGAGCCAAGGGACGGTCACGACTTCGCCGGCCGGGCTGCGCGCCGAAAGGTAGCTGCGTGCGCATTCCTGCATTGCGAGCACAGCGACCCAGCGGCGCTCGTCGTCCTGCTCGAGCGGCATCGCCGCCGCGCCATAGTAGTTCATGGCGCGCAGCCAGTTGCGCCGTGCGCTCGCCATGTGGCCTTCTGCGGAGGCAGCCTCGGCGCGCTGCCGATTGGCTTGCGCCAGCTTCTTCCACTCGCGGTGCCAGGAGCGGCCGTCGCCCCGCTTCAGCTGCCGCGCGATCATCAGGCATTCGGCGATGGTGGCGCCGCCCTCCTGCGCGGCGGTGAGCAGCCGCGTGAATTCAGCGGAGATGTCCTCTCGCTCCGGGCAAAGGGTCCAGTCGTCGGAGAGGCATGCGGGCATCATCGGGAGCTACGCTCTATCGTCGCGTTACGCCTGATTGACTAAACTATTTCAGGTCCCCAACCAAGCAGCCGCGACCAAAATGAAAGCCGTTCGAGATCACCATCGCTTGAACATTGTCGTGTCGCATGCGTGACATACCGATCGGTCATGATGCGGACGTCACATTGGCAAGAGGTGGCACACAAAATTGCCTGAGCACCTCTTGCCATGACGATCATCATACCCACATTGGCACCCCGCTCACAGGCGGTCTCAACCGAGCCGCCAGCCGACCTCCTGCGTAAAACTTTCGAAGAAGGCGCGGTCGTAGGCCTGCTCCGGCGCGGCGCGCACGCGCTCGTCCAGGCGCTTGGCGTCCTCGCCGACGAGAATGCGCCATCGCTCCGCCTTGACCCCGTCGAGAATGGTCTTCGCGGCCTCGGCCGCCGTAGTCGGCGCATCCTCCAGGAAGCTGCGGGCGCGCTCGGCAAACGCCGCCTGGATGTCCTCCTCAGTCATTTTGTCGGCATCTGGCACGCCGGCCGCGATCATGCGCTTGCGGGTCAGCGCGACCTCGTCGGCATTGAGCCGGTCCGAGCCGTCACTGCTCTGCACCTTGCGCGAATTGGAGACGATTGAGGTGCCGATGTGACCGGGCATCACCACCGAGCATTTGACGTGCGGCGCGTGCAGGCGGAGGTCGTTGATCAGCGCTTCGGTAAATCCTTTCACCGCGAACTTCGCCGAGCTGTAGGCGGTGTGCGCCTGGTTCATGCCGATCGAGGCCCAGAAGCCGTTGACGCTCGCGGTGTTGACGATGTGCGCCTCGTCCGCGGCGACCAGCATCGGCAGGAAGGTGCGCACGCCGAGATAGACGCCGCCCCAGCAGATGTTGAACGTGCGCTCCCACTGCTCGCGCGTGTTGGTGAACAGGCTGCCGCCGCCGCCGATGCCGGCATTGTTGAACAACAAATGGATCCTGTCCGTCTTCTGCTGCTCGGCGAGCTCGTCGCGAAAACGCTTCAGATGGTCCTCGATCGCGACATCGGCGACATGCGTCGTGACCCGCAGGCCTTGCGGCAGCTTCTCGGCCTCGCAGAGCCGCTTGGTCTCGGCCATCGCGGCTTCCGAGACGTCGCACATCGCGACGTTGCAGCCCTCGGCCACGAGCTGCCGTGCGAGCTCGCGCCCCATTCCCGTGCCGCCGCCGGTGATGACTGCGATCTTTCCTGCAAAATCCTTCATGGGACTTCGGTCCCTCCCCTTGTCGGTATGTTTCTTCAGAGCTGCCCGCGCTGCGAGGCGCCGCGTAAAATGTAGCAGCGTCGCTCCGCAGGTAAAAGCGCATCGGCGCGGATCCTTCGACGCCGGTGATTTCGGGCCGCGGACTATTTACATGAGGGCATCAGCAACCTCGTCGAGGTCACCGCGGTCGAGATGAGGAGCCGGTGTGCGGCAGCAGCTTGAGCGAGCACCAATGCCGTTAGCCTCATCCTGAGCAGACCGCGTGAAGCGGTCTCAAGGACGAGGCGTCCGCGCAAGACTGCTCAAAAAGCCGTATGCGATAGCCCACAATCCGCCCGTCGCTGAGGCTGGCCCCGTATTTGTCCGGCTTCGTGTTAGGGGGAATTTTTTTACAATCCGAATCGTCAAATCGATTCCGTACGCTGGGGCAAGTCCGGCCCAGCCCAGCGTATTTCTTGCGTGTCACAGGCTCTGGCACTCCGCTTGCATCCTCTTCGTGGTCAGAAATAACCGATGAGGTGACAGGAATGTTCGTGACCGTCGTTGCCGTGCTCTGCCGGCTAAGCGCAGCCAGCTCAGGCAGTTGCGTCGAGGAAATCGTGACCGACAGCAACATGACGCCCGAGATGTCGATGATGCAATGCGCGATCGGCGCACAAGCCCCGCTCGCGAAATGGATGGGCGAGCATCCGATCTATCGCGCCAACTGGCGCCTCGAGCGCTACAAATGCGTGCCTGGTCACTACGAGATCAAGGGCCACGCCTAGGCCCGTAGAACTACGACGTCGAGGAAACGCCCCGGAGGCGCACACCGCACGAACTGTTAGCGCCGAGCTCCTACGAAGAATTCAAACGAGTTTGCTACGTGGGAAAGTCAGCGAGATGCTGACCGTGACTGGCAAAAGTGACCGCTGCGGTCAGCAACAACCAATCGCAGCAGGCCGACGGCTGAGTCCTCGCACGCGCTCTGGCTACGAACGTAATCGATCCGGCTCAAGATACGCTCGCCAGTGTAATAGGCCTGGAGTAGGCTGCCGAAGCCACGTTTGTCGTGGCGATATTTTGGATCGGAGAAATCAATGTCAATAGTAAGAGCTGTTGCCCTGTTTACGATCCTTGCCTTCGGATGTGTTGTAGTCGCCGCGGGTTTCATGACATCGCCAGTATCCGCGGGCAAAATGGATGGCAAGCCGGGAGGGGGACGTAACTCGGCACACTATGACAATCCGAGCAGCGGCGGCGCAGCAAAGCCGCCGACTTCGACGAAGAAGTCACGTGCGCAATGAGAGTTGAGAGGGTCGCCGATTGACCCGAGCCTTGACGAGGATGGCCGCAGCGAAACATCGCTGCGGCCCGCGCGCCAAATGTGCCGGAGCATTTCGCAAGGAGCTAAATGGTAGTTCCATGCATGAGGCAATCGAAGCCACCGTATCGACCCGAACCTGCACCGCGTCCTCGCCGAGCAGATCCCACGCACCGGCCAGCTGAGGGACCTCGAAGCCTTCAACCGCGATTGTCCACGTTCTCGTGCGCGCCTATCTCGAAAGCCACCGCAAGGAGATGCGCAAGATCGCTCCGGGCCTTGCGACGTTCATCTGCGTCAGCGCGATCGAAGCGGTCGCACACAACACAGTGCTGAACCAGGCCGAGATGCTGCCAGAGAAAATGGTGAGGACGCTGGCGGACGAGACGACGCGGATGGTGGTGGGGTATTTGCGAGCAACCGCTTAGCAGTCGATATTGCGAGCGCTCATTGCGAGAGCATCGACAAGCCCCGAAGGTTGGGTCTCTACCTTGTCTGACTGGGCGTTGTGGCAGCTAACACAAATTGCGAAGCCCGAGCAGTTTGGAGATCGAAGGACTGTACTATCGAAGTAGAAGCCAAGTAGCGGCTGCTGCACGCGGCAATTTCGTGTCTTTGGGTTGCAGATCTACGGCGTGATGCGCCGCAGCGAAACAAGTGCTTGCTGCGCTGCCCTTAGTACTCTCGGAACTAGGCATCGAACCAGCGGTATGCATTCACCTTTGTCTGCACGAGAATGCGGGTGCAGGAACACAGGCCGATGAGTTTGCATTGTCCATCAGTTTTATGCGTGAGGCCGACCATGCAAGTTCTTTGTAGAATGATCGCGATTGCGACAATCCCAGCTTGGATGACGATCTGCTCGACTCCTGCTGTCGCGCAAAGCTTCGATGATAGGTGGTCCATCATTCCAAAAGCTCACGCGGAGCCAGCTCCTGAAGGGCTCGACCAGACAAAGAAGGACGAAACGCAATCGCAACCTTCGACCCCGCAGCAAGCGCAACCTCCGATTCCGGAAGAGCCCTCGAAAGATAGTTTAGGAGCCCAATCTTCTCATCGAGTCATTTCCGGCAAAGCCTCCTACTATTCTTATCCCAAAGGCAAGACAGCAAGCGGTTCATCGTTTGATCGTAATCGGCTAACAGCGGCGCACCGCCACCTGCCCTTCGGCACCAAGTTGCGCGTCACTCACGGCAGCCGAAGCGTCATCGTGACAGTCAATGACCGCGGTCCGTTCGTCCGCAGTCGCGTCCTCGACCTTTCGCTGGCTGCTGCGCGCAGCTTGGGGATTACGGATCGTGGCGTGGCTCAGATTCGTGCAGAGGTGTTGTGAACATACAACCGGCGTCAAAGCGAAATTGCCTGCAATCAAAAGAACTCCGACGCTACTGCGCCATTATTCTCGTCAGTATACCATTTACTCTGCGGGCCGACGGCAGCGCCGAATGGTGCAAATGCGATCACCCCCGATCCTCTACTTAAGTGCCTCAGCAGCCTCTTCTCCACCGCTGTCAAACCGCTTCGGAAAACCGTTATTCTCCAATGAGATCGCTACTGTGCATGGGGTTGTTTTCGGCGTTATTGTTTCCCGACCACCGAAGGGGCCACCCATTACTTGTCGCCACGCATCCGTGACGGCCGGGAGCAGGCTCCACGCCGACGGTCAATCCGCCCGACAGATGAGTTGAGAAAAATGGTCGGAGCGAGAGGATTTGAACCTCCGACCCCTAGTCTCCCAGACTAGTGCGCTAACCGGGCTGCGCCACGCTCCGAATGCCGTTCCATTAGCTAGGATCGCCGCTTTGTGCAAGGCGCCCGCACCAAATTGGTGTCGGCTCAAATTCCCGGAACTGCCCGCAAAGCCGGCCGAGCGGCCCTACCCGTCCTTCAGCGCCTGATCCAGCATCTCACGGCAGGCAACGAGGTCGGCGAGCGCCCGCCCTAGCCGCTCCCGGTCCAGCGCGCTGGGGCCGGCCGGCGCGGCGGCAGTGCCGCCCTTGCGGAAGGTGGTGAGGATGTCCTCGTCGTCGATCTCGGCGAAGCGGAAGTCGATGCCCTCCTCTTCGTCGCCCTGGTAATCGTCATCGTCGCTGTCGGTGACGCCCTTGATCGGCGCCTCGTCGTCGGGCTCCATCAAGCTCGCGCCGATGGCGTCCTCGATGGCCCCGAACGAGACCGCGGCGGCGCTGTCGGCGAGGCCCTGCACCGATTTGACGCCGTGCTCTTTCAGGATCCGCTGCACCCCGCGGATGGTGTAGCCCTCCCCGTAGAGCAGGCGGCGGATGCCCTTGAGCAGGTCGACGTCGTCGGGGCGGTAGTAGCGGCGGCCGCCGCTGCGCTTCATCGGCTTGATCTGGGAGAACCGCGTCTCCCAGAACCGCAGCACGTGCTGCGGAATGTCGAGTTCCTGCGCTACTTCGCTGATGGTTCGGAACGCATCCGGCGCCTTGTCCAAATGCCAATCCTTTCCGAAAGGCGGTTACGCCTCGGGTTGAGCCTTGCTGGCGTCGCCGTTGGTGCGGTGCTGGGCGTTGATCCGCTGCTTCAGGATCGCCGACGGCTTGAACACCATCACGCGGCGCGGCGAGATCGGCACCTCGGTGCCGGTCTTCGGATTACGGCCGATACGCTGACCCTTCTTGCGCACCATGAAGGAGCCGAACGAGGACAATTTCACCGTCTCGCCCTTCTCAAGGCAGTCGGTGATCTCCTTGAGCACGAGTTCCACGAAGGCGGACGATTCCGTGCGCGACAGGCCCACCTTCTGGTAGACGGCTTCGCACAGATCGACACGCGTTACGGTTTTGCTTTGATCGGTCATCGCCCTGCCCCACATCACGGCGAACAATTGTTGTCTGAAATTAGGAGCTTACGATACAACGGTCAACAGCGCTCATCAATGCAGACGCATCGATAATCGCGCTGATTCCGGCAAAATTTTATCGACTGTTGCTACCAGCGCACGAGCGCGGAGCCCCAGGTGAAGCCGCCGCCCATGGCCTCCAGGAGAACCAGGTCGCCCTTCTTGATGCGGCCGTCCCTGCGTGCCACCGACAGCGCCAAGGGAATCGAAGCCGCCGAGGTGTTGCCGTGGCGGTCCACTGTCAGCACCACCTTCTCCGGCGCGATGTGCAGCTTGTGGGCGGAAGCGTCGATGATTCGCTTGTTGGCCTGGTGCGGCACGAACCAGTCGATGCTGTCGGCGTTGAGCCCGGTCGCCTGGAAGGCATCGACGATCACGTCCGTGATCATGCCGACCGCATGCTTGAAGACCTCACGGCCCTCCATGCGCAGATGGCCGACGGTCTGTGTCGAGGACGGCCCGCCGTCGACGAACAGCTTTGCCTTGTGGCGGCCGTCGGAGCGCAGATGCGTGGTCACGATGCCGCGGTCGGTCGCCGCATTGCCCGGCTGCTCCTGCGCCTCCAGCACGACAGCGCCGGCGCCGTCGCCGAACAGCACGCAGGTGCCGCGGTCGTTCCAGTCGAGGATGCGCGAGAAGGTCTCGGCGCCGATCACCAGCGCGCGCTTATAGGCGCCGGTGCGCAGGAAATTGTCGGCGGTGGCGAGCGCGAACACGAAGCCGGAGCAGACCGCCTGGAGGTCGAACGCCGCGCCATGGTTGATGCCGAGCCCGTGCTGCACGGCGACCGCGGTTGCGGGGAACGTATTGTCCGGCGTCGAGGTCGCCAGCACGATCAGCTCGATCGATTGCGCGTCCACGCCTGCATCGCTCAGCGCAGCCTGCGCCGCCCGCAGCGCCAAGTGCGAGGTGAACTCGCCCTCAGCCGCGATGTGCCGTTCACGGATGCCGGTGCGCTGTACGATCCACTCGTCGGAGGTGTCGATGCGCGCCGCCAATTGGGCGTTGGTCACCACCTGCTCCGGCAGATAAGAGCCGCAGCCGAGCACGACCGAACGAATTTTCGTCACGAAACAGCCTCCTGCGCGGCCTGCACGGAACTGAGTGCACCACCCTCGCGGTTGAGCATCTGATTGATCTTGTTCAGGAGATCGTAGTGAGCCATCTCATAGCCAACATCGATCGCATAGGCAAAGCCTTCGGCGCTGATTCCGCCATGGCTCTTGACCACTAGTCCCTTCAGACCCAGGAACACGCCGCCATTCGACTTGTTTGGGTCCATCTTGTCGCGCAGGGCCTGAAAAGCGCTGCGCGCAAACAGATAGCCGAGCTTGGACAGCCAGCTCCGCTGCATCTCGTTACGGAGTAATTCCGCCATCTGCCGTGCGGTTCCCTCGGCGGCCTTGAGCGCGATGTTGCCGCTAAAACCTTCGGTCACGATGACGTCGGCCAGCCCCTTGCCGATGCCGTCGCCCTCCACGAAGCCGATATAGTCGAGCTCCGGCAGGTTCCTCGCACGCAGGATCTCGCTGGCCTCGCGGATCTCCTCGTGGCCCTTGATCTCCTCGGCGCCGATGTTGAGCAGCCCGACCGTGGGCCGCGTCTTGTCGAACAGCACGCTCGCCATGGCCGCGCCCATGAGCGCGAGCGACACCAAATGGTGGGCGTCGCCGCCGATGGTCGCACCGAGGTCAAGCACGACGGACTGGCCACGCTTGGTCGGCCATATTCCGGTGATCGCCGGGCGGTCGATGCCCGGCAGCATGCGTAGGTGGAAACGCGCCATCGCCATCAGCGCGCCGGTGTTGCCGGCGGAGATCGCAACATCCGCCTCGCCCTTTTTCACGGCATCGATCGCGAGCCACATCGAGGAGGTTTTGCGGCCGCGCCGCAACGCCTGGCTCGGCTTGTCCTCCATGCTGACCGCGACGTCGGTATGGATGATCTTCGAGGCGGCCTTGAGCGCGGGGTGCTTTTCGAGCTCGGGCTCGATCTTGGCGCTGTCCCCGACCAGCAGGAATTCGCTATCGCGGTGCCTGCCAAGCGAGATGGCAGCGCCGGGAATGACCACGGCGGGGCCGACATCGCCTCCCATGGCGTCCAGCGCGATGCGAATCTTGCTTAGCATGAAAGTCCTGGAACCTGGTCTCGTGCGGTCTTGAGCTAGTGGGGCCGCAAATGGGTTCGCCACGGACATGGCGATTGGCCGAGCGCCACGCCGCACCCGGACGGGCCGCGACAATAGCGTTTTGTACCCCCGAAACAACCTCTTGCCCCCAGCCTTTTGCATTCAGGACGATCCGCGAGCGGACCGACAAATCAGGCCGGAAACGCATTGAAATCAAACGGATGAAACCGTTCTTCAAACCATCGCAGCAAACGGCTTGTGCCCGGTCCGAAGCGGTCCCGCCGCAAATGCCGAGCTATTTGCCCTTTTTCTTGTCCTGCAGGGCCTTCAGGGCTGCGAAGGGATGGTCCTCGGGATCGAGGGCGGTGACGTCCGCCTCGAACACGGCCCCCTCCTTGCGCGGGTAGGGATCGATCGCCAGAAACAGCGCGTCAGTGGCGAGACGGCCGAGGTCGATGATGCCATTGACGATCGCCTCCGGCGGGTCGGCGACCGCAGGCAGCGCCTCGTCGTCCCGCCCCTCTTCGATCAGGTCGGCCAGCCGGCGCGCCTCGGCTTCGGGGGCGAACATCATGTCCACCTCCTCCTCGATCTCGCTCTCGATTGGATCGAGCGTGACGACGCAGGTCTGGCCGATCCGGCCGCGGACCAGCCCCGTGACCTGGATCCGCCCGCCGCTTTTCGGCACGACATCGAAGCTGGCATGGGCGGACAGGATCTCCCGCAGGCCTGCGAGCTCGGCCATGGCCTGCCGTTCGGCCGCCGAGGCCTCGAGTACGCGATGCAGGCCGGTGTCGGGGACCTGCGCCACGATGACGGGCGCCCGCCAGGGATCGGGCTCGGATCCGGTCGTCGGTCGGCTCATGGCGTGACATCCTCTGGGAGGGCCGGGGGAAACTTGAAGGACGCGCGCAAGAGCGCGGCCTCGTCGGTCCGGCCGAGATCGGCTTCCGTGTCCCGAGCATAAGCCGCGAGCCTCTTCGCCTGATCCATGCCGGTCCCGTTCAAGATATTCTTGCAGATCGACGATGCCAGCGCCTCGCCGCCGCCCTCCATGGCCTGATCATAGGCCTGGACGCGGCCATAGAAGGCCTCGCCAAAAGCCCGCATCCGCTTCGGTACGGTCTGGTCCCCCACCCCCATCTCGCGCAGATTGTCGTCCATGTCCTCGCAGAACCGATCGAACAGCGCCTGCGACAGCTCGGTGGCGCCCTGGACCGTCCGCAGGCGGCGCAGCAGCAGCCAAAGATGCAGCAGCAACAGGTCGAAACGCCCGTTAACCGTATCCGGCACGCCCAAGTCACGGTAAAATATGGGTTCTCGCGCCTGCGTCACGATCATGCCATAGATGGCCTCGATGGTGCCCCGCGGGGCTAGCCGGGGTTTCCTGAAGTGATTGAACGGCCAAAGCATTGTGGTTTCCGCAAGCGGGCGCGCGCGTGTTGCATTCAGAGCCTCCGCCCGGTACTTCAGCGCCTCGTGCGACGCAAGGGGACGGAATCAGTTCCGCAATGACGATAACGAACCAGACCAGCCAGCGCGCACGTCAGCGGCGCGGCCTTTACGCACGCTGGCGCGGCCTGCGCATGCTCGCGGCCGCGACCCTGGTCGGCGCGGCGCTTGCGGGTTGCACCGGCGAGCAGTTCCAGAAGGGCTACATCCTGCCGCCTGGGGCACTGGAGCAGATTCCGATTGGCGCGAGCCAGGACCAGGTGCTGATCGTGATGGGCACGCCCTCCACCGTGGCGACCCTGGACGGCGAGGTGTTCTACTACATCTCCCAGCGCTCCGAGCGCCCCGTCGCCTTCATGAACCAGAAGGTGGTCGACCAACGCGTGATCGCGATCTATTTCGACAAGAACCGGCGCGTGCGCCGGCTGGCGAATTACGGCCTTCAGGACGGCAAGATCTTCGACTTCATCAGCCGCACCACGGCGACGTCGGGTCAGGAGATGAGCTACCTCGCCCCGCTATTCAAGCTGCTCAGCTTTAACTGAGCCCTTAGAGCGTTTTCGAGCCAAGTGGATACCGGTTCGCGTAAAGAAAACGCGTGAAACAAGAATCTGGAACCCGTTCCGATTGCACCGGAATCGGCTCGAGCCTGCGGCGTCGTGCCGTTTCGTGCGACTTGCCGTCGCGCGTCGGGTTCCCTACGCTCGCTGCAAAACGAGAAGCAGGGAGTGGATTCGTGCCCAAGACTTTTTTGTCCCGTCGTGGTGTGCTCGCTGGCGCTGCCGGCCTCTCGGCCGCAGCAATCCTGCCGCGATCGAGCCTGGCCGACTGGAAGCCCACCGAGAACGTTCGCCTCGTCGTGCCGGCGGCGGCTGGCGGCTCGACCGACGTCATGGGCCGGCTCCTGGCCGCGCATCTGCAGACTGCCTGGGGCCAGTCGGCGGTCGTGGAGAACCGCTCGGGCGGTGGCGGCACTATTGGTACAGCCGAGGTGGTCCGCGCCAAGCCCGATGGTCACACCATCCTGATCGGCAATCCGGGGCCGAACGCGATCGCCTACAGCATTTTCAAGAACCTCACCTACAAGCCGGACCAGCTCCAGCCGGTCTCCAACATGATCCGGATTCCGAACATCGTCTCGGCGCATCCGAAGACCGGCATCAAGTCGATTCCCGAGCTGATCGCGTACCTGAAGGCCAATCCGGACAAGCTCAGCTACGCCTCCTCAGGCGTCGGCCAGAGCCCTCACCTCACCGGCGCCTGGTTCCTCCAGCTCACCGGGTTGAAGATGACCCACATCCCATTCCGCGGCGCGGGCCCCGCACTCCAGGCCGCGCTCGCGGGCGACATCCAGATCCTGTTCGACAATCTCTATCCGAGCCTGCCGCAGGTGCAGAACGGCACGCTCAACGGCCTCTGCGTCACCACGACCGAGCGCAGCGAGCTCGCGCCCAATCTGCCGACCATGCGCGAGAGCGCGCCGGAGCTGGCGAACTTCGACGTCTCCTCCTGGTTCGCCGTCTTCCTGCCGAAGGGCGTCCCTGCGCCCGTGCTCGAAGCGCTCAATCTCCAAGTGAAGGCGATGCTGGAGCGCGACGACATCAAGAAGCAGATCGCCGCCATGGGGGCCCGCGCCGACTACGGCACGCCGCAGCAATTCGCCGTCTTCGTGGATGCCGAGACAAAGAAGTTCGCCGCGATCATCCAGAAGGAAGGCCTGCAAATGGACGTGCAGTAACGCACAGCGTCATTCCGGGGCGGCTCCAACGAGCCGAACCCGGAACCTCGAGATTCCGGGTTCGGTCCTGCGGACCGCCCCGGAATGACAATGAGAAAGAAAACCCCGCGGCTCGCGCCGCGGGGTTTTGTCTCGTTCCACTTCCGCCGCTCAATGCGCCAAGATCGCCAGCAGCAGCAAGGCCACGATGTTCGTGATCTTGATCATCGGGTTCACCGCGGGGCCGGCCGTATCCTTGTAGGGATCGCCGACAGTGTCGCCGGTCACCGCCGACTTGTGGGCATCACTGCCCTTGCCGCCGAAATGGCCGTCCTCGATGTACTTCTTGGCGTTGTCCCAGGCGCCGCCGCCCGAGGTCATGGAGATCGCGACGAACAGGCCCGTCACGATTACGCCGAGCAGCATCGCGCCCACCGCCGAGAACGCCGCCGACTTGCCGGCCGCACCTCCGCCCGCGATCGCGTAGATCAGGAAGTAGACGACGATGGGCGACAGCACCGGCAGCAGCGAGGGGATGATCATCTCCTTGATCGCCGCTTTCGTGAGCAGATCCACCGCCTTGCCGTAGTCCGGCTTGTCGGTGCCCTGCATGATGCCGGGCTTCTCGCGGAACTGCCGGCGCACCTCTTCCACGATCGCGCCGGCCGCACGGCCGACGGCCGTCATGCCCATCGCGCCGAACAGATACGGCAAGAGGCCGCCGAACAACAGGCCCACCACCACGTAGGGATTGTTGAGCGAGAAGTCCGGATTGACGCCGGCGAAGTAGGGATGGCGCGCGGAGTCGGCAACGAAGAACTTGAGGTCCTGGTTGTAGGCCGCGAACAGCACCAGCGCACCGAGACCGGCCGAGCCGATCGCGTAGCCCTTCGTCACCGCCTTGGTGGTGTTGCCGACCGCGTCGAGCGCGTCGGTCGACTTGCGCACCTCCTTCGGCAGGCCCGCCATCTCGGCAATGCCACCGGCATTGTCGGTGACCGGACCGAATGCGTCGAGCGCGACGATCATGCCGGCCAGCGCCAGCATGGTGGCGGTCGCGATCGCGATGCCGAACAGCCCGGCGAGGCTGTAGGTGACCAGGATGCCCGCGATGATGACGATCGCGGGCAGCGCGGTCGCTTCCATCGAGACGGCGAGGCCCTGGATCACGTTGGTGCCGTGGCCGGTCACCGAGGCCTGGGCGATCGACTTCACCGGTCGATAATCGGTGCCGGTGTAGTATTCGGTGATCCAGATGATCAGCGCCGTGACGACGAGGCCGACCACGCCGCATTCGAACAGAGCCATGCCGGTGTAGTCGACGCCGTCGAGCTTGCCGAAGCCGATCAAGTAGTAGATCACCAGCGCGATGCCTATCAGGGACAGGATGCCGGTCGCGATCAGGCCCTTGTAGAGCGCGCCCATGATCGACTGGCTTGGCCCGAGCTTGACGAAGAAGGTGCCGATGATCGAGGTGATGATGCAGATGCCGCCGATCGCGAGCGGCAGCGTCATCATGTTGGCGAGGATCGGCGTCTTTGCGAAGAAGATCGCCGCCAAGACCATGGTGGCGACCGCGGTCACCGCATAGGTCTCGAACAGGTCGGCGGCCATGCCGGCGCAGTCACCGACATTGTCGCCGACATTGTCGGCGATCGTGGCGGGGTTGCGCGGGTCATCCTCGGGGATGCCGGCCTCGACCTTGCCGACGAGGTCGCCGCCGACGTCGGCCCCCTTGGTGAAGATACCGCCGCCAAGACGAGCGAAGATCGAGATCAGCGAGGCGCCGAAGCCGAGCGCCACCAGAGCGTCGACGACGACACGGCTGTCAGGCGCGAGCTTCAGCGAGTGGACCAGGAAGGCGAAATAGAGGGTCACGCCCAGCAGGGCGAGACCGGCGACCAGAAGGCCAGTGATGGCGCCCGCCTTGAAGGCGAGCTCCAGGCCGCCGGCGAGCGAGGTCGTCGCGGCCTGGGCAGTGCGCACATTGGCGCGGACCGAGACGTTCATGCCAATGAAGCCGGCCGCCCCCGACAGGATGGCGCCGATGGCAAAACCGATCGCGACATAAACCCCAAGGAAATAGGCAAGCAGCACGAAGATGACGATGCCGACGAGACCGATCGTGGTGTACTGGCGCCGCAGATACGCCTGTGCACCTTCGCGCACCGCTCCTGCGATCTCCTGCATGCGCGGCGACCCCGCATCCGCGCTCAACACCGAAGACGTCGCCCAAATCGCGTAGACGACGGAAAGCACTCCGCAGAGTACTATCAACCATAATGCTGTCATGTGATTTTTTGCCTCAGATCCTTGATGTACCCCCGGCGCCTTTTGTTCTCCGTCGTGCGGTGCGGCGCCTTGATTTTGAACAAAGCCGCCCTTGCCCGAAGGGGCGGCCCCAGTCGGTTGCGAGCTTGCCAAAATCAAATTGAGGGTGCAACGCCGGATAAGGCCGAAACAGCCGATCTCGGCAGGTATTTAGGCCAGGCCCTGAGCGTCTGGCGCCGGCTTGGAGCGATTCCTAGAAATGGCTGTACGAAAGGCGCTTCAAAGTCAATTCCTGCCCCTGCCCATCAAGGAAGCGCGGCGGCTCTTGGCCCGCAACAATCGTGCCGATCGCCGTGACGGCAAGGCCAGCCGCCCGCCCCGAGGCGATCAGCGCATCGCTTTGCGCCGGCGGCGCGGTGCACAGCACCTCGTAATCGTCGCCACCGGCCAGTAGCGTCTGGATGCCAACGGCCATCCGCGCGACCAGGCCAGCTGCCGCAGCCGATAGCGGTACGTTCGCCACGTCGACGGTGGCCGAGACACCGGACGCTGCGCAAAGTTTGGCGAGATCGCCCGCAAGCCCGTCGGAGACATCCATCGCGGCGGTTGCGTGATCGCGCACGGCCTGCGCCAGCGCGTTGCGCGGCCGCGGCACGCGATAGCGCGAGACCAGAAAATCCCGTGCGGCGGGATCGGATGTCAGCGCGCCGGCCGCAGCGCCGCCGGTGAGCACGTCGAGGCCGAGCGCGGCATCGCCGATCGTTCCCGTCACCAGAATGCGCTCGCCCGGCCGCGCGCCGATGCGACCGACCATTCGTCCTTGCGGGACGCGGCCGAAGGCGGTGATCGAGATCATCTGCGGCCCCGGCGTCGACACCGTGTCGCCGCCGAGCAGCGGGCACGCGAAGCTCTTGGCGTCCTCGCCGAGCGCATCCGCAAACGGCCGCAGCCAGGCATCCTCCCTGTTGCGCAATGCCAGCGTCAGCACGAATCCGGCTGGGACCGCGCCCTTGGCCGCGAGATCGGACAGGTTCACCCGCAGCGCCTTGCGCGCGATGGTGTCAGGGGGATCAATGGCAAGATAATGCACGCCCTCCACCACCGCGTCGGTGGTGACGACGATGTCCTCGCCAGCCGATCTCAGGATCGCGGCATCGTCGACCAGTCCGAACGCGCCGGGATCGATCGCCAGCGGCTTGAAATAACGCGCGATAAGGGAGTCTTCGCCAGAGAGATTTTGCGTGTCTGCCATCGGCGCCAGCCTCACCCCTCTCTGTCATCGCCCGGGAAAAGCGCGAAGCGCGTCATCAAAAAAGCGACCGGGCGATCCGGTATTCCAGAGACGGTCGGGCGACATCGATAGGCCGCGGCGTACTGGATTCGCCGGTGATGACGCCGGTATATGGGGCAATCATATCGCATCACTTCACCACCCCAGGGTATCGCTACCCACGCCCGAACTCGTCACCGCGAAACTGGCGGCCGATCTGGTCGAGGACTGCGTTGACCATGCCGGTCTCCTCGCGGTCGACGAAAGCGTTGGCGACGTCGACATATTCGGAGACCACGACGCGGCCCGGGACGTCCTTGCGGTGCTGGAGCTCATAGGCCCCGGCCCGCAGCACTGCACGCAGGATCGCCTCGATCCGCTTCAGGGGCCAGCCCTTCGACAGCGCCTCGTCGATCAGCGGATCGAGCTTCTTCTGGTCGCGCACGACGCCGGAGACGACGTCGCGGAAGAAGGCGGCCTCCGCCGGAAGGTACGTATCGCCCTCGACCTCGTTGCCGAGCCAGTGGCTCTCGAACTCCGCAAAAATGTCGTTGATGCCCGCACCGGCGATGTCCATCTGGTAGAGCGCCTGGACGGCGGCGAGCCGCGCCGCGCCGCGGCGGTTCGCCTTCTTCTCCGGAGCACCCGCCGGCTTTTTGTTGTTGTCGGCCATGGCTCAGGCCTGCGCCAGACGGCGTTTGATGCGCAGCATCGCAAGCGCGGCACGTGCGGCATCGCCGCCTTTGTTGAGCTCGCTGGCGCGTGCCCGCGCCCAGGCCTGCGCTTCGGTGTTGACGGTGAGAATGCCGTTGCCGAGCGGCAGCTTTCGCGCCACGGCAAGATCCATCAGCGCGCGCGAGGATTCCTGCGAGACGATCTCGAAATGAATGGTGTCGCCGCGGATGACGCAGCCGAGCGCGATCACTGCGTCATAGGGCTTGCCGTTCGCCGCAGCCGCGTCGACCGCGATGGCGACCGCCGCCGGAATTTCCAGCGCGCCGGGAACCGTGATGACGTCATGCGTCAGGCCGGCCGCCTTCAGCTCGGCGATTGCGCCGTCGAGAAGCGCGTCCTGGAGATCGTCATAGAACCGCGCTTCGACAATCAGCGCGCGGGCGCCGGAAATGTCGGTCTGGTCTTTCAGGGGTGCGCGCCGCGCGTCTGCCATCGTTCAATCCGTTTCGAAAGGGTCGGCGCTATGTAGTCGCCGGAAGCAGGTAAGCCAAGTTCTAAAGACATGGTCATTCCGGGGCGGCTCGAAGAGCCGAACCCGGAATCTCGAGATTCCGGGTTCGATGCTAACGCATCGCCCCGGAATGACGGCTACGCCGTCATTTCCGTCAGCCGCGCCGCGTAGCGAGCCATCAGATCGACCTCGATATTGACCTCGTCCCCCGCTTTCCAGCCGCCGATCGTCGTCACCGTCAGCGTGTGCGGGATGATAAGCACCGAAAAGGTCACGTCCTTCACTGTATTGACGGTCAGCGAGACTCCGTCGAGCGTGATCGAGCCCTTGGTGGCGATGAAGCGCGCCAGCTCGCGCGTCGTCGAGAGCTCGAACCTCGCCATCTCGGGCAGGTCCTCGCGGCTGAGCAGCGTCGCGACACCGTCGGCATGGCCGGCGACGATATGACCGCCGAGCTCGTCGCCGATCTTCAGCGCCCGCTCGAGGTTCAGCCGTGTGCCGACCTTCCAGTGTTTTGCGGTCGTCAGCGCCAGCGTCTCGGCGGCGGCATCGACGTCGAACCACGTCTTGCCCGCCTGAACGCCGGAGGCGACCACGGTGAGGCAGACGCCGTTGCAGGCGATCGAGGCGCCATCGGCGATGGTGGCGCGATCATAATTGCAGGCGATGCGCAGACGGTGCAGCTGCCCCTGCGCCGTCGGCGTGAAACTGACGATCTCGCCGATATCGGTGACAATGCCAGTGAACATTACGAGCGCTCGTAAACGGTGAGAGTATCCTTGTCGAATGTCTCGCTAGCATGAACCTTGTAGGCCCGCGACTGCGTGATTTTCGACAGGGGCAATGCATCGAGCGCATCGACGCCGCCAGAGCCCACCTCTTCCGTGCCGCGGAACAGCCAGATTTCGTCGGCGAGGTCGGCCGCGACGAAGGACGCGGCGACACGGCTGCCGCCTTCGACCATCAGCCGCGTGATGCCTTTCTCAGCCAGCGCATGCAGCACGGCCGTGAGATCGAGTCCTGATGCACCGACCGACGGCACACGCAACATTTGCGCACCGGCCGCGCCAAGCCGTGTGGCGGCTGCGGCTTCGGCGAGTTCAGAACTCACCACCCAGAGCGGTGTTTCTCGCGCAGTGCGGACAAGCTTGCTCGCGCCGGGAATGCGCAGGCTCTGATCGAGCACGACCCGCACCGGCGAGCGCGCCCCCATGCCCGGCAGGCGGCAGGTGAGCATCGGATCGTCCGCCAGCACCGTGCCGATGCCGACCAGGATGGCATCGCTCTGAGCGCGCAAGAGGTGCACGCGATTGCGCACCGCCTCGCCGGTGATCGCGACCGGCTTGCCGCCGGCCGCACCGATCTTGTCGTCAGGCGAGACCGCAAGCTTCAGGATCACGTGCGGACGCTTGTCCCGGATGCGACGGAAATGCCCGGCGTGATCGAACGCAGCCTCTGCCGCGCAGAGACCGACGTCCACCGTTATGCCGGCTGCCCGCAAGCGCGCATGACCCTGGCCGCCGACTTCAGGATTGGGATCCTCGATCGCCGCCACGACCCGCGCGATCCCGGCGGCGATCACCGCATCGGCGCAAGGCGGCGACTTGCCGAAATGCGAGCACGGCTCCAGTGTGACGTAAAGCGTGGCGCCGAGCGCCGCTTCGCCTGCCCGCCGCAAGGCTTCGGGCTCGCCATGCGGCCGCCCGCCAGGCTGTGTCCAGCCGCGACCGACGATCACGCCGTCCTTGACGATGACCGCGCCCACGGCCGGATTAGGCCAGGTGCGGCCCTGCCCGCGGCGCCCAAGCGCCAGCGCAAGCTGCATGAAGCGGAGATCCGCATCCTTGGCCTCACGGGCCTTCTGCGCGAACTGATCTTCCAGGATGCGGAAGATCATTTGCGGATCGCGGCGAGCCGCGCTTCCTCCTCACCGGAGAGCTCGCCGAGCACGTCGGCGAAATCCTTGGCCTCGCGGAAATTGCGGTAGACGGAAGCAAAGCGCACATAGGCGACGTCGTCGAGCGTGCGCAGATGCTCCATCACGGTCTCGCCGATCACCTCGGAGGAGATCTCCGCCTCGCCGCCGGTCTCGAGCTCGCGCACGATGGTGGAGACCATCTTCTCCACCCGTTCCGGCTCGACCTGCCGCTTGCGCAGTGAGATCTGCACCGAGCGCATCAGCTTGTCGCGGTCGAACGGCACGCGGCGGCCGTTGCGCTTGATCACTGTGAGCTCGCGCAGCTGCACGCGCTCGAAGGTGGTGAAGCGGAAATTGCAGGCGACGCACACGCGCCGCCTGCGGATGACGGACGAATCCTCGGTCGGACGCGAGTCCTTTACCTGCGTATCGAGACTGTTGCAGTTCGGGCAGCGCATCCGTGTACCTTGACCTTACTGGTAGATCGGGAACCGGTCGGTGAGCGCCTTGACCCGTTCCTTGATCGCCGCTTCCACGAGCGGCGCCTTGCCGTCGTCGGATTGTGCGATCGCGTTGAGCACTTCGGCGATCATGCCGCCGACCTGCTGGAATTCGGCGACACCGAAACCGCGGGTGGTCGCGGCCGGAGTGCCGAGGCGGAGGCCGGAGGTGACGAACGGCTTTTCGGGATCGAACGGAATGCCGTTCTTGTTGCAGGTGATGGCGGCGCGGACCAGCGCCTTCTCCGAGACGTTGCCCTTCAGGCCCTTCGGCCTGAGGTCAACGAGCATCAGATGGTTGTCGGTGCCGCCCGAGACAATATCGAACCCATGGCTCTTCATCGCCTCGGCCAGCGCCTTGGCATTCTCGACGACGTTCTTGGCGTAGACCTTGAAGTCCGGACGCAGCGCTTCGCCGAAGGCGACCGCCTTCGCCGCGATCACATGCATCAGGGGACCTCCCTGCAGGCCCGGGAAAATCGCCCCGTTTAGCTTCTTGGTCAGCGTCTCGTCGTTCCAGAGCATCAGGCCGCCACGCGGACCGCGCAGCGATTTGTGCGTCGTGGTGGTGGTGACGTGGGCATAGGGCACCGGCGAGGCGTGCACGCCGCCGGCGACGAGGCCGGCGAAGTGAGCCATGTCGACCAGCAGATACGCGCCGACACTATCGGCGATCTCGCGGAAACGCTTGAAGTCCCAGGCGCGAGAATAGGCCGAGCCGCCCGCGACGATCAGCTTCGGCTTGACCTCTTCGGCCTGCTTGGCGACCGCGTCCATGTCGATGATCTGGTCCTCGCGGCGCACGGTGTAGTGCGCGGCCTTGAACCACTTGCCGCTCATGTTGACGGGCGAGCCGTGGGTGAGATGGCCGCCGGCCGCAAGATCAAGTCCCATGAAGGTGTCGCCCGGCTGGAGCAGCGCCAGGAACACCGCCTGATTCATCTGGCTGCCAGAGTTCGGTTGCACGTTGGCAAAGTTGGCGCCGAACAGCTTCTTGGCGCGATCGATCGCAAGGTTTTCGGCGACGTCGACCCACTCACAACCGCCGTAGTAGCGCGCGCCCGGATAGCCTTCCGCATATTTGTTGGTCATCACCGAACCCTGCGCTTCCAGCACGGCCCGGCTGACGATGTTCTCGGAGGCGATCAGCTCGACCTCATGGCGCTGCCGGCCCAGCTCGCCCTTGATGGCGGCGGCGATGTCCGGGTCGGCCTGCTCGAGCGAGGCGGTGAAAAACGAATCGGGCGCGGAAGCGGTTTTGGCTGAGGTCATCTTGCGAATATCTCCACCGCCGCAGCCTGTTGGCGGGCTACGGGCGGGTCTGGTGTGGCGGTCGGAAGCAATGCGCGATCTACCACATTGCCCGCTCCCGGCCAAGCATTTGCGGGTCGGGCCTGAGATTTGTGCAAGATATGGTGGGGATTGGAGGTTTTCGGCATTGGAGCGGTTTCATAGAACCGCTCCTCCGCGAATGTCCGGACAGGACCACTTTGGACCGCACGTCGCGCCAACGGCCGGCGGCCGCAGCCGGCGTCGTTTTAGAGCCCGGTATACCCCGCTTTCACGGGGTCCACGCTGCCGTCGAGCTGCCGCAGATAAGTCAGGCCGCAGACCGTCAAGCGGTGCGGGTCCTTCTCGCCGGCCTCCATCAAAGTATTGAGATAGTTCGTGACCTTGGCCCGTGCCTCCTCGCTTGCCGCCGCGGTGCGGTTGGCGAGCAGGTCATAGGTCTGCATGATGCGGTCGATGGCGGCTTCCATGGCACCCTCTGGTTCTCTCGAATTTTGGGAGTTTTGATCAGGCAACCGCTCGAGCCTCGGACTGCATCTCAAACCTGGTGATCGCCTTGTTGGCGAGCCTGATCTTGTTGAATTCGCCCTGCTGGAGCAGCTTGACGATGATCCCGAGCAGGCGCTCGTCGGTGACGAGGGAATCTGGGATCGCGCCGGAGCGGCGAAGGTAGTTGGCGGCAATGGCGTAGGCTTCGCTCACAAGTTCCACGTTCAGCGCCTGAAGCCCACGCTCGACCAGCATCGACGTTTCTCCGATCCGAAGGAGATAAGCGCCGAGCCCGGAACTGGTTCCTCACGGCGAGACATTTTCTTCGCAGCGCAAAAAGTAAAGCGCACCGGTCCGGACGAATCCGGGCCGGCGCTCTGGGGAAGTTGAGGCACGTTCGGGCGGTTTGCCGGTCTTGTTTGGGGCCGGCTTGGCCTTAATCCCTTGGAACTCAGAGCCGATACAGGATCTGGTCGGTCCAGAACCGCTCGAGGCGGTGCAGCGACTTGTTGAGGGTCGAGAACTCCTCGCCCGAGATGCCGCCGACCTGCTCCACCGTCTTGACGTGCTTCTGGTAGAGCGCATCGACTATGCGGCGGACTTCCTGGCCCTGCGGGGTCAGGCGGATGCGCACCGAGCGGCGATCAACGCGCGACCGCTGATGATCGAGGAAACCGAGCTCGACGAGCTTCTTCAGATTGTAGGAGACGTTGGAGCCGAGATAGTAACCGCGCGTGCGCAGCTCGCCCGCGGTCAGCTCCTTGTCACCGATGTTGTAGAGCAAGAGCGCCTGGACCGAGTTGATGTCCGCACGGCCGCGGCGATCGAACTCGTCCTTGATCACGTCGAGGAGCCGGCGATGCAGCCGCTCCACCAGAGTCAAAGCTTCCAGATAGAGCGACTGCACCGAACCCTGCTGGCCGGAGACGCGCTCTGCGGTATCTGCCGCAGTTGCGACGGCTTTCATCATGACACTTCCCCTGTTGTCGTTTTTATCGACACTTATTCGACGAAACTTGTGTCCCGCCTGATAGGTGCAACTTAAGGGGCTCGTTTGAAGAACGGCTTAAATAAGAGAATAAAGAGATCATGAATTTAAGACAGTGAATTGCGGATTAAGCCTGTACTACAAGCACTTTTCGCAACACTCTGTTGACCCTCGCAAGGTCCTGTTCACCCTCCGTCCGCCCCCTTGTCGCATTCCAGCACAGCGGCGCCCCGTTTCGAAACGCGGGCGTAACAGCTGTGGCGGAACAATGCTGGTCAACGAAAACTTACCGCAAATTTTAGGCAACCAACGGTCAACCAAGTGCAACATCTCTTGTCCCGACAAGCGCCGCGAAGCAGGGCGCAGAGCCGGGACTCAGATGCCATAATCGGGACCGTAAAAAGATGCGGCGCGGCTCTACAAGCATTACGCCGCAAATGCAGCGCGCTGCATTGCGCCCGGGCACGAGAGCATTTCCGCGAAACGCGCTACGGCGGTCGTTCCCGCGCAGCCATCCAGGCGAGCGCGAGATAGGCGGCGAGCATGAACGCTTCGACACCGACCACGACCAGGCTGCCGCCGTAGATGCCGGGAAACATCAGCTCGATCACCGCCATCGACACCACGGTCGTCAGCCACACCACAGCGCCCCAGGGCGTCGCCAGCCAGAGACCAACTGCTGCGACGAGCTCGATCACGGCGAAGTAGACGGTTGCGGCCTGCCAGGCCATCGCCTGGTTCTCGAAGGCCTCGTCGTCGCCGCCGACGAAACCCGTCACTTGCGCCCAGTGATAGAGACCCTTCAGGATCGAGAGCAGCGCCATCACACGCAGGAACAGCACGAGCCGGCGCGTCCAGACATTGTCATCGGACGCAGAGCGCTCCGACGAGATCGCCGCCACCGACATCGCGCTATCCCTGGCGCTGTCTCTGGCATTGTCCCGGGCGCTGTCGCGGGCCGCATCGCGTGTGGAAATCTCGGACATGGCCCCCTTCTGGCTGCTTCGCCTCGCAAAATCAATCGGCTGCCATCCCTTGCGGCAGGTCAAGCCGCGGTGACGGGAACCATGCGAGCTGGTATAAGAATAATTCCAGCCGGAGGAAGAGTGATGGCGATCAAATACGGACGTCCGATCGAACTGCGCGAGGTTTCGCGCCGGGATGGCGCTAGCGCCTCCCCTGCCCTCGATCTGACCGTCCGCCCGCGCCGCAACCGCAAGGCCGAGTGGGCCCGGCGCATGGTGCGCGAGAATGCCATCACCACGGATGATCTGATCTGGCCGCTGTTCCTGATCGACGGCAGCGACAAGCGCGAGCCCGTCGCCTCCATGCCCGGCGTCGACCGCCTCAGCGTCGACCAGGCGGTGCGCGAGGCCGAGCGCGCCATGAAGCTCACCATCCCCTGTATCGCGCTGTTTCCCTATACCGACCCGTCCTTACGCGACGAGGAAGGATCGGAAGCGACCAACCCGAACAATCTGGTCTGCCAAACTGTGCGCGCGATCAAGAAGGAGTTTCCGGAGATCGGCATTCTCTGCGACGTCGCGCTCGATCCCTTCACCAGTCACGGTCATGACGGCCTGATCTCCGACGGCAAGATCTTGAACGACGAGACGGTCGCGGTGCTGGTGCGCCAGGCCCTGGTGCAGGCCGAAGCCGGCTGCGACATCATCGCGCCGTCGGACATGATGGACGGCCGCGTCGCCGCGATCCGCGAGGGGCTCGACTGCTCAGGCCTGCTCGACGTGCAGATCATGGCCTATGCGGCCAAATACGCTTCCGCCTTCTATGGCCCGTTCCGCGACGCCATCGGCTCGGCCAAGACACTCACCGGCGACAAGCGCACCTACCAGATGGACAGCGCCAATAGCGACGAAGCACTGCGCGAGGTCGAGCTCGACATCGCCGAGGGCGCCGACATGGTGATGGTGAAGCCCGGCATGCCTTATCTGGACGTGGTCCGCCGTGTGAAGGATACTTTTGCGATGCCGACCTTCGCCTACCAGGTCTCCGGCGAATACGCGATGATCGCGGCCGCGGCCAATAACGGCTGGCTCGACGGCGAGCGCGCGATGATGGAAAGCCTGCTCGCCTTCAAGCGCGCCGGCGCCGACGGTGTGCTGAGCTACTTTGCGCCGAAGGTCGCGGAGAAGCTGCGGGCGCAGGGGTCATAAACGCCCACCGCCTCTTTGATGTCGTCCCGGCGAAGGCCGGCCACCTGTCCTGGTCTTGGCCAGGACGACGGAAGCGTCGCGCCAGCGCGGCCTCCGCGCCGCTCCGCCGCCGAATTGCCGGAATATTTTCGCTTGTTGATCCCAGCGCGCCCTTGGCATGCGAACGGCCTGTTCCCATGTCCTGCCACGGGGGTTCGCTGGGAGAACGGACATGTCGGACTCGGGCAATTCAGGCGCCTGGCGCAACGACAGCGGCGTGCAGCCGCACGCCTACGATCCCTATCTGCATCCGGAGCTGTTCCGCGGTGTTGCGACGCGGCGGGTGTTCGCCTTCCTGGTCGACATGGTCGTGATCTCGGTGCCGGTGATCCTCGGCTATATCTTCATCGCCTTGTTCGGTGTGGTCACGCTCGGCATCGGCTGGGCGCTGTTCTGGATCGCCTGGCCGGCCTCGGTGGTCTGGGCCATCGTCTATTACGGCGCCAGCATCGGCGGCCCTTCCTCCGCGACAGTGGGCATGCGCCTGATGGATCTGGAACTGCGCACCTGGTACGGCGCGCCCGGCTACTTCGTGCTCGGCGCCACCCATGCGGTGCTGTTCTGGGTGACCGTCTCGTTCCTGTCGCCCTTCGTGGTGCTGGTCGGCCTGTTCAACGGCCGCCGTCGCCTGCTGCATGATTTCGTCTTGGGAACGGTCGTGATCAACAATTCGGTCCGCGTACCCGCGCCCCAGGCCGCAAGGACGTCCTGATCAAGGACCTATCAACCCGGATCTTCTAAGCTGACTGATCTGATCTGCCGAGCAGGCCAATTGACCCGGAGCTTCCGTAGCGCGATGCTGACACACAGTTCGGAGGCCCACGACGTCCCTTGACCCAGCACTCGCGCGATACCCCGCAATTTTACCTCACGGCGCCCTCCCCGTGCCCCTATCTGCCGGGCCGGCATGAGCGCAAGGTGTTTACGCACCTCGTGGGTGAGCGCGCCGGTGACCTCAACGATCTCCTGACCCATGGCGGGTTCCGCCGCAGCCAGTCGATTGCGTACCGTCCCGCCTGCGACCAGTGCCGCGCCTGCGTCTCGGTGCGGGTCGTCGCCAACGAGTTCCGGCCGTCCCGCAACTTCAGGAAAGTGCTGGCGCGCAACGCCGACATCATCGGCGAGCAGCGCAGCGCCGTTCCCACCTCCGAGCAATATTCGATATTCCGCGCCTATCTCGATGCCCGCCATCGCCATGGCGGCATGGCCGACATGACCGTGCTCGACTACGCCATGATGGTCGAGGACAGCCATGTCGAGACCCGCATCATCGAGTACCGCAAGCGCGGCCCCGACAGCGGCCTCACCGGCCGCGGCGAGGAACTGATCGCGGTGGCGCTGACCGACGTGCTCAGCGACGGGCTGTCGATGGTCTATTCGTTCTTCGAGCCGAGCCAGGTCAGCCGCTCGATGGGCACCTTCATGATCCTCGACCACATCGCCCGCGCGCGCCGGCAAGGGCTGCCCTACGTCTATCTCGGCTACTGGATCGAGGGCTCGAAGAAGATGGACTACAAGGCCCGCTTCCTGCCGCAGCAGCGCCTCGCGCCCTCAGGCTGGCTACGCGTCGACGCGCAGGGGGATGTGGCATCCGAGCCGCAGGATTAATTTAGCCGACGCGCACTGGTGTCATGCCCGCGAATGCGAGGCATCCAGTACGCCGCGGCTTCTCCGTTCGATCGCAGGCTTCACCGAGTACGGGTCGCGCGGTCAAGCCAGGCGACGACAGCTGTGCATTCGGCGGACACTCACCCGAACAGCGTATCCGCCAGCAGCTTCACGTTCAAAACAACGATTACGCCTGCGACGATCCACGCGATCGCGGCGACTGACATCGGAATCGCGAACTTCCCCATCTTGCGGCGGTCGGAGACGAAGCGAACCAGCGGGATGACGGCGAATGGCAGTTGCATCGACAGCACGACCTGGCTGAACACCAGCAAATCGGCCGTGCCGCGCTCGCCATAGATCGCGGTGACGACGATCACGGGAATGATGGCAATGCCGCGCGTGAGCAGGCGGCGCGCCCAGCTCGGCAGACGCAGATCGAGAAAGCCTTCCATCACGATCTGGCCGGCGAGCGTCGCCGTAACCGTTGAATTGAGGCCGGAGGCGAGCAGCGCCACCGCGAACAGCGTCGAGGCGATGCCGAGACCGAGCAGCGGCGATAGCAGTTCAAAAGCCTGGCCGATCTCGGCGACGTCGGAATGGCCGCTTCTGTGGAAGGTCGCAGCAGCGACGATAAGGATGGCGGCATTGATGAACAGCGCCAGCATCAGGGCGATGGTCGAGTCCGTCGTCGCCCATTTGATCGCCTCGCGCCGGCCAGCGTCATTGCGCTCATAGGCGCGCGTCTGCACGATCGAGGAGTGCAGGTAGAGATTATGCGGCATCACGGTTGCGCCGATGATGCCGATCGCGATGTAGAGCATCTCGGAATTGGTGAAGATCTCGGTCTTCGGCACAAAGCCACGCAGCACCTCCGCGACCGGCGGCGCCGCAGCCACGATCTGGACCGCGAAGCAGACCGCGATGACGCCAAGCAGCGCGATCACGAACGCTTCGAGGAAACGGAAGCCGCGATTCATCAGGAGCAGCAGCAGGAAAGCGTCGAGCGCGGCGAGCAGCGCGCCGCCGATCAGGGGAATGCCGAACAGCAGCTTCAGCGCGATCGCGGTGCCGATGACTTCGGCGAGGTCGCACGCGATGATCGCCGCCTCGCAGGCAAGCCAGAGCAGGAAGTTCACCACGGGCGAATAGGTCGCGCGGCAGGCCTGCGCGAGGTCGCGGTCGGTGACGATGCCGAGCCGCGCTGCCAGCGACTGCAGCAGGATCGCCATCAAATTCGAGAGCAGGATGACCGAGAGCAGCGTGTAGCCGAACTTCGATCCGCCGGCGAGGTCGGTCGCCCAGTTGCCGGGATCCATGTAGCCGACCGAGACGAGATAGCCCGGACCGACGAACGCCAGCAGCCGCCGCCACCAGCGGCCGGCGGCCGGAATGGCAATTGTGGAATTGACCTCGGCGAGGCTCTTGGTGGTGGGCGCATCGGTGCGCCAGCCGGCGGCGTCTTGGCTCAAGTCTCGGGTCAGATGGGGTGATTGGGCATCCATGCCGGCAGAATACCCAACTTGCTTCTTATTGCAACTCATTTGCAACTGCATCTAGCCGCACCGGTTCTCAGCACAGACCCGTGGCCCTTGTCGGGAAGCGGGTGGGTTCGGCGGTTCTCGCGGGCGAACATGGGCGCAAATTCGCCTTTTGCAGGATATGAGCCATGTCAACGCCCCCGCGCCTCCCTGACACCTTCAACCGCCTCGCCTGGTCGAACCTCGCGGCGCAATCGGCCGAGCAGATCGCACTGGCCGCAGCGCCCATCGTCGCGGTGCTGACGCTGGGTGTCGCCGAAGGCCAGACCGGCCTGCTGCAGACCGCCCTCACCCTGCCCTTCGTCCTGTTCGCCATTCCTGCCGGCGTGCTCGCCGACCGCATCTCCCGCCGTTGGCTAATGGCGGGAGCCGAGGCGGTGCGGGCCGCCGCACTCGCGGCCATCGTCCTCCTGCTGGCGCTGGGGACGCTCGATTTGCCGCTGCTGGCGCTGCTCGGTTTTGCCGCGGTGTGCGGCACCGTCGTCTATAGTGTGGCGGCACCGGCGCTGGTGCCCTCGCTAGTGAGTTCGGACCTGCTGCCGGCGGCGAATGCGCGGATCGAGCTCGCGCGCACCATCGCGTTTGCGAGCGGACCTGCGCTCGGCGGCGTGCTCGTGGGCTGGTGGGGCGCAAGCCCGGCCTTCGGCTTTGCGGCTGCGCTGTCGGCTATCGCCGTGGTGCTGCTTGCCGGCATCTACGAGCCCGCGCGGGCAGCATCTCCGCGGCGCCATCCGTTCCAGGATATCCGCGAAGGCGCGGCCTTCGTGTTTCACCATCCGCTGCTGCGGCCGGTGTTCATCACCCAATTCATCTTCAACACCGGATGGTTCTTGCAGATCGCGGTGTTCGTGCCATACGCGGTGCGCCATCTCGGCCTGACCGCCGCCGGCGTCGGCACCGTGCTGACGATGTACGGCGTCGGCATGGTAATCGGCGCGCTGGTCGCCACCCGCGTGATGCAGCGCGTCGCGTTCGGCACCGTCGTCGGCCTCGGCCCCGTCACGGGCTTCGTCGCAGCATTGGTGATGGCGCTGACGGTGCTGGTCCCCTCGCCCTGGCTTGCGGCCTTGAGCTTCTTCCTGCTCGGCGTCGGACCGATCCTGTGGGTGATCTCGACCACGACGCTGCGCCAATCGGTGACGCCGCCGCGCCTTCTGGGGCGCGTCTCCGCCATCAACATCATGAGCTACGGCGCCCGCCCGCTCGGCTCGGCGCTGGGCGCAATCGTCGGCGGGTTCTGGAGCGCGGAGGCCTGCCTCTATCTCGCAGCGGCAGTGTTCGGCGTACAGGCCCTGGTGATCCTGCTGTCACCGGCGGTGGCGCTCGACCGGCAGCCGGACATGGTGAGGGACGAAGTGGTGGCGGGGTGCTGAAGTCCGGTCATTCCGGGGCGATGCGAGCATCGAGCCCGGAATGACTGGTGAAATCACCTAGCCCGCCAGATACCGCTCGTAGCTCCCCGTCACCGGCTCGCTGACATCGACGTCGGGATCGAGCGTGTAGAGATCCTGCGCGCGGCCGATGCCGCGCAGCGCGTAACGGCCGGTGGAGACGAGATAGCGGCGGCCGGCGGTGTCGAGGCCCTTGTAAAATTCCGAGGACGCCAGCAGTTCGCGATCGACCGAGCGGCTCATCGAGGCGATGCGACTGACTTCGTTGACGGTCGGTCCGACCACCGTGAAGTCGAGCCGGTCCTCGCTCCCGATATTGCCGTAGAAGACCTCCCCGACATGCAGACCGATATAGGCCGACGTGGTGGGACGACCGTCGGCCGCGCGGCGTGCGTTCAGCGCCGCGACGTTCTTGCGAAACAGATGCTCCGCCCGTAGCGCGGCGCGGCGCGCCGCCGCCATGTCCTCGCCGGTGAACATTGCAAGCACGCCGTCGCCGATCAGCTTCAGCACGTCGCCGCCCGCATCGTGGATCGGGTCGATCACGGCTTGCGCATAGTCGTTGAGGAACGGAATGATCTCGTCGGGACCGATGCTCTCGCTGATCCCGGTCGAGCCACGCAAGTCCGAATACCAGAGCACGGCGTTGATGCGCTCGGTGACGCCGCGCGAGATACGTCCACGCAGCACCTGCTCGGAGGCGTCCCGGCCGAGATAGACGCGGCCGAGCGTGCGGGCGATGTCGACCTGCTGTGCCGATTTGATCGCGAGCCCCAGCACCGGCACCAGATCGCGCAGGGCTTCGAGCTCGGGTTCGGAGAACCCGCTGTCACGACGCGTGGTCCAGCAGGAATAGAGGCAATCCATCAGGCCGAGCGCGCCGTTCTCGCCGAAGCGATGCACGAAGGCGAGATAGTGCTTGTGCCCCTTCTCGGCGAGCTCGCCGATCTGCGAGAAATCCAGCGACGGCGCGTCGGCGAGATCGATCACCATCTCGTCGTGGCCGTGCTCGAGCATGTGGAAGAAGACCGAGCGGCGCCAGCTCTTGGCTGCATCGCCTTCGGCAGTCGAGCCGTATTCGAACGCATCGCTCTCGTTGCTCGGCCGGTCGCTCCAGCGAAAGCCGCGCCCTTCATAAATCGGATGCAGCGTGTCGATGACGACGAGCCCGCGCGATAGTTCCAGCCCCTCGGCGCGGCAGCGCTCGCAGAAGCCACGCAGCAGTTCCGGTTCGGGCAGGCTGGTAAGGCCCTGGCCGGCGATCCAGTTCATCAATTCGAGGCGCGAGGTCAATTGCATGCGCCATTATGGCGTGCATTCGTGACGAGCGAAAGGCGCGAGCCACGCGCGGGCCGTGCGCAAGGCTCCCATCCCTTGCAGATCGAATATGTCGCAGGGGCGGTTGACGTGTTCGCCGCGCGCGCGGCAGATGCCCACAATGACGAGCTTGTCGGCAAGAATCGGAGCCACGCGCAGATGAGCCGGCGCCAGCTTCCGATCATCCTGGCGCTCGGCGCCACGCAGACCCTGGCCTGGGCTTCCAGCTATTATCTGCCGGCGCTGCTCGCCGATCCCATGGCGCACGACCTCGGCATTTCCTCCAACTGGATTTTTGCCGCGTTCTCGGCTTCGCTCGTGATCGCGGCGCTGCTCGGCCCGCGCATCGGGCGGCAGATCGATCTCGTCGGCGGACGGCAGGTGCTTTCGGCCTCGAACCTGACCATCGCCGCCGGCCTCGTCCTCCTCGGCCTCTCGCACTCGGTGGCGGTGATGGCGATCGCCTGGCTCGTGCTCGGCGTCGGCATGGCGATGGGCCTCTATGACGCCGCCTTCGCCGCTCTGGGGCGCATCTACGGCACCGAGGCGCGCAGGCCCATCACCGGCATCACGCTGATGGCGGGCTTCGCCTCCACGGTCGGCTGGCCGCTCACCGCCTGGGGTCTGTCCCATATCGGCTGGCGCGAGACCTGCTTTGCCTGGGCGGCTGCCAATATCCTGATCGGCCTGCCCCTCAACTTCTTCATGCTGCCGGTGATCAGGGGTGCGAGGCAGACGGCGGCGACCGCCGAGAAGCCGCATTTGCCGCTCGACCGCACCATGATCCTGCTGGCCTTCATCTTCGCCGCGGTCTGGACCGTCACCGGCGCGATGGCCGCGCATTTCCCCCGCATCCTGGAGACGACGGGCGCAACACCCGTCGAAGCCATCGCGGCCGGCGCGCTGATCGGCCCGGCCCAGGTCGGCGCGCGCATGCTCGAGGCGGGCTTCCTCAGCCGTTTCCATCCGCTGTGGTCGACGCGGCTCGCCTGCCTCACCCATCCGATCGGCGCGGTGGTCGTCGCGATCTTCGGCGGCGCTGCGGCGAGCGCGTTTGCGCTGTTCCACGGCTCCGGCAACGGTATCCTGACGATCGCGCGCGGCACGCTGCCGCTCGCGATTTTCGGACCAAAGGACTTTGGTTACCGTCTCGGCATCATCGGCGCACCGGCGCGGATGGCCCAGGCGGTGGCGCCGCTCGCCTTCGGTCTGCTGATCGACATCATGGGGGCCAAGGTGCTGATCGTCTCCTCCGCGCTCAGCCTGTCGGCGTTGGCGGCGTTGTTCCTGATCCGTGCCGGGCCGCGCCCGGATTGACCGCCCGGCCCCTTTCGCGCACAAGCGGGCCATGAGCGAAGACCCCGGCCCGCCACGCACGTTCAAAGGCCTCCTGCGCTGGGCGACCACGGCGCCCCAGGCCTGGGGCGTCTATCTCCTCGCCGTCCTGCTGGTCTGGCTGCTCTCGTTCTATGCCGGCACGCTGAAGCCGAAGAAGACGCCGGAAGCGAGTCCGCCCACGGTGACCGTCCCGCGGAGCTAGGCGGGCTTCGTCTCGCTGGTCGCGATCCAGATCCCGGCGAACACCGCAACCAATCCGACAAGCAGATGAGCCGTAATCGGCTCGCCGATGAGGAGCGCAGCAAGCAGAGCGGCGGCGATCGGATTGATCGTCATCGTGTTGGCGACGCGAGTCGGCGTTGCCCGCTCCAGCGCCATGACCCAGAGGATGAAGGCGAGTGCGCCGCCGCCAATGCCGAGATAGATGCCGGCAATCCACTGCGCCGTGGTGAAGTGCTCGAGCGCCGCAAAGCTGCCTCTCACCAGACCCGCCAGTACCAGCACGACGGCACCCGCACCCATGCCCACGGTGAGAAAGCCGAGCGCGCTCGAGCGCTGCATCAACGGACGCGACAATACGTTGTAGAACGCCATGCAGAACACGGCTGCAGTCATGATCAATTCGCCGCGCCAGGCCCCTGGCGGACTGTGCGCCAGGCCGGTAGCCAGCGCTGCCGCCACGCCGAGCACGGCGATGCCGACACCGATGATCTTCCGCACCGTCAGCCGCTCGACGCCAAGGAGCGCCCCCACCACCATCGTGTGAAGCGGCAGCGTCGCGAGCGCAAGACTGGCGCGGGCAGCGGTCGTGTAGGACACCGCGATGTTGTAGAGGATGAAGAACAGACCGAAGAAGCAGATGCCGAGCAGCGCCACGGTCGGCCAATCGGACCGCTGCGGCCAACGCACGCCAAGCAGCAGCGCGCATGGCACGAGGCAGAGAAAGCCGATCCCCCAGCGCAGGATCGCGAGCATGATCGGATCGGCGCCGCCCACGAGATAGCGGGTAATAGCCGCCGCCGTGCCACCGAGGCTGCTCGACGCCAGCGCGATCGCAACCCCGGCCCATTCGCCCACCGCTGTCTCCTGTCGCGGAGCTTTTGGCGGGCCTAGCACGAAGCTGCTGCCATCGTCGTGGCAGCAGCTTCTTCACACGCCCAGCGCTTCCGGTCCGATGCGATCGGAACGGAAGCTCTGGATGCTTGTTTTGACGCGTTTTCTTGGCGCGAACCGGTGCCCACTTCGCTCGAAAACGCTCTACTCGTAAAACTCGGGCGCCATCTTCTGGCTGTCGCGCTGGGCCTTGTCGTGGTTGATCCAGAGCTGCGCTTTTTCCCTGGCGAGCGTGTCGGCAATCTTCTGCATCGAGGCCGCGCTCTGGTCCTTGTTGACGTTCATGCTCGGCACGCGGCGGTTGTCCCAATTGTCCTTGAAGTGGACGGCATCGCCCGACAGGATCACCGCGCCGGTTTTTGGCAGTTTCACCAGCAGCGACTGGTGTCCCGGCGTATGGCCGGGCGTGGATAGAATGGTCACGCTGCCGTCGCCGAACACGTCCTTGTCGCCTGCGAGCAGCTCGACCGGATGCGACGGCTTGAAGCGCGGCGCGTTGTTGGGCCCGGGCCAGTCATATTCGGCCTTCTGCACGTAGAGCATGGCCTGCGGAAACAGCTCGACATTGCCGGTATGATCGGGATGCGTGTGCGAGACGGCCACCACTTTGACGTCGTCGGGCTTCAGCCCGAGCTGTTCGAGCTGGGCGGCAAGCGTCTTCGGCCGGCGCCAAGTGACGGCTTTGGGATCGGCGGGCGCGAGTCCATTCGGCATCGCGGCGACGGAATCGGCAATGCCGGTGTCCCACAGGAACCAGCCCTTGGCGTGCTTGATGAGATAGCAGCTGTCGACGAAGTCCATCGTCTTGCCTTCGTTGAGGCCAGGCGTCCAGCGGGAGATGTCGCCGGCGGTGCCCTCGCCGCAATTGAGCACGTAGAGCTTTTCGACCCCGGTCTTCTCCGATTGCGCCAGCGCCGAAGGGCCGGGCAGAGCGAGTGCAGCGATGGCGAGCGCGAGCTTGATCCTGGGCATCATTGTTGTTCCTCCCGTACAGGGCGACGACCGAGGATCAACCCCGGCCCGTTCGCGCAATTCCCGTCAAGCAAATCAATGCGGGCAGGTCTCGACCTCGACCGTGACGTGGCTGAGGCCCTTTAGCCCCGCGAGCCGCCGCTTGTAGACGGCCGGCTGCTTCGGCTGGTCCGACACCACCGAGAGCAGCACGGCACAATGGCCGGGCCCCACCTGCCACAGATGCAAATCGGTGACGCGGTCGTCGCCAACTTCCATCCGCGCCCGGATCACCCGCTCCAGCTTCTCGTCGGCGCGCACGTCGAGCAGCACCGCCCCCGATGACTTGATCAGGCCGAACGCCCAGCTCGCGATCACGGCGCTGCCGATCAGCCCGACGGCTGGATCGGCCCAGACCCAGCCCGAATACATCGCGACGGCGAGTGCTGCGATCGCCAGCACCGAGGTCGCTGCGTCCGCCATGACGTGCACATAGGCGGCACGAAGATTGTTGTCGTGATGATGATGGTGATGGCCATGATCATCCTGGTCGTGGTCATGATCGTCGTGATGATCATGGGCGTGGCTGTGGCCGTGATGATGATCGTGGTTGCCGCGCAAGAGCCACGCGCTCGCGAGATTGACGCACAGGCCGAGCGCGGCGACCGCGATCGCCTCGCCATAGACGATCGGCACCGGCGTGATCAGCCGCAGCACGCTCTCATAGGCGATCTCGATCGCGATCAGGCCGAGGATGATCGCGCTGGAGAAGGCGGCGAGATCGCCGAACTTGCCGGTGCCGAAGGTGAAATGCGCATTTTTCAGGTGCCGGCGCGCAAAACGATAGGCAAAGGCGGCGATGCCGAGCGCCGCCGCATGCGTGCCCATGTGCCAGCCGTCGGCCAGCAGCGCCATCGACCCGAACAGCGAGCCGGCGACGACCTCGCCGACCATCATGACCAGCGTCAGGACGACCACGAGCCAGGTACGCCGCTCGTTCTCGTCGTGCTTGTCGCCAAGAAAGGCGTGGTCATGGGTCCATTGTTCGATGGAGTGGGAATGCATCGAATTCTCCAGAAGATTCAGGTCTGTCGGCCTGCAGTATAGACCGCCGAGGCGCGATTTTCTAAGGCCCAATCGTGCCGCGGATTGACAGTCCTGCTTAGTTTCGCTGTAATCGGCGCCATGGGGATTTGAGCGATCTCCCCACGAGGCGACACGCCCAAGCATCGCGTCCCGTTCGTTTCTTGCGAGGACGCATCATGTCTACTTTCACGACCATCTCATCTGACAAATTGGCACGGCTGGTCGGCACCGCGAACAGCCCGGCCCTCATCGATGTGCGCACCGAGGAGGATTTTGCCGTCGACCGGCGGCTGATCCCAGGCTCCATTAAGCTCAGTCACGACAAGGTGACGGACTGGGGCGGCGACTTCGCCGGCCGCCGGGCCATCGTCTCCTGCCTGCGCGGTGAAAAGCTCGCGCAGGGCGCGGCGGCGTGGCTGCGCCAGCTCGGCGTCGAGGCTGAGACGCTGGAGGGCGGCTTCGAGGGCTGGAAAGCGGCAAACCTGCCGCTGCTCGACACGCGCAAGCTGCCGCCGCGCGATGCCAGAGGGCGCACTGTCTGGGTCACGCGGGCCCGGCCGAAGGTCGACCGCATCGCCTGCCCCTGGCTGATCCGCCGCTTTGTCGATCCCAATGCGGTGTTCCTGTATGTGGCACCGTCCGAGGTGATCGGCGTCGGGGAGCGGTTCAATGCAGCTCCCTTCGACATTGAGAACGTGTTCTGGAGCCACCGCGGCGAGCTCTGCACCTTCGACGTCATGATCGAGGAATTCGGGATCGCCTCGCCACCCCTGCTCCGGCTGGCGACGCTGGTGCGCGGCGCCGACACCGCGCGGCCTGATCTCGCGCCAGAAGCGCCGGGCCTGCTCGCGGCCTCGCTCGGACTATCGCGCATGTATGACGACGACCTCGCGCAGCTCGAGGCCGGCATGCTGCTCTACGACGCCTTCTACCGCTGGTGCCGCGACGCCACCACCGAGACCCACAACTGGCCGACCAACAAGGTGAAGGCGTAATGGATATCCGCAACGTTCAAGCAGGAGCTGACGCCGGTCACGGGGTCAGCTTCAATGAGGCCTTTCGTGTCTGGCTCCGCGTCGCCTGCCTGAGCTTTGGCGGGCCCGCGGGCCAGATCGCGGTGATGCATCGTATTCTGGTCGAGGAGAAGAAGTGGATCTCTGAAGCCCGTTTCCTGCATGCGCTGAATTACTGCATGCTGCTGCCGGGACCGGAAGCACAGCAGCTCGCGACCTATGTGGGCTGGCTGATGCATCGCACCGCCGGCGGGCTGATGGCGGGCGGGCTGTTCATCCTGCCCGGCATCATCGCCATCATGGGCCTGAGTTACGTCTACGCCGCCTACGGCAATGTCAGCTTCGTCGAGGCGCTGTTTTTCGGACTGAAGGCCGCCGTGCTCGCCATCGTGGTCGAGGCCGTGGTCCGCGTCGGCAAGCGCGCGCTGAAGAACCGCATCATGATCGCGCTCGCGGCCGCGGCCTTCGTCGCCATCTTCTTCTTCGCGGTCCCCTTCCCGATCATCATCATCGCCGCCGGCATCATCGGCTATGCCGGCGCGCGCGCTGGCCGTCCGGAATTCGCACCGGCTGGTCACGGCCACGGCGGCAGCGGCGCCGCGATCGACAGCATGCTCGGCGAAGCTGTGCCTGAGCACGTGCGGCCCAATACGGCGCGCGCGATCCGCGTCGGCGCGCTGTGGCTGGCGCTCTGGCTGATACCGGTGATCGGGTTGTTGCTCGCTCTTGGGCAAGACAATGTGTTCAGCCAGATCGCACTGTTCTTCTCGAAAATGTCGCTGGTCACCTTCGGCGGCGCCTACGCCGTGCTGGCCTACGTCGCACAGCAGGCGGTCGAGCATTATCACTGGCTCAAGCCGCATGAGATGCTGGACGGCCTCGGCATGGCCGAGACCACGCCGGGCCCGCTGATCATGGTGCTCCAGTTCGTCGGCTTCATGGCCGCCTACCGCGACCCGAGCGGCCTGTCGCCAATGCTGGCGGCAACGCTTGGCGGCTTGCTCGCGACCTGGGTCACCTTCACGCCCTGCTTCCTCTGGATCTTTCTCGGCGCGCCCTATATCGAGCGCCTGCGCGGCAACACGGGATTGGCCGGCGCGCTCGGTGCGATCACCGCCGCGGTTGTCGGCGTGATCCTCAACCTCTCGATCTGGTTCGCGCTGCACACGCTGTTCCGCGCCACGGTGCCGGTGACCGCCTTCCCGTTCGACTTCGACATGCCGGTGCTGACGAGCGTCGACGTGCCGGCGCTGGTGCTGTCGATTGCAGCGGCCACCGCGATCTTCCGGTTCAAGCTCGGCATGCTCACAGTTCTCGCCGGCAGTTGTGCCGCGGGCGTGGCGATGCGGTTAGCGGGGGTAATTTAGGGCCTGCACCCACGAGTCCGTCGCGCCCGACTTGCCATCGGAAGGCGACGTTGAAGGCGACAGCGCTACATGGCGGTCTTGCCCAAAATGGCGAATTACACCGTGACCAGCGCAGGGATTTCCGGCCTACGTACTGTGCGCCGGCGCTCTCTCCCATTCGTCAACGTGGTTGACGGTAGTTGCCCGGAATTGCTGTTCCGCGAGCTATTGGATGGAGTCTTCGGGCAACCAGCCATGATCAATATGCCTTCGCAAACTGGTCGTGGTGGTTGAAGTTCGGCGCATGTGTGACCGGCTGCATCAGCGGTGCCATGGCGCGCGATACGGACTCCCGAGGTGAACGGCGTCATTGAAGTTACCATCGCCTGCACCTCTTCCTTAATGAACCAATGGCCGGCCACAACGCGACCGGCGACGGTGTCGTCATGCCCGCGGGAGCGCAGCCGCGCCGGACGACCGGACTGATAATCTGATCAATCGGGAAAGGCATTATCCAACAGAGGAGTATCCTATGAAGTTGGCTCAAACATCAGCACTAGTCATTTGTCTGCTTGGCGCGCCAGGGATTTCGCTGGCTGCGGATGCCAAGGGGGATGTGGAGAAGGCATACGCCTCTTGGGATGCCGCATTCAACAAGCACGACGCAAAAGCCATCGGCGCTTCCTATGTCGCGACGGCAAAATTGATGCCGCCTACACATCAGGTGGCGTCAGGTCCGGCTGAGATCGAGAGTTTCTTTGCTGGACTGTTCGCGAACGGCGTGACGGGTCACAAGTTGGAGATGATTGACGCCGGCGGAGACGACAAGGTTGTGTTCGGGACAGCCAAGTGGAGTGCCACGGGTAAGGACAAGGAGGGCAAGCCGTCTCCATTGGGTGGTCTGGCGATGCACGTATTCGAACGCCAAGCCGATGGATCGCTCAAATTGAGGCTGCAAACATTCAACTAAAGCGGTCGAAGCTGATCAGTCCGGTGAGGCGGCGGCCTTACCGGACACTCAGAAGGGCTACTTGTCCCGGTGCAAGATATGTCCGGGGTGGGTCGCAAGCCGTCGATGATGACCAAGCGGGACGACTTCCGATTCGCCCTTAGAAGCTGCTGCCGGAACGCGACTTGAACCGACAGGGCTGCGTGGCGGCTAAGGGCCTAGAAGCAGACGCTGCGGACGCGCCGGCAACGCTCAAAGCAGCAGTACCGACGCTAGCGAGGCGCCGAGTAAGCTACACAAACAAATCATGCGTCAGATGGTGCTCAACGCTTGCGTGATCAAGGGCGCTTTGCTCGGCGTGCGAAGGGCCAATCAGGTCCGCATCCTGAATTAGCGCCAGTCCATTTTTTCCGGCATCGTGCAGAGTATATTCCACTGCATCCGGTCCGTGGCCGTTCCCAGAATTCTCTGAAACTCTGACCTCTGCCCTATCATTCTTGAAATGAAAGGAATCTTCGAACTGGGGCGCAGCTGCCGTTGCATTCTGGTCCGGCCCCGCATGCAGAGTTTTAGAACCGCTTATGGGCACCTTGGGCAAGTCAGCCTGCGATTGGCCGGAATTGAAATGGCTACTCTGTACATCGTCCTTGGCGTGCTGATCGGCAGTTGCGGAACCTTCCTCCGAAGCGTCTAAGTCGCGATGCGATTGCCCCCAGTCAGAATCGTGTCCGGTTGAGTCGTGCTTGGCGGGCTGCTTATCGGCTGCTGCCCCGTGTTCCGAAATATGCAAATCACGCTGCGATTGTCCATGATCTGGATCGTCTCCCGGTGGCCCGTCTCCGGCGTGTGGCTTACCGGCTGCTGCTCCCTGTTCCGAAACATGCAAATCACGCTGCGATTGTTCATCATTGGATCCGTCGGCTGCGGTCGCGTGTATTGTGCCGTGTTCGGCATTCCTCGACGCGTCCGTCGCGGCCGCCTGCTCGAAGCCGCTATGATCGATCGGAGCGTCGATGGCGCCGGATCCGACGTGAGGGTTGCCGCCGGCGCCTACGCTATGCTCGCTTGCGGCTGCATCGACGATCTGATGCTCGTCGCTTTTGCCGATGGCATCGCTTCGGCCAGCCTCGAAAACGAATGATTCATGGCGGCCTTCGGGATTAAGCCGGGCTAGGTTCTCCAACTCGTTTAGGGTCGCATCGGCGCTGCCAGGCATATTAAGGGCGCCCAATTCGCTGGTGGCGTTTTCGGCAGCCGACGCAAAGCTATCCCAAAAAGTGAACGCCTGCGCAGGACTGTTAAGGAGTTCGTAAATCGAAACTCCGACCGCCATGAGCATAAACCCGCCAAAGTCACTGATGCTTGACCTTGGAGGGTTGAGTGCCGGCGATGTGATCGTGCTGGCGGCAATATCGGCGCGGGACTCGATGAGCTTGCTGCCCCGCGTCGGGATGTCAGCTCCAGAGTTCTCGGCACGATCGGCTTTACCCACGGCTCTGGCCGTTTTACCCGAAGCCGCGGTCGTTTTTGGGGGGCTGATTTTGATGGTCACGACAGCGCCGGTGTCGTCTGCGGCCATTACCGTGACACTATCGGTAAGCGCATGATGAACTGCGCTCGCGCTCGCGGGCTGAACGTCGTCCAGCGCTGCCCAAATCAGAGCTGCAAGCGCGCCGACCCTGCCGTAAAGGCGCGATAGGGCGAACGTTGCGAGCTCGGTTCGGTTTTTGATCTCAGACTGCGCAGACATGTGATCAACTCGCGCCTTGATCGTGCCTGTGGCGACGTTGAGCTGGCGCGCAATCTCCTTGTTCGACATACCGCAGGCGACCAGACGTAGGATCTTGCGCTCCAGGTCCGTCGACGCTGCAAGTCCATTTTCGCCGCACGCGCCCTTGCCGGGCTTGCGGATAGCCGCCCGATCGGCGGTCGGTGCCACCAGCCTCAGGGACCGGAACAAGGTTTCGGGCTCCTCGCGCATCGGAATCGCAGTGCAGGCGCCCGCCGCGACGGCGTCAGCGATATCGCCTCGCGCAACCGATGCTGTGTAGAATACCAAGCGCGTGGGAAGGTTTTCCGCAGTAACGGCGGCGAGCATTTCAGAAGCCGTCACGTCAGAAAATCCGTCCTCCAAAAGGGCGACATCTGGCGTCAACCTCCGGACTGCTTCGAGGCAAGCCGCTCCATTAGTGCATGACGCAACAATCTCGAAGTCACGCTCCGCCGCAAGTAGCGTCCCAAAACCCTGCAGAACGATCGGACGACGATCTGCTATCAGTAGTCGGATACGAAGCACCTGCTCTACCTCGCCCGGCCTTCCGTCCTAAGTCACCCAGCAGAGGCGAGCTAGATTGAACGGAGTGACACTCAAGAGCAGCCCGGCAACGCACAACAATCCTCTTGGTTCCTGTAGATTAGTACGGCAATCGGATGATGTTCGTGCTTGCAGCCGATCGATGGCCCTCGTAGCCGGCAGAAAGCCCATCGGATAGGAAATCACAGTGTGGGCAGAACGAGATGAGCAAACCGTCCGCTCATGGGATGGTCCGGCTGTGCTCCAGCCCCGCCACTGCGAGAAGGTGGCAAGGGGCGCTCAAGGCAAGGAGCACGCCATGTCTCAGAACCTCAATGCAGCGATCGCAGTGATCGGCATCGGTATTGGCAAGAATTCGTTCCACCTCGTGGGTCATGATCACCGCGCTGCCATCGTGCTGCGCAGAAGTGGTCACGCCTCCCATCCCCAAGGGTATAGGGTGTCAATCCACAGCGACCTGTCGAAACGCTGTCGGCGCCATGGACACGCCGCCAAAGCCAAAAGGCCGGTCATAGACCATGAGCAGGACGAGGCACACAGCGATTGCCGTAGAAAAGATAAACAAGGTCGCCGCCATCGCCGCTCGATTATCGATATGTATCATTGCGATCGTCACGAGGATCAGCATCGTCAAGACAATGATGACTGCCCACTGGATCGGCGCGATCTGAAGCTGGCTGAGCCGAATTCTATCTCGCCGGACTTCAAACGCATGTTCGATCGCGACCAAGGCGCGCTCCTGGGCCAGCTGCTGAGCGGGTTGTGCGGGCGTAAAGGAAAGGACCGCCGCCATCGCGTCAGTCAATCCAGTCGGGATTGCTTGCAAAGTGGCTTCGCCCCTGCCCATCGCTGGCCAATCCTGCGTTTCAATGAAATGAAGGTGGCGCTTGAGGCTATCGCGCAGATTGTTCCGAACATCCGGTGGCAAAGCATCCGCGAGGAGCATGGCCTGTCGGAGAGCACTGGCTTCCTGACCGACATATTCCCCGGCCCGATCGACATTTGTCCATACGCGCGAGGACAGGAAGGCGAGGAGCAGGGCCAGGATAACCGCCAGAGGCGTCAACGTCACAGGCGAGGCCGCCTTCAGCTGCCTCACCACTGCGCGCCGGGACAGGATTGCCGCTGCGCCGAAAGTCGCAATCGCCAACACGTAACAGAAGCCGAATACAAGAAGCATGATGCCGGGAATCGAATGGGACTCAACCCAATGCAACATTGGTCCTCCTGAGCTGGCTACTCCTGTCCTTCTAGAATACGCCCCGAGTCCCCTGACCGGAAGGCCACACCGCACGGGTGCTGCAGGCAAGCGGGCATTCGCGTGGTGCCGAAGGACGACACCGACTAGGATCAGGAATATGGCTTCACCGACAATCGGCGGATGCCGAAGCCGTTAACTGCTGCGCCGCGGCAGTTCGATCCCGATGTCCGGAGGGGTCAGGAGCCCTCGATAATGCTCGAGCGGGGCGACTTCCGCTTTGCCCCTTAGAAGATGCCGTTCAGGAGCACCAGCCCTCAAAACAAAAGCTCGTCACGGCGCACCCGTCGGCCATCACCCGTCGGGCAAAACAGCTGACCACTTCCGCACCCTCGGCTGTCAAGACCCGCTCTGCAAAATATTCATATTTACCGAAATTCGGATTTGTCGTATAGAAAAGCACCCTGGCCCGAGACAAGGGGCGGATCGCGATCGTCACGAACCGCGGGCTGGGCAGCGATGGACGCGACGGCGTCGAGCGTAACAGGCATTGCAGGGCGGCTTCAGCCGTGAGCAATGCCTTCGCGCGAACGACACGACGCCGACAGCGTCTTCGCATGGCTTCGGGGGCGAGCACACGCCACCCCTCGGATTCCCAGCGAAGACGTGCGCGGACGGAGAAGTCGTGTGGTCCTGACGCCCGGGGTCTGTGCGTCAAGTCCTGTGGTGATGTAGCGGCCCGACCGGGCCCGCGCATCAGTCATCTGCATGGCGACGGGGGCAACAGTGCATCGCTCCCCGAGGAGAGCACGAAGGACACCGTTAAAACCATTCGCGCAGGGAAGGCCGGGCGACCGGCATCACCTGTTGTCCACCCCGTGTGCATTTCTATCGCACACGGACTCGGGTGCCGCCGGCGCCTGGCCTTCCCTGCGCCCTTGTCTTTTCCGAGGGCGCGCCGTGAAGCAAAGCTCGGGCGAGATGCGCCGCGAGAACGCGATGGTATGTCTGCTGTTTGAGATGCGAATCGGAGAGCGATGGCCTCGCCACTTGCTCCATTGCGAGCGCAGCGAAGCAATCCAGAGTCTTTCCGCGGCGGGATTCTGGATTGCTTCGCTGCGCTCGCAATGACCATGTGAGACGGCGCTCCCCTCTGGTGCCCCGGACGCAGCGCAGCGCTACTTCAGCGGTGCGCTGCTGAGCCGGGGCGCCCATGTCTCCGAGCGATCCGTGCCGCACGGGTCCCGGCTCTGCGCAGCAACGCGAAAAGCGTTGCAGCGCGTCCGGGACAAGAGAGTGCTACCCAATCGCCCGGCCGAACTTGTTCGACTTCGGAAACCCCTTCGGTGCCAGACGGCCGGCATCGGCGCGGTTACCTTGCCATTCGGCGAGCTCTTTCATCGTTGCCGAGAATTCGCGCCCCGCGGAGTCCTTCCAGGTCAGCCCCGCCTTGGCATCGAATACCGCGACGTCGGAGAGGCCGCCGTCCTTGTATTTCTGCAAGCGCATGCCGCGGCCGCGGGCCATCTCGGGGACTTGGTCAAGCGGGAAAATCAGCATCTTGCGGTTCTCGCCGATGACAGCAACGGTGTCGCCTGTTACCTCGGTGATCGCGCGCGCCTCGTTCGGCATCTCGACGTTGAGGACCTGCTTGCCCTTCTTGGTGGTGCCGACGCAATCGTCCTCGTTGACCACAAAACCCTGGCCTTCGTGGCTCGCGACCAGGAATTTGCGCCCGCCCTTGTTGACGAACAGCGCAACCGGCGCAGCCTCCTGCTCGAGGTCGATGAACAGGCGGATCGGTTCGCCGTGGCCGCGGCCCCCGGGCAGCTTCGCCACATCGAGCGAGTAGAACTTGCCGTTGGTGGCGAACAGCAGCAGCTTCGAGGTCGTCTCCGCAAAGAAGGCGAAACCGAGCTTGTCGTCCTGCTTGAAGGCAAGGCCGGAGAGATCCTCGACATGGCCCTTCATGGTGCGGATCCAGCCCTTGTCAGAGACCACGACCGTCACCGGCTCGCGCTCGACAAAGGCTTCCTCGATCGCGGCGAGATCGTGCTCGGGTGCGTCGGCAAAGGTGGTGCGGCGCTTGCCGAGCGGCGTCTTCGGCCCGAACATGTCGCGGACCTTGCCGACCTGCTCGCCGACCTTTTTCCATTGCTCGGCTTCCGAGGCGAGCACCGCATTGATGCCCTTGAGCTCGGCGCGAAGCTTCTTGTCCTCGGTGCGGATCTCCATCTCCTCGAGCTTGCGCAAACTGCGCAGCCGCATGTTGAGGATGGCTTCAGTCTGCACCTCGGTGAGCTTGAACGCCTTCATCAGCTCGGGCTTCGGCTCATCCTCGGTGCGGATGATCTTGATCACCTTGTCGATGTTCAGATAGGCGATCAGGAGGCCGCCGAGCACTTCCAGCCGGTGCTCGATCTGCGCCTTGCGGTGATTGTTGCGGCGGATCAGCACGTCGCGCAGATGGTCGAGCCACTCGCGCAAGCACTCGGCCAGGCCGACCACCTTGGGCACCTTGCCCTTGATCAGTACGTTCAGGTTCAGCGGGATCTTGCTTTCAAGCTCGGTCAGCCGGAACAGCGACTCCATCATCAGCGCGGGATCGACGTTCTTCGACTTCGGCTCGATGACGAGACGGACGTCCTCGGCCGATTCGTCCCTGACATCACCGACCAGCGGGAGCTTCTTCTGATCCAAAAGCTCGGCGATCCTCTCCACCATCCGCGACTTCTGCACCAGCCAGGGGATCTCGGTGACAACGACCACCCAGGTGCCGCGAGCGCCCTCCTCCTGCTCCCACCGCGCGCGCACGCGGAACGAACCGCGGCCCGTCGTGTACGCCTCGGCGATCGCCTGCTTGGAATCGACGATGATGCCGCCGGTCGGGAAATCCGGACCCTTGACCCACTTCAGCAGCGCCTTGGATTTCGCGTCGGGCTTCTCGATCAGATGCAGCGCGGCGTCGCACAGCTCGGCGGCGTTGTGCGGCGGGATCGAGGTCGCCATGCCGACCGCGATTCCTTGCGCGCCGTTGGCAAGCAGGTTCGGGAAGCCGCCGGGCAGGACGATCGGCTCCTTCGACTGGCCGTCGTAATTGGCGCGGAACTCGACCCCGTCCTCGTCGATGCCATCGAGCAGAAGACGCGCGACGTCGGTCATGCGCGCTTCGGTGTAACGGTAGGCGGCCGGGTTATCACCGTCGATATTGCCGAAATTGCCCTGGCCGTCGACCAGCGGGTAGCGCGAGGAGAAGTCCTGCGCGAGACGCACCATGGCGTCATAGATGGCCTGGTCGCCATGCGGATGGAACGAGCCCATCACGTCGCCGACGATTTTTGCGGATTTCTTGAAGGCCGTGCCGGGGTCGAGCCGGAGCAGGCGCATGCCGTAGAGGATGCGCCGGTGCACCGGCTTCAGGCCGTCGCGCGCGTCCGGCAGCGCACGGTGCATGATGGTGGAGAGCGCATAGGCGAGATAGCGCTCTTCCAGCGCTTCACGCAGCGGCACCTCGTGAATTTCGGCCGGTTCTTCCGGCGGAACGATTCGTTTTCCCATGTCGCCCGGTTAAACCGTGGAAGCGAATCGGGCAAGGATGGATTGGTTCCTTGTGGGTGGCTAGTGCCCCGCCCAGCCGGCCGTCACAGGCTGGGTGGTTTGCGGACTCTGAGCCTGCGTGCTGGACGGTGCATTCGCCAGGCAATGCCGGGCGGTCTCGATCTCAGCCTCGCTCGCGCCCTTGGACCGCGCCCATGCCTCTGCGGCTGCAGCCGAATATTTGGCCACATAGTACCGGATGACGGTGCAGGATGCCCGACGAAACACGCCAGGTTGCGGCTCGCCGGCCATTGCATCAGGCGCGCACGCGAGCAGCGCCGCCGATAAGGCGAATCCCTTGATCAACATTTAGGCTAACCCCGCTGTGGAACCGGCGGGTCAATTCGGCCGGCCGAGATTTGGTTCCCGGGGAACTTTCAAGTAGGTTGGCAGGCCCAGGCGCTTTTCATCATGGCACCGGAATCTCCGCCCTTGCCTGCTGCCGCATCAAGGCGTTGATGAATCCGGCGCGCGCGTCGGAATGGCCCTGCCCGCGCGGCTCCAGCACGTGGCGCAGCAGGAACAAGCCGGTGAGCCGAAAGCCGTCCTGGAGATCCTGCTCGGTAAGGTCGGTGTGCACCTCGCCCTGGCGCAGGAATGACGGCAGCCGCAACAGCCGATCGCGCCACGGCTCGCCCGCGCCGCGCGACACCGCGCCGCCGGATTTGGGCGAGACATAGATCAGGTCCGTGGTCTCCCCGGTCACCGCGCAATTCTCCAGCGCGAGCCCAAAGCCGAGTTCGGCGAGCATCGCCAGCTCGAAATGGATGACATGCACGGCGGCGCCGCCGATATCGTCGAAATCGTCGAGCGAATGTTCGAGCAGAGCAAAGATCGCCTCATGCGGATCGCGCTCGGGCAGCAGCCGCGCGATCGAAGCGAGATGGGTAACGCCGTAGACGCCGTGGGATGATGCCAGCAGCGTCGCCGCGCGCAGCTTCAATCCCTCGATCGCATAGGTCCCGAGATGCTCGTCGAGCCGCGCCCGCCACACCGCACTGACGCTGTTCCCCGGCTGCAAAAGCGGCCGCATCCGCGAGCCGGCACCGCCGCGGACGAGACCAAGATGCCGGCCGTGCGCGCGCGTCAGCAACTCGACGATGGCGCTGCTCTCGCCATGCCGCCGCACCCCCAGCACGATGCCTTCGTCGGTCCATTCCATGGCAGGAAGTGTAGCCCACCCTGCGGCGTCGCGCGAGACGCTAGGCGTTGAACCAGCTCTGCGCATCGCCCGTGAAGGAGAAATACAGGCCCATCGTCGTCAGCACGCAGGAGACGATCTCGATGGCACTGTCGAGCTCCATGCCCTTCTCGCCGATGATCTGGCCGAGCGAGATCACCGACAGCACGAGGGCTGCCGCAAGCACCCAGCGCGGCCAGTTCTTGCGTCCATGCGCGGCGAGCCAGACGAAATAGACGAGAAGCAGGATCATGCCGCCGGCGAGCAGGGTGGCGGTCATGATCATTTGCTCGGCCATCTCGGCGTTGGGCGTGCGGTCCTGCACCGCGACCGACAGGGCATCCAGCATCAACGATGCATAGAGCAGCGCTTCGAAGCGCCGGACGTTGCTGGGCACGCTCATCGGATACCGATCTTTTCTTGGTTATTCCTTGGGGAAGTCCAGGCCCATCTCGCGATAGCGATCCGGATCGTCGCCCCAGTTCTCGCGCACCTTGACGAACAGGAACAGATGCACCGGCACATCCAGGATCTGCATCAGTTCTTTGCGCGAGTCGGCGCCGATCGACTTGATGGTGGCGCCGCCCTTGCCGAGCACGATCTTGCGCTGGCTTTCGCGCTCGACGAAGATCGTCTGCTCGATGCGGACTGACTTGTCCTTGCGCTCCTCCCACTTGTCGGTCTCGACCGTGGACTGGTAGGGCAATTCCTGGTGCAACTTCTGATAGATTTTTTCGCGCGTGATTTCGGCAGCCAGCTGCCGCATCGGCGCGTCCGACATCTGGTCCTCGGGATAGAGGAATGGACCAGGAGGCACCATCTCGGCCAGCGTCGTGCGGATGTCGTCGACGCCGTCGCCCGAGATCGCCGCAATCATGAAGGTCTTCGCGAATTTCATGCGCTCGTTGGCGGCTTGGGCCAACGCCAGCAGCTTCTCGCGCTGGACCAGGTCGACCTTGTTGATCACCAGGATCTTCTCGTGATTGACGCTGGCCGCCTTGGCGAGGATCGCCTCGGCCTCCTCGTCGATCCCGGTCTTGGCATCGAGCAGCACGCAGACGAGATCGGCGTCGTGAGCCCCGCTCCAGGCGGTCGAGACCATGGCACGGTCGAGCCGGCGCTTCGGCGAGAAGATGCCGGGCGTGTCGACCAGGATGATCTGCGCGTTGTTCTCGATCACGATGCCGCGGATCAGCGCGCGCGTGGTCTGCACCTTGCGCGAAACGATCGTGACCTTGGCGCCGACCAGCGCGTTCGTCAGCGTGGACTTGCCGACATTCGGCGCGCCGATCAGCGCAACGAAGCCGCAGCGCGTAGCAGTGGGCGCCTCGCCGCTTGCTTCAGCCGTCATTGCCGCCGCCAACGCCTTCGCGTTCGATCATCACTGAAGCCGCCACCTTCTCTGCCGCACGCTTGCTGCCGCCGATGCCTTCGGCCGGGGCCAATCCCGGCAGGTCGACGGCGACGCGGAATTGCGGATCGTGATGCGGGCCGGTGCGCTCGACCTCGCGGTAGACCGGGGTCGGCAAGCCTTTCCCCTGCGCCCATTCCTGGAGCACGGTCTTGGGGTCGCGCAAGGGACGGCGCGGCTTGTGCATGCGCTCGGTCCAGTTGCGCCTGACGAATTCGGCCGCCGCCGCGTACCCGCCGTCGAGGAAAACGGCGCCGATCACGGCCTCGCAGATGTCCCCGAGCACGCTCTTGCGCAGGCGGGCGTCGGCGCTGGGGCCGACCGAGCCGAGCTTGATGTCGTCGAGCAGACCGAGCGATTTTGCGACGTCGGCGCAGCTCTCCTTGCGCACGAGCTCGGCAAGCCGCTTGGACAGCTCGCCTTCGTCGGCGTTCGGAAAGGTGTGATAGAGCATGTCGGAGACGACCAGCCCGAGCACGTGGTCGCCGAGAAATTCCAGCCGCTGATAGCTGTCGCCGCGCTTGCGCCCGGACTTCAGTGCCGAGACATGCGTGATCGCCTGCATCAAGAGGTTCGGGTCAGTGAAGCTGTGGCCGATGCGCGCCTCGAGCGCCGCGTTCGCGTCCGCGCCCTTGGCCTTGCTGCTTCGCGTCCGCTTCTTCTTCGCGGGCGCCTTGCTCGCAAGCGGTTTGGTCGCAGCTTCGCCCTCGGGGCCGGCTTGCGCCTCCGTCAGTGGGGTCGCGATGTCCTTGGCTTCGTCTTTCATCGGACGATATTGAAGAAACGATTCCAGCGCACCGCCCAAGGCCAGCGCCAGAACATCCAGGCATGCTCGCCTTCGGCGATGGAGAAGAAGATCATCTGCGCGCGGCCGATCAAGTTCTCCTGCGGTACATAACCGACCTGGCCGAGGAAGCGGCTGTCGGTCGAGTTGTCGCGGTTGTCGCCCATCATGAAGAAGTGACCGGGCGGCACCGTGTAGACGTTGGTGTTGTCCATGTAGCCGTTGTCGGCGCAGTCCAGCGTCTCGTAGGACACGCCGTTCGGTAGCGTCTCCTTCCAGCGCTTCACCCGGGAGATGCCCCCGCCTTCGGAGCCGCACGGATCCTCGCCGACGAACTCGCTCATGCGCTGCCGCTCGACCGGGGTATCGTTGATGTAGAGCAGACCGTCCCGCATCTGGATGCGGTCGCCGGGAAGACCGATCACGCGCTTGATGTAGTCGGTGGAATCGTCCTTGGGCAGCCGAAACACGACGATGTCGCCGCGGTCGGGGTCAGAGCCCCAGACCCGCCCCGAGAACAGCGGCGGCGAAAACGGGATCGAATAGTGACTATAGCCGTAGGAATATTTCGAGACGAACAGATAGTCGCCGACCAGCAGCGTGGCCTTCATCGAACCGGACGGGATGTTGAACGGCTGGAACAGGAACGTGCGGATCACCAGCGCGATCAGCAGAGCATGGATCACGACCCGAATCGTTTCGCCGACACCGCTCTCAGTTTTCGTTCCCGAAGTCACGCTCATTGCTCTCTCAATTCCGGCCGGCGGTCACAGAGCGCCCTCCTCCCGCGAACAGCCGATCGGCTCGCGGCCCAAGGAGATTGTCCTGATTCTGATAGTGAGGGCCAATTCCGGCGTAAAGCCGAATTCACCCAGCCTGATTTGCGTCGACGGACTTTTAGACGGTTGTCGGAGACCGCGCAATCAAGGATCGCATCAAAACTGCATAAGATATTGGTATTTCAAATGAATTATGAGATTACAGGATCCGGTCAGGGCTTGGCCAGCGGGACGGCGGAAATGACGACGAAGGCCTGCGCGAGCGGCCAGTCGTCTGTGATCGAAACATCGATCCGCGCCTCGAACCCTTCCGGTGTCAGGGCCTGAAGCCGAGCCAAGGCGCCGCCGGTCAGTTGCATGGTCGGCCGTCCGCCCGGCAAGTTGACCACCCCCATGTCGCGCCACCAGACGCCGCGCCGGATCCCGGTACCGAGCGCCTTGGAGCAGGCCTCCTTGGCGGCAAAGCGCTTGGCGTAGGTCGCCACCACCATCTTCTCGTTCTTGGCGCGCCGCTCCGCCTTGGCCCGCTCGGCCGCGGTGAAGATGCGGTCGAGGAAGCGCTCGCCATGGCGCTCGATCACCTTGCCGACGCGGGTGATGTCGATCAGGTCCGAGCCGATTCCGATGATCATGCCCGGCTCCGGCCGCGGTCCATCGCCGCGCGCATGCTGCGCACGGTCTCGGCGAGCCCTACGAACAGCGCCTCGCCGATCATGTAGTAGCCGATGTTGAGCTCCATGATCTCAGGCAGCGCCGCGATCGTCTCCGCCGTCGTATAGTCGAGCCCGTGGCCGGCATGGACCTCGAGCCCCGCTTCCTTCGCCAGCTTCGCCCCCGCCACGATCCGCTGCCATTCGGCATCGGCCTTGCCGGTCGGGCCGTCGAGGACGGCGTCGCACCAGGCGCCGGTGTGGATCTCGATCACGGGGGCGCGCAGCCGCGCCGCCATCTCGATCTGCGCGGGGTCGGCGGCGATGAACAGCGAGACCCGGATGCCGGCATCGCTCAGCCGCGCGATGTAGGGCGCGAGCGCATCGTGCTGGCCGACGACATCTAACCCACCCTCGGTCGTCACCTCCTGCCGCCGCTCCGGCACGAGGCACACCGCGTGGGGCCTTGTGGCGAGCGAGATCCGCATCATGTCGTCGGTCGCCGCCATCTCGAAATTGAGCGGCTTGGAGATCTCCGCCTTTAGCCGCGCCATGTCCTCGTCGCGGATGTGCCGGCGATCCTCACGCAAATGCGCCGTGATGCCATCCGCGCCGGCCTCGATCGCCACCAGCGCGGCGCGCACCGGATCGGGATTGCGGCCGGCGCGGGCGTTGCGCAGGGTCGCGACATGGTCGACGTTGACGCCGAGGCGGAGCGGAAGTGCGGGCATTGCAGGACTCTCGAGCTCAGGGGGACAGACGCATGCGAGAAGCGTCTATCCATTAACACGTTCGACGCGGGCGACGACCGCCTTGGCGCGCAATTGGGCCAGGATCGCGCTCAAATGCTTCAGATCGTAGACTTCGAGGTCGATCGTCGTCTCCGTGAAATCAGGTGAGCGGCGCTGCATGCTGATGTTGTCGATGTTGCCATCGTGCTCGGCGATCACGGTCGCGATCTGTGCCAGCGCGCCGGGCTCGTTGACGTTCTCGACCTTGATGCGGGCCGGGAAGCGCTGCGGCAAGGAATCCTCGATGTCCCAGCGCACGTCGAGCCAGCGCTCCGGCTCCTCCTCGAAATCCTTCAGGGCGGGCGCCTGGATCGGGTAGATCGTAATGCCCTCGCCCGGCGTCACGATGCCGACGATGCGGTCGCCGGGCACGGCGCCGCCGTTCGGCGCGAACTTCACCGGCAGGTCGGAATTGATGCCGCGGATCGGAATGGCGACCGGGCTGCGTGGCGACTCCGACGACTTCTCCTTGAGCTTGGCGGCGAGCCCCTTCTTGATGCCGTAGCGCGCGATGCGCTCCTCCTTGTAGTCCGGATACATCGCGCGCGCGACGTGGGAAGCCTTGATCTCGCCGCGCCCGACCGCCGCCATGACGTCCTCGATCGAGGTCCGCGCCAGCCGCGGCAGCGCGCCCTTGAGCTTGTCGTCGGCATATTCGATCTTGGCGCGCTCGAACAGGCGCTCGACGATGCGCCGGCCGAGACCGACATATTGATCGCGCATGGCGGTGCGCGTGGCGCGGCGGATCGCGGCGCGCGCCTTGCCGGTGACCGCGAGCGTCTCCCAGGCCGACGGCGGTGCCGACTGCGCTTCCGAGGTCAGCACCTCCACCTCGTCGCCGTTCTGGAGCTCCGAGGACAGCGGCGCGAACTTGCCGTTGATCTTGCAGCCGACCGCGCTATTGCCGACGTCGGTATGCACCGCATAGGCGAAGTCGATCACGTTGGCATGGCGCGGCAGCGCGATCAGCTTGCCCTTGGGGGTGAAGCAGAACACCTGATCATGGAACAGCTCGAGCTTGGTGTGCTCGAGGAATTCCTCGGGATTGGCGCTCTCGGAGAGGATGCCGATGGTGTGGCGCAGCCAGGCGAAGGCGTTGGATTCGCGCTTGAGGTATTCGGTCGGCGAGCCTACGCCCTCCTTATAGAAGACGTGCGCGGCGATGCCGCGCTCGGCGATCTGGTCCATCGCCTCGGTGCGGATCTGGAGCTCGACGCGCTGGTTGCCGGGGCCGATCACGGTGGTGTGGATCGAACGGTAGTCGTTCTGCTTCGGCGTCGAGATGTAGTCCTTGAAACGCCCCGGCACGACCGGCCAGGTGGTGTGGACGATGCCGAGCGCGCGATAGCAGGCTTCGATGTCGCTGACGACGAGGCGAAAGCCGAAGATGTCGGACAATTGCTCGAAGCCGACCGACTTGCGCTCCATCTTGGTCCAGATCGAGAACGGCTTCTTGCGGCGGCCATAGACCCTTGCGCCCAGCCCCCGGTGGCGCAGATTGTTGGAGAGCTGGTCCTCGATCTCGCCGATCAGATTGCGGTTGCGCTCGGCGAGCGCATCGAGCCGCTGCATCACCACCGAATAGGCTTCGGGATCGAGCGTGCGGAAGGACAGATCCTCCAGCTCTTCACGCATTTCCTGCATGCCCATGCGGCCGGCCAGCGGCGCATAGATGTCGAGCGTCTCCTCGGCAATGCGCCTGCGCGATTCCGTCGGCACGAAGTCCAGCGTGCGCATGTTGTGCAGGCGGTCGGCGAGCTTGACCAGAAGCACTCGGACATCGTCGGCAATGGCCAGCAACAATTTGCGCAGGTTCTCGGCCTGTTTGGCCTCCCGCGACACCAGCTCCAGCCGCTTCAGCTTGGTCAGGCCCTCGACCAGAGCGCCGATCTCGGGCCCGAAGATCTGGTCGATCTCGGCCCGTGTCGCTTCAGTGTCCTCGATCGTGTCGTGCAGCAGCGCGGCCACGATGGTGGCGTCGTCGAGCTTGAGGTCGGTGAGAATCGCCGCCACTTCAAGCGGGTGCGAGAAATACGGATCGCCTGAGGCGCGGGTCTGCGAGCCGTGCGCCTTCATCGCATAGACATAGGCACGGTTGAGCAGGTCTTCGTTGGTGTTGGGATTGTAAGACCTGACGCGCTCGACGAGGTCATATTGACGCATCATGCGTGCGCGAGGCTTCGCCGGGCGCGCCACCGGCGCAGTCGGGGCCACGGCAACCGATTCGGTTGCGGCCTGCATCTGCATTGGTTTCCAGCGCCGATACACCATAAGTCCTGCCTTCAAACGGACCCCGACGCGACCCGTTGCATACATCTTAACGCCGATCCCCGGCGCGTCCGATCAATTCAGTGACAGGGCGCAGCGCGAACCGACAACACTATGGTAACCACGAAAACGCCAACAAAAGCAAAGGCCCGAACAACGGTTCGGGCCTTGATAAGATCACAAGAGGTCGATGATTGCGACGGGACGACCTACTCGTCCTCCTCCGGCTGCTCCTCGGGCGGTGCGAGGCCTTCGAGACCCTTTAGGAGCTCCTCTTCGGTCATGCGTTCGACGGCGACCTCGGTATCGTCCGCATCGACGCTCGCGCCCGCGGAACCGATCAGCGGCACCGTATCAGGCTCCGGCTCGTCGACCTCGACGAACTTCTGGAGCGAGTGCACCAGCTCCTCGCGGAGGTCCTCCGGCGAAATGGTCGTCTCGGCAATTTCGCGCAAGGACACAACAGGGTTCTTGTCGTTATCGCGATCAACCGTTAGTTGTGAACCGGACGAAATCATGCGGGCGCGGTGGGCGGCCAGCAGGACCAGGTCAAACCGGTTGTCGACCTTGTCGATACAATCTTCTACGGTGACGCGAGCCATGGACTGTCGCTCCGTTGTGGGTGGGACGAAATATGTGGGTGATCGGGGCTAGTTATAGGGACCGGGCCGCTTTCGCAAGGCCAATTTGTGATTTGGCCTCGCCAAACGGCTCTGCTACCCCCACATTGGGGCTGGGATGGGTGATTTCCCGGGCTGCCATCGAAGGTAACGCCGGGCGTGTGGAAGTCCGCCATAACTATACCTTGATTGCCCCGACTTCTCCGGATTTGCGGTTTCGACGGCTTTCGACGGCGCCTTAGAACTGCGCGGCTTGCTGCCGCCGCGCCAACAATAAACGATCAATCACGACCACTACGCGAGCAAACTGAATGTCAATTTCTCCTACCAACAAGATCGCGCTCTTCATCGATGGCGCCAATCTCTACGCGACGGCGAAAACTCTGGGCTTCGACATCGATTACAAGCGCCTGCTGAAGGAGTTTCAGAGCCGCGGGACTCTGCTTCGGGCGTTCTACTACACCGCTATCATCGAGGATCAGGAATACTCCTCGATTCGCCCGCTGATCGATTGGCTGGACTACAACGGCTACACCGTCGTCACCAAGGCGACCAAGGAATTCATCGACGCCTCCGGCCGCCGCAAGGTCAAGGGTAACATGGACATCGAGCTCGCCGTCGACGCCATGGAGCTCGCCGAGCATATCGACCAGATGGTGCTGTTCTCGGGTGACGGCGACTTCCGCTCCCTGGTCGAGGCCGTCCAGCGCCGCGGCGTGCGGGTCACCGTGGTCTCCACCATTGCCAGCCAGCCGCCGATGATCGCCGACGAGCTGCGCCGCCAGGCCGACGTCTTCACCGACCTCGTCGAGCTGCAATCCAAGCTCGGCCGCGACCCGTCCGAACGCCCCGCCCCGCGTGATCGCGGCGAGCGCGAGGGACGCCACCACGCCCCGCAATTCCTCCAGCGCGCAACCACGATGGCGCCGAGGGGCGATGACGACTTCGAGGAGTGAGGCGGCCCGGCCAAGCCGCCAGCCATCCACCGTCGTTCCCGACCGTGACTGCCCCCTCTGTCCGCGCCTGGTCGCCTTTCGCGAGGCCAACCGCGCGCGTGAGCCGTCGTGGCACAATGCGCCGGTTGCGCCCTTCGGTGACATAAAGGCGCGCCTGCTGATCGTCGGCCTTGCGCCGGGGATGCAGGGAGCCAACCGCACCGGTCGTCCCTTCACCGGCGACTATGCCGGTGATCTCCTTTACGCGACGCTGCTCGAATATGGGTTCGCCAAGGGCACCTATCAGGCGCGCCCCGATGACGGCCTGAAGCTGGTCGATTGCCGGATCGCCAATGCCGTGCATTGCGTGCCGCCGCAGAACAAGCCGCTTCCGATCGAGATCACCACCTGCCGCCGGTTTCTCGTCGCCAATCTGGCGACCATGCCGAACCTGCGCGCCATCGTCGCGCTCGGGCGGATTGCGCACGACAGCGTGCTCAAGCCGCTGAATCTGAAGGGCTCGCAAGCTCCCTTCGGCCACGGCGCCGTGCACCAGGCGGGCGCGGTCAAGCTTTACGACAGCTATCACTGCTCCCGCTACAACACCAACACAGGGGTGCTGACGCCCGACATGTTCCGGTCCGTGTTCGCGAAGGTGAAAGCCGACCTCGATTAGGCCCCGACCTAGCCCCTGACTGGATTGGCCTTCAGCCAACCGAGCACATCGCCGGCGTTCCGGTCCGGCGGAAACACCGGATAGAACACGTGCGTGATCCTGGCGTCGTCGATGATCAGTGCAAGCCGCTTGATCAGCGTCAGGCCTGCGACCTGCATCGTCGGTAAATTCAGGGCGCGCGTCAGCTTCAGCTTCTCGTCCGACAGCACCGGGAACGGCAGATGCAGCCGCGAGGCCATCTCGATCTGGTAGTCGTTGCTCTGGGCCGAGAGACCGAACACGTGCGAGGCGCCAGCCGCCTTCAAATCGGCAAACAGGTCGCGAAACGCGCAAGTCTGAGGGGTGCAGCCGCGCGCGCCCGGGATCATGTCCCAATCGTCGACCAGTGCGATCTTGCCGGGCTCGCCTGTGCGGGGATAGGCGAACACCACGGTCCGGCCGCGCAGCGCCGACAGCGTGACTGACGTGTCGTCCGTCGCGCGCAGGCCGATCGCCGGCAACGTCATGCCCGTCAGATGCGCGGCGCCGCCGTCGTCGGCCGGCGCGGGAATCTGGCTCCAATCGACCTCGAGCAGGTTCCTCTGGATCATCCCCTATCCCCTTGCCCGCATCAGGCGGCCCTTCTCCCGGCTCCAATCGCGCTTCTTCTCGGACTCGCGCTTGTCGTGCAGCTTCTTGCCCTTGGCAATCGCCAGCTGCAATTTGGCCCGACCGCGCTCGTTGAAGTACAGCTTGAGCGGGATCAGCGTCATGCCTTCGCGGTCGACCGCGCCCATCAGCTTGTTGATCTGTCGGCGGTGAAGCAGCAGTTTTCGCGGCCGTTTGGGCTCATGATTGAAGCGGTTGCCCTGGAGATATTCGGGAATGGTGGCGTTGATCAGCCAGATCTCGCCGTTCTTCGAGTCGGCATAGGATTCCGCGATCGTGCTCTTGCCGTTGCGGATCGACTTGACCTCGGTGCCGGTCAGCGCGATGCCCGCCTCGATCGTATCCTCGATGGCGTAGTTGAAGCGGGCCTTGCGATTTTCCGCCATGACCTTGATCGGACGTTCGTTCTTATCGGCCATCGCAGACAAACCTGATCAAGATGCGCACGGATTCTAACAGGTCGGATGAAGCGCGCGCGTCAAGACTTCTTGAGGAGATCACGGATCTCGGTCAGCAGCTCGACCTCGGCCGACGGCTTCGGCGGAGCGGCAGGTGCCGCCTCCTCTTTGCGCTTCAAGGTATTCATGGCGCGGATCACCAGGAAGAGCACGAAGGCGATGATGATGAAGTTGATCGTCAGCGTGAGAAAGCTGCCCCAAGCAAGTACGGCGCCTTGCTTTTTTGCATCGGCTAAGTTGGTGGCTGTGACCTTCGCCGACAAGGGGGTGAAGTAGTTCGAGAAGTCGAGTCCGCCGGTGACGGCGCCGATGATCGGCATGATGACATCGCCGACCAGCGAGTTGACGATGGCACCGAAGGCCGCGCCGATGATGACGCCGACCGCGAGATCGACGACGTTCCCCTTCATGGCGAACTCGCGGAACTCCTTGAGCATACGCGTGCCCTTTTCCTCGACGCTCATGAAAGGCTCCCCGAAGGCCAACGCGTCAGTTGATCAGGCCCGCGTGCACCATCGCGCTGCGCACGGCAACGCGGGTCGGCTCGGAGACCGGCACCATCGGGAGCCGCAGCGTCTCGTCCAGCTTGCCGAGCAGCGACATCGCGTATTTGATCGGCGCAGGATTGCTCTCGATGAAAAGGTTGTTGTGCAGCGGCATCAGCTTGTCATGCAGCTTCAAGGCGGTGGCATGGTCGCCCTTCTGCCAGGCGACGTGGAACTCCGAACACAAGCGCGGCGCGACGTTCGAGGTCACCGAGATGCAGCCGTGGCCGCCATGGGCCATGTAGCCGAGGATGGTTGCGTCCTCGCCGGAGAGCTGATTGAAATCCTCGCCCATCGCCGCGCGCTGCTGCGACACGCGGACCATGCTGGCGGTGGCGTCCTTCACGCCGGCGATGTTGTTGAGCTCCCACAAGCGCTTCATGGTGTCGACCGACATGTCGATCACCGAGCGCGGCGGAATGTTGTAGATGATGATGGGGATGCCGATCGCGTCGTTGATCGCCTTGAAGTGCTGATACATGCCTTCCTGGGTCGGCTTGTTGTAGTAGGGCGTGACGACCAGCACGGCATCGGCGCCCGCCTTCTCGGCGTGCTGGGAGAGTTCGATGGCCTCTTTGGTCGAGTTGGAGCCGGCGCCCGCGATCACCGGCACGCGGCCCTTGGCTTCAGCGATGCACCATTCGACGACCTTCTTGTGCTCGTCGTGGCTGAGCGTCGGGCTCTCGCCGGTGGTGCCGACCGGGACCAGGCCGTTGGTGCCCTCTGAAATCTGCCAATTCACCAGGGAGCGGAACGCCGCCTCGTCCAGCGAGCCGTTCTTGAACGGCGTGACCAAGGCGGTGAACGACCCCCGGAATTTCGTCTTGGCTGCCATGGACTTCCTCCGTACGCGGCGATCTCTTGAGCAAGGCCCATTCATATCGGGTCTGTCCGGCCGGTAAAAGGCCCGCCGCGTGTGACTCACCGTTTAGGCCGCGATTTTGCCGCGGTGATGGTGCAAATCGGCCCGAGGTAAGCGGCTGTTGGTATTTTGTCCGCATATTCAATCAAATTCAGCTAGATCTTGGGCCACTTGACTGATTCGGGGCGACGAAACGCCGTGACCTCCCTCCCTCGTGCCGCATGGCGATCCACCGGTCTGGTCGTGTGCCTGATGGCAGGGCTGTCGGTCGGCTGTGCTGCCTTGGCCAAGTCCAATGACAAGTCCAACGAGACGACTGCGGACGAGGCTAAGAATTCCGCGAAGCCAGCCGCCAAGGACTCGTCCAAGGGAACCGGCAAGGCAACTTCGAAGGATACGGCCAAGGGGGCCAGCAAGGGTGCCGCCAGCGCCCCGGCGAAAGATACCGCGAAGAAATCTGCCAAGGACGCTGGGACGAACGCCGGCAAGGAACCCGCGAAGGACAGGCCAAAACCCGCGGCAGCGCCCAATCCCACGGCAGCGTCCAAGCCCGCGGCAGCATCCAAGCCCGCGACAGCTCCCCCCGCGCCAGCATCAAAACCGGCCGCCAACGGCGCGCCGCCCAAAACCGCACCCGCCCCGGCTTCAACGGCCACCGTCAGACCGGCCGCCCCGGCCGCGGCCAAACCCGTCGCAGCTCCCGTGCTGGCTCCTGCGACCCGCCAGCATGCAGCGCCGCGCAAGCCGGTCATACCGGCTGCGGTCGCCGCAACGTCGTCGACCTCGCAGGCCGACAAGGACACGCTGGAGACCGTCATCGAGCTCGTGCGCAAGCGCAAGGCGGGCGATGCCACCAATTATGCAGCTTCGATCTTGGATCCCGTCGCGCGAAAGCTCGCGGAATGGATCATCCTGCGCAGCGAGGACAATGGCGCGACCGTGGAGCGCTACCGCGCCTTCCTGTCCGCCAATCCGAGCTGGCCGTCGCAGACTTTCCTCCGCCGGCGCCTGGAGGCCGCGATGTGGGACGACAGGCGCGACGATTCAGTTGCGTGGTCGTGGTTCGAGAATGAGTCGCCGATCTCCGCCAAGGGCCGCTTCACGCTCGCCAAGGCGATGCTGGCGCGCGGCGACCGCGCCAACGCCGAGCGGCTGGTGCGCGACGCCTGGCGCAGCGATCCGATGTCGGAGGACACCGAGAACAACGCGCTCGACCAGTTCGGCGCCCTGCTGACGCCAGGCGATCAGAAGGCGCGGATGGACACTTTGCTCTACGGCAGCGAGAACGAGGCCGCGCTGCGCGCCGCCAAGCGCCTTGGCGCCGGCTATGTCGCGCTCGCCAAGGCTCGCATCGCCGCCGTCAAGAAGGCGCCGAACGCGCGCGCGCTGCTCGACGCCGTGCCGCGTGAGCTGCACAACGATCCCGGCTTCGTCTTCAGCAAGATCCAGCTCCTGCGCCGCGAGGAGAAGTTTGCCGAAGCGGCGCAGCTCATGCTGTCGGCGCCGAAGGATCCGAACCGGCTCTACAATCTCGACGAATGGTGGATCGAGCGGCGCCTCCTGGCGCGCAAGATGATCGACACCGAGGAATTCCGCAGCGCCTATCTGATCGCGCGCGATGCCGCCCTGCCCTCGCGCGACATCTACAAGACCGAGCAGGAATTTACAGCGGGCTGGATCGCACTCCGCTTCCTCAACGATCCCGCGACCGCCGCCCAGCATTTCGCCCGCATCGGGGTCGGCAGCGTCAATCCGACGACGCTAGCGCGCGCCGGCTATTGGCAGGGCCGCGCCGCGGAAGCGATGGGCCGCCAGCAGGAGGCGCGCAACGCCTATGCCCGCGCAGCCGAGCAGTCGACCAGCTATTACGGCCAGCTCGCGCGCGCAAAACTCGGACTGCCCCAGATCGAGCTCCACAGTCAGCCGCGGGGCCGCGGCGCCGAGCGGCTCGAGATCGTGCGCGCCGCGCAACTGCTCTACGAGCTTGACGAGCGTGAGATAGCAGTGCCGTTGCTCGCCGACATGGGCGAGAACGGCGATCCCGAAGCGCTTGCCGGCCTTGGCGAGCTCACCCAGCGCTACGGCGACGCGCGCGGCATGCTGCTGCTCGGCAAGGCCGCACTCAATCGCGGCCTGCCGTTCGACTTCTACGCCTATCCCGTCAACGGCATTCCGCAGTTCACGCCGATCGGGCCCGAGGTCGAGCGCAGCATCGTCTATGCGATCGCGCGACAGGAGAGCGCGTTCAATCCGTCGGTGGTCTCGCCGGCGCAGGCCTACGGGCTGATGCAGGTGACGCCGGACGCCGCGCGCTACGTTTGCAAACGCCACGGCGCGACTTACGACCTGTCCCGGCTGAAGAACGATTCGGTCTACAACGCCACGCTCGGCTCGGCCGAACTCGGTGGGCTGCTCGAGGATTATCGCGGCTCCTACATCATGACCTTTGCCGCCTACAATGCCGGTCGCGGCAGCGTGAAGAAATGGGTCGAGCGCTACGGCGATCCACGCGATCCGAAAGTTGACGCGGTCGATTGGGTGGAGCTGATTCCGTTCTCCGAGACGCGCAATTACGTGCAGCGGATCATGGAAAACCTTCAGGTCTACCGCGCCCGCTTCGGCGGCGGCACCCGGTTGCAGATCGAGGCCGACCTGCGCCGCGGCACCGGCAGCGTGGAATAGCCGCGCCATCTTTCGGGTGAAAGCATGCCCGCCGTATCTGGTCGCCGTGCGCGGGTCGATGCCCGAATCTTGTTCCAGATCAGCTGGATGGCGGCGTCCTGAGCTTGGCTCCCTTGGCCTTAACTCCGGTTAGCCGCCTTCCCTCTCGCAACATACTGTCCTGGTTACAGTTTCTGCGATAGCGCCATGCGGTCACGGCGACACCCGCCGTAGAGGCGGCAGTATTCTAGGGGCGGGCGCGGGGGATATTGAAGATCAGTACAGCTCGGCTGGCGGAGACGGAGGGATTCGAACCCTCGATAGGCCTTTACAAGCCTATAACGGTTTAGCAAACCGCCGCCTTCAGCCACTCGGCCACGTCTCCAATATGCCGGGTATGCCCGACACGGCGGCGAGCCGCAAGCGGCAGAATTGAGGTCGGCGGGTTCTTTTCACCTGAAAGCTGCCAGGCGGGCGGCTGCTCAGGCACGCGAAAGGATCCGCAGCGCGCGACCACCGATGCGTGCCGCCTTATGTATGTCTCCGCCTCGGGCGACCGGACCGCCGGATCGCCAACGCGAGGACGAGATCGGCACCGCCTCGCCGGCCAGACGTTGAACCAGACGCCGGATTGCGCCGGCATGGAAAGTCCGAGACCTTGATCTTGGACACACCGGCCTCGTGCAGCCGGCAGGGTTCCAGGTCATCAGGCGATCTGAATCGCAGCCCTGCCCCATGCTCAACCGGACGTACCCGTAAGGGCGGTTCCGGATGCGATTTTCCGCTCAGTGAGCGGAAACCCACGCCCTCGCCTCACGCTGCGCGGCCGAGATCTCGGCCTCCGACATCTGCCCGGCGACTTCCTGGCGCAGCGCGACGGCGTCCTTGCGGCCCTTCAGCGCGGCGAGGTTGAACCATTTATGCGCGGCGACGAGGTCGACGAGGCCGGAGCGGCCGCTCGCCCAGTACATCCCGCGTTCGAACAGCACGTCCGAGAGCGCGCTCGCGCCGATCGGCGTCGCCGTCTCCAGATCGAAAGTACCCTGAAACATGTCGCATCCCCTTTTTCTTATGCCGCCCCGTTTCCCCGAGCGCGGCTCCCGTCCAACTCTGATTTCGCATGATCCTTCCCGGAAAACCGGAAGACCACTTTTGCGCTGTTCAACTCATCCCCAAGGCTTTTGCCCATGCCGTTTGCCGGCTTGTGGAGCGATGATGGCGGGCAAATTTGAATGGCAGTTTAAGTATCGCGATGAAGCAGACGTAAACGCGAGCGCGCGGTGCTTGCGCACGGAATTCAAAAAGCGCCTGATTTGCAAGCACTTCTGCGCTTCGTCAGATTCGGTTTACCCTGCGATTTTGGGAGAACGATAACCATCGCGCAGGGTCGGACGCGCATTGTGGGGGTCCCGCGTGCCGCTTGCTGTCCTCGCCCGCGCAGGCGCGTGACCCGGTGTTCCGCCGATAGCAGTCATCAGTCGAGACGCCGCAGGTACTGGATCGCCCGGTCCAAGCCGGGCGATGACACCGCACACGTAGAACGGCGCTCGGGCTAGAGCAGACAGGCGACGTGGGCGCACGCCCCAGCCTTGCCCAAGGCAGGGCGAGCAAGCGCGCGGCCGCGTCGCAATCAGATCAGCAATGTCTGGGGAAAGGAATGCCGGCAATGCCCCGGCCTCAAGAGAACGAGGGCGTCGGCGAACACGTCAGGACCAGATTTCACGTTGGCGCGAAGGCCGCTTGTGAAATTGCGGAGCCCTTGAGGAGAACCGCACCGAACGAAGAAAACTCGTTTCTTCTGCCGGGCCGCAAGAGACGACCCGACCGTTGACCTGATGTCTCGCCGACACCCTCTATCGTCGACCAGAACCCTTAGGAGGCGCTGATGACGTGCCGGCTATCTAGAGCCGGCAACTTCAGAAGCGAAGTTACTTCTTCTTCTTCGCGACCTTGCGGGTCTTCTTCGCAGTCTTCTTCACTGCGCTCTTCGCCTTCTTCGCCTTCTTCGCTTTCTTGGCCATGTTGCCCTCCGATGTGTGAGATGGCTTTAATCGCTGCGTGCACTCGGGGATCGAATGCACTCATCCCGAATACACCAACACGAAGAAAAAAACAGCGTCTCGCTTAAAGAAGTGTTGACGACGCAACGCGCGTGCGCTTGGCGAGCGCGGCGCAAGCGCACTGCATTACATGTGCTTGCGATCGCAGAGAGTGGGCGCATCGTCGGCGTCTGCAACAGATGCGATTGCAGAAAAACACTATGCAGAAAGTATTTTTCTGCACACATGCATCGCGCATGATCGATGTGATGACGTGCCTCTTCGATCCCACGATTGCCGCGCGAAGGCGTTTCGCGGACTCTGAGTCGCGAGTTTTGGCAACGAAAAAATTTTCATGCTTAACGGCACGAAGGCCCGCCTGATCGTGTGCAAACCGCCGTTTTGCGCGAATCGCGTGCCTGCGATTCGGTCGCCGCATCGCTGTCGATGCGATGAAGTTCTGCCGCCGAGGATGCGCGCGAGCGCCGCACCGAGAGCCGACAACGAGGTGACGAAGCGTACTCGTCACCTCGTTCGAATGCGCGAGGCTAGACGCCGAGCTTGGACTTGAGCAGGTCGTTGACGCTCTGCGGGTTGGCCTTGCCGCCCGACGCCTTCATCACCTGGCCGACGAACCAGCCGAGCGACTGCGGCTTGTCCTTGACCTGCGCGGCCTTGTCGGGATTGGCCGCGATGATGTCGTCAACCACCTTTTCGATCGCCGAGAGGTCGGTGACCTGCTTCATGCCGCGGCTTTCCACCAGCGCGCGGGGGTCGCCGCCCTCCTGCCAGACGATCTCGAACAGATCCTTGGCGATCTTGCCTGAGATCGTGCCCTCGCCGATCAGGTCGATGATCGCGGCGAGTTGCTCGGCGTTGACGGGAGAGCCCGTAATATCCCGGCCTTCCTTGTTGAGACGGCCGAACAGCTCATTGATCACCCAGTTCGCCGCCATCTTGGCGTCGCGCGCGCGGTTGGCGAGCTTGTCGAGCACCGTCTCGTAGAACACCGCGCTCTCGCGCTCGGCGACCAGCACGCTCGCGTCATAGGCCGACAGGCCGAAGTCGGCGACGAAGCGCATCTTCTTCTTGTCCGGCAGCTCGGGCAGCTTCGCCTTCAGATCGTCGACGAACTCCTGGCTGAACTCCAGCGGCAGCAGGTCGGGATCGGGGAAGTAGCGGTAGTCATGCGCCTCTTCCTTGGACCGCATCGAGCGTGTCTCGCCCTTATTGGGGTCATAGAGCCGCGTCTCCTGCTCGATCGCGCCGCCGTCTTCCAAGATCTCGATCTGACGCCGCGCCTCGTACTCGATCGCCTGACCGATGAAGTTGATCGAGTTCATGTTCTTGATCTCGCAGCGGGTGCCGAGCGGACCGCCGGGCCGGCGTACCGAGACGTTGACATCGGCACGCAAGCTTCCCTTCTCCATGTCGCCGTCGCAGGTGCCGAGATAGCGCAGGATCGAGCGCAGCTTGGTCACATAGGCCTTGGCCTGCTCGGCATCGCGGATGTCGGGCTTGGAGACGATCTCCATCAGCGCCACGCCGCAGCGGTTGAGATCGACAAAGGACATGCTTGGCGACTGGTCATGCAGCAATTTGCCTGCATCCTGCTCCAGATGCAGCCGCTCGATGCCGATGGTGACGCTGCGGCCGCCGTCGAGCTCGATCAGCACCTCGCCCTCACCCACCACCGGCGATTTGTATTGGCTGATCTGGTAGCCTTGCGGCGAGTCCGGATAGAAATAGTTCTTGCGGTCAAACACCGAACGCAGATTGATCTTTGCGTTGAGGCCAAGCCCGGTCCGGACAGCCTGCCTGACGCATTCTTCGTTGATGACGGGCAGCATGCCCGGCATCGCGGCGTCGACCAGCGACACGTGGCTGTTCGGCTCCCCGCCGAATGTGGTCGAGGCGCCCGAGAACAGTTTTGAGTTCGAGATCACCTGGGCATGGATCTCCATGCCGATGACCATCTCCCAATCGCCGGTGGCGCCCTTGAGAAGCTTGTGCGTGGCCGTGCTCATGTCTTGCTCCCAAGCAGCGTGGCAGCGATCCGCTCCCACTCTGCTTCCAATGAATCCTTTGCCGCGGGCTGACCGGCCTGGCGGTACCAGTAGCCAGCATTGCCGAGATCACCTTCGACGCGGTGCAGATACGCATGCACCCACGCCGCCTCGCGGCTGCTCTCGTCCTGGACTATTCTGTGTGCGCGCTCCCAGTCGCCCTTGGCCGCCCACCAGAGGCCGGCGAGCGACGCGTTCAATTCCGGCGCAGGCGCCGCGCCGTCAAGGCTCGCGATGAACGCGGCGACATTCACCACCACCTCGCGGGCCTGAAGCGGCCGGCAGCCTGCTCGATCACCTCGCCGAGCGAGAACAGCGTCTCTTCGTCGAAGGGACGGCCGATCAGTTGCAAGCCGAGCGGCAGGCCCTGCGCGTCCTTGCCGGCGGGCACGGCGATGCCGGGCAGGCCCGCCATGTTCACGGTCACCGTGAAGATGTCGTTGAGGTACATCTCGACCGGATCGGCGCCGCCCTTCTCGCCGATGCCAAAGGCAGCCGACGGCGTCGCCGGCGTCAGGATGGCATCCACGCCTTTGGTGAAGCAGTCCTCGAAGTCCTTCTTGATCAGCGTACGTACTTTTTGCGCCCGCAGGTAATAGGCGTCGTAATAGCCGGCCGAGAGCACATAGGTGCCGATCATGACGCGGCGCTTCACCTCTGCGCCAAAGCCCTCGGCCCGGGTGTTTTCGTACAGCTCGATGATGTTCCTGCCCTGCTCGCGCAGGCCGTAGCGCACACCGTCATAGCGCGCGAGGTTGGAGGACGCCTCTGCCGGCGCCACGATGTAATAGGCCGGCAGCGCATATTTGGTGTGCGGCAGCGACACCTCGACAAGCTCGGCGCCGGCGCTCCTGAGCCAGTCCGCGCCCGCGCTCCAGAGTTTCTCGATCTCGGCCGGCATGCCGTCGAGACGATACTCCCTGGGGATGCCGATCTTCATGCCCTTCACGGACTTGCCGATCGCAGCCTCGTAGTCCGGCACGGGGATGTCGACCGAGGTCGTATCCTTCGGATCGTGCCCGGCCATCGAGCGCAGCAGCATCGCGGCATCGCGCACACTGCGCGCGATCGGGCCGGCCTGGTCGAGCGAGGAGGCAAAGGCGACGATGCCCCAGCGCGAGCAGCGGCCATAGGTCGGCTTGATGCCGACGGTCGCGGTGAACGCGGCCGGCTGGCGGATCGAGCCGCCGGTGTCGGTCGCGGTCGCGCCCATGCAGAGCAGCGCCGCTACGGCCGAGGCCGAACCGCCGGACGAGCCGCCCGGCACCAGCGTTGCGTTCGAACCGTCGCGCCGCCAGGGATTGCCGACCGGGCCGAAGCACGAGGTCTCGTTCGACGAACCCATCGCGAACTCGTCATTGTTGAGCTTGCCGAGCAACACCGCGCCGTCGCGCCAGAGCTGCGACGTCACGGTCGATTCGTAGGTCGGCACGAAATTGTCGAGGATCTTCGAGCACGCTGTGGTGCGCACGCCCTTGGTCGCGAACAGATCCTTGATCCCGAGCGGGATGCCGGCGAGCGGACCGGCGTCGCCCCTGGCGATTCTGGCGTCCGCCTCGCGCGCCATGCTGCGCGCCTGGTCCGGCGTCTCCATGACGAAGGCATTGAGCACGCGCGCAGCTTCGATCGCGGAAAGATGCGCATCGGTCAGCTCGAGCGACGTGAAAGTCTTGTCGGCGAGACCCTTGCGGGCCGCGGCGAGCGTCAGCGATGTCAAATCGGTCATTTATTGATCGGGCTACAGAAGAACGGAGACAGGGTCTTGTCGTTGGCCGGGTCGTCTTTTTTGGCGGCTGCTTTTGCGGCGGCCTCGATCTCGTCGAGCACGGCATTGACGGCGACGTCGGGATCGGCAGCCTTGCCCTGCCGCTCCATCTTGTCGAGATAGGTCATGTAGGCCTGATAGGCCTTCTCATCGTCGCAAAGCAGACACATCGGACCACGTCCTAAAAGTTACTCGACGACCTTCGGCACCTGGAAAAAGTGACCTTCGGTCGCGGGCGCGTTGGCAACGATATCATCGGCGATCCCGCCGTCCGTGACGACGTCCTGCCGTTTCTTCATCTGCATCGGCGTGACCGAGGTCATCGGCTCCACGCCCTCGACATTGACCTCCGAGAGCTGCTCGACGAAGGCGAGCATGGCGTTGAGTTCGCCCTGCAAATGCGGAACCTCGTCCTCGGAAACCGCAATGCGCGCCAGATGCGCGATGCGGCGGACGGTCGTGGCGTCGACGGACATTATATAAGGCCTCTCACGGCAAAACCTATGTGCCGTATAGCAGAGGCCGGTTTTGCGCCGCAACCGGCGCTTCCCACCTATCCAGCGAGCGCTTTCATGCGAGCTAGCGCCGATTTGGCGAGATCGCGGGTCAATTCGGCCGCGGGGACGTCCCGGCCGAGGGCCACGGCCTGCCCAGCCCAGAGATTGGTGAAATCCACCCTCCCCTGCTTTTCGGCAGCCGCTTTCAGGGGCCCGAGCGCGGTCGCAGCATGGGGAAAGGGAGGTGCATCCGGCGAGATCGGGCCAGCCTCGCGCATCAGCCGGTTCTGGACACCGCGCGCCGGACGACCGGTCATGACATTGGTGATGACAGTGGATTCGTCGCCCGCCTCGGCGAGGGCCTTGCGGCCTCCCGCCGTGACCTTGGATTCAGGACAGCGCAGATAGGCGCTGCCGATCTGCACACCGGATGCACCGAGCGCAAAGGCCGCGGCAATGCCGCGCCCATCCGCAATACCGCCGCAGGCGATCACCGGCACCTTCACGGCATCGACGACCTGCGGCACCAGCGCAAAGGTGCCGGGCTGCTCCGCGATCTTGTCGGTCAGGAACATGCCGCGATGACCGCCCGCCTCCGCGCCTTGCGCGATGATGGCGTCGACGCCGCGCTGCTCGAGCCAGACCGCTTCCTTCACCGTGGTGGCCGATGAGATCACGAGGCAGCCGGCTGCCTTCACACGCTTGAGCAGAGTTTGCTCCGGCAAGCCGAAGTGAAAGCTGACGACTTCCGGCTTCAGCTCCTCGACGACCTCACAGAAGGCCGCGTCGAACGGCGCACGGTTCGCCGCAGCGATCGGCGCCGCCGGATCAAGACCGTGCTCGGTGTAATAGCCCGCGAGCCGCTGCTTCCAGCGTGCCTCGGCCTCGGTCGTGAGTTCGACCGGCGTGTGGCAGAAAAAGTTCAGATTGACCGGCGCCTTCACGCTCTGGCGGATGAGACCAACCTGCTCGCGCGCCTTCTCCGGCGAGATCATCGCGCAAGGCAGCGACCCCAGCGCCCCGCCCCGCGCGGCCGCAATCACCAGCTCTGTATCCATCACGCCCGCCATCGGCGCTAGCACGATCGGGAATTCGATCTTGAAGAGATCGATCAGTCGACGGTCAGGCCACATGGTGTGTCTCTTTCTCGTTTTTGCTTACCCTCCCCTGGAGGGGGAGGGTGAAGAATTCTGCGCCGCGACTATCGAATTCCGCCGGCCCTCCAGCAACTGCTCCGCCTCAAGCGCAATCCGCTCGACGATCTCCGCGGCGGACGGAATGTCATGGATCAGTCCGACCGCCTCGCCGGCAAAAACCGCCGCGATCTCGAAATTGCCCGCGGCCTTCGCCGCAGCATACTCCACGGCGACCTCGCTTGCGCGCTGCATCAACTCGATCTCGCGGCCGGTCCAGCGCTTGATGTGATCATTGACCAGCGAGCGCGCGGTGAACGGCGCCGGCCAGAACAGATTTCGCGACCAGTCGAAGACGACGCCGCGCACGGTATTATTGCTGTCGGCGTCACGAATGCGCCGCTTCGCTTCCTCCGCGCCATTGGCCTCCACGCTCGCATAAAAGCGCGTGCCGATCAGCACGCCGGATGCGCCCAGCATCAACATTGCAGCGAGACCCCGGCCATCCGCGATACCGCCGGCCGCAACGACCGGCACGCGCCCTGCCGCGAGATCGACGATCGCAGGCACGATGTCGATCGTAGTGCGCGATGCGCCATGGCCGCCAGCCTCGGTACCCTGTGCGATCAGGATGTCCGCGCCAGCATCGAGCGCCTGCTTCGCCATGTCCTCACTCTGCACCTGGCAGATCAATCGCGCGCCGCCCGCCTTGATGCGCGGCGCGAACGGCGCGGGATCGCCAAACGACAGCATGATGGCCTGCGGCTGGGCGTCCAACGCAATGTCGAGGAGCTCCGGCTGTTTTGCCAGGCTCCAGGTGATGAAGCCGACACCGAACGGCGCAAGACCCTTCAGCTCCTTGGTTTCGGCCTCCAGCCGGGCCCGGTCGCCGTAGCCACCACCCAAGATTCCGAAGCCGCCGGCACCGCTGACGGCACGGATCAACCGGCTGCCTGCAATGGTGTCCATGGGAGCCGACAGAATGGGATGCTTGATCCCCAGAAGCTCGGTCAGTGGCGTGGCGATCGGCATGCGTCCTCCCACTCTGGACAGGAACACTAGCCGCGAATAGCATTCTCTAAAATTGAATTCTAGAGAACGCTGCCATCTCAAATGCGGAACGATGCCATGGAACTCAGTGATCTCCAGACCTTTGCCGTGGTCGCCCGTACCGGCGGCATCACGCGCGCCGCCGAAGAGCTCAATACCGTGCAGTCCAACGTCACGCAGCGCGTCAAGGCGCTGGAAGCCGAGATCGGCACGCCGCTGTTCGAACGTCACAGCCGCGGCATGACGCTGACCGGTGCCGGCAAACGCCTCCTGCCCTATGCGCAAAAAATGGCGGCGCTCTCGCGTGAAGCCGTGCTCGCCGCGCAAGATGACGGTGAGCCGAAGGGACCGCTCGCGATTGGATCGATGGAGACCACCGCGGCCGTGCGGCTGCCGCCCGTGCTGGCGGATTTCCACCGCCGTTTTCCTGCCGTGCGCCTTTCTCTGCGCACCGCGCCGACCGCAGACCTCGTCGCCGCCGTGCTCGACGGCTCGCTCGACGGCGCCTTCGTCGCGGGTCCCATCGCGCATGCCGAGCTCATTGCGACGAGCGCCTTCCGCGAAGAGCTGGTGCTGGTCAGCGCGCGGCGCTGGGCTTCGTTGGCCGAGCTGCGCGCCGGCACGCCGGAGCCCGGCCCGACGGCGCTGGTGTTCCGCACCGGCTGCACCTACCGCCAACGGCTCGAGCAGGTGTTCGTCGAGTTCGGCTGGCCGTCGGCGGCGCGCTTCGAGCTCGGCACGCTGGATGGCATGATCGGCTGCGTCGCTGCCGACATGGGCGTGACGCTGCTGCCGCGCATTGTGGTCGAACGCAGCGCGATGAACGGAAGCGTGTCGATCCACGCGCTGGGCGCCTCGCACGCCCGCGCCGAAACGCTTTTCATCCAGCGCTGCGCCGGACACCAAACCAGCGCGCTCTCCGGTTTTGCCGCGTGCCTGACGAAGGATGACGACGTCATCGCGGCCTGACGCGGCGCAATTCGTTCCACCGCGCGAAATTCGCTGTCACAACTCTGTCGCACCTGAATTCGTCGTGCCCTGCGGATGCCGTGCTCGGCCGTCGCAGCGCAATACGTCGAAAAGTTTGAAGCGTCCGACTGTTCTGCGTTACGATGCGTCACTGGCCGGCGCGAAACCATAACGAAGCCAAAACATCGGGAGGACTATCAATGCGCAATACCCTCGTGTTGTGCTGTGTCGCTGCGTTGTCGGCGATAACAGGAACTGCAAGTGCACAGGACTGGACCAAATCAAAATGGGGTCCGAACGACGAGATCGGCGCCGCCAACTACATGACACCCGAACTCGTGGTGAAAGCCGCCTCACTGGTGAAGACCGGCAAGACCTATGCCCTCGGCATTCCCGTCACGCCGCAGACACCAGCCTATCCGCCGCGCGCGTTCAAGCTGACCATTGTGCAGCCCGGACAAGCCGGCAGCCCGGGTCTCGGTCCTAACAAGGCGACCTATAACGACGACATCCTCGACACCTGGGTCGGCATCGGCAGCCAGCTCGACGGGCTCGGCCATCTCGGCATCGAGCACGTCTTACAACGGCAACAAGCTCGCCGATTTCGCCGATCCTAACGGGTTGAAGAAGCTCGGCATCGAGAAGGTGCCGCCGATGGTCACCCGTGGCGTCCTGCTCGACATGGCCGCTTATTTCAAGACCGACGTGGTGAAGGAAGGCACCGCCTTCAACGTCAAGGAGATCGAGGAGGCCGCCAAGCAGCAGAACGTCGAAATCCGTCAGGGCGACGTCGTCATCTTCCACACCGGCTGGCTCAGCCTGATCGGCAAGGACGATAAACGCTATTCGGCCGCCGAGCCCGGCCTCGGTGTCGAGGGTGCGAAGTACCTGACCGGCAAGGGCGTCGTCGCGGTTGGCGCCGACACCTGGGGTCTCGAGGTGCTGCCGTTCGAATCCAAGAACGTGTTTGAGGTACACCAGATCCTGCTCGCGATGAACGGGACCTACATCCTGGAGAACATGGACACGGCTGCGCTTGCCCGGGACAAGGGCTACGAATTCCTGTTCGTACTTGGCCAGCCGCGCTGGACCGGCGGCGTACAGGCGATGATCAATCCGATCGCGATCCGCTGACGCCTGTAACGGGCCTAGAGCATGATCCGGAAAAGTTGCGGCGGTTTTCCGAAGAGATCATGCTCAACAAAAACCCAAAGCGCGATGGCAATTCATCCTAATCTCCTCGCGTTTTGGCCGAAGCCGGGTGAGGGTCCTTCAGCGTCTCTGTAGAGCGCACCGCTACCCTCACCCGAACGCCGCGTCGGTTTCGCGGCCCGGGCGATTTAGAAAGGCTCTCTTCGGGTGGGTCCGAAGACGAGCCTCCGTCGCTGGCCCTTCCGGTGCCACCGCCGCAGCGCCACGAGAGTCCAGATCGCCTCGACGAGCCCGAACGGCCAAGCGCCCTGCAAGAAGCCATAGGCCGAGCCGAGTGCGCAGCACGCCGCGAACAGCGGCACGAACCAATGGCTGCGGTCTTCCAATGCATAGCAGACCAGCATCGCCGTCACGGCAAGCCGAATAGTGTCACTGCATCCATGTCCAGGGTTCACTCCGCAGCGCGACGCGTGATATGCGCTAAGCCATGCCGGCTCTTATCCTGCCTCTCGTCGATGCTGCAACACACTGGCCCGCGCGCGGCGCGCTGGTCGGGCTTGACTTAGGCACGAAAACCATCGGCGTTGCCGTGTCCGATCCCGACCGGCGGTTGGCTACCGGCGTCGAGACGATCCAGCGCAAGGCGTTCAAGCAGGATGCCGCCCGGCTGCTCGCCATCGCGGCTGAACGCAGGGCAGCCGGTTTCGTGCTCGGCCTGCCCATCAACATGGACGGCAGCGAGGGCCCGCGCGCGCAATCCACCCGTGCCTTCGCCCGCAATCTTGCCGGCCTGACCGCGCTCCCCATCGGCCTCTGGGACGAGCGCCTCTCGACGGCGGCAGTCGAGCGCGAGCTGATCGGCATGGACGTCAGCCGCGCCAAGCGCGCCGAGGTGATCGACGAGCACGCGGCGATCTTCATCCTGCAAGGCGCGCTCGACCGCCTTGCCAATCTTCGCGCTGGCCCGGGGACGGACTGATTCATGGCCGTCGTGATCGCGGCGCTGCTGCCGGTCTTCATCCTCATCGTGCTCGGTGTCGTGCTGAAGCGCAGCCTGATGCGGCTCGATGCGCAGTGGCAAGGGTTGGAGCGGCTGACCTACTTCGTGCTGTTTCCGATGCTGCTGATCCAGACGCTGGTGAAGGCGGACCTCTCCAAGGTACCGGTCGCCGGGGTCGGCGGCGCGCTGCTGCTGTCAGCGCTCGCGATGTCACTCTTGTGCCTTGCACTGCGCCCCGCCCTTACCCGGCTCGGCATCGACGGCCCCGCCTTCACCTCGATTTTTCAGGGCGCAACGCGCTGGCAGACCTTCGTCGGACTGTCGGTCGCAGCCAATATGTTCGGCGACGTCGGGCTGGCGCTCGCCTCCGTAGCGATGGTCGCGATCATTCCCCTGGTCAACGTGTTGAGCGTCGTGGTGCTCGCCCATTACGCCGCCCCCGAAAAGCAGTCCGCACGCGCCATCGTCATGACGGTGGTTCGTAATCCCCTGATCTGGGCCTGCGTGATCGGCCTTGCCGTCAATCTGACGCACCTGCCGCTGCCGAAACTCTGGCACGAGGTGGCGGATGCGCTGAGCCGCTCCTCGCTGGCGATCGGCCTGCTGGTCACCGGTGCCGGCCTGCATCTCGAAGGTCTCTTGCGCCCGAGCCTCGGCGCGGCCACCGGCGTCGTTTTCAAGCTCGCGCTGATGCCCGCGCTCGCGCTGGGGCTCGGCGCCTGGTTCGGGCTCTCCGGCGACAGCCTCGCGATCGTCGCGATCTGCGCGGCGGTGCCGACCTCGCCCAGCGCCTATGTCTTGGCCCGCCAGATGGGCGGCGACGCGCCGCTGCTGGCGCAGATCATCACGCTGCAAACGATTTTTGCGGCCATCACGATGCCGGTCGCGATCGCGCTGGCCGCCTAACTTGCCAACCACATCGTCAGCACCACTGCGGTCAGATTGTTGAGCGCATGCAACACGACCGTGAGCCAGAGCGAATTGGCACGGTAGCGCATGTAGCCAAACCACAGGCCGATGGTGAAAACCTCGGCGAGAAAATACATGTCGTATTGCAGGTGCACGATTGTCCACACCAGCGACGACAGGATGATCGCGCCGGGCACGCGCAAGAAGCTCGCAGACCAGCCGCGATAGAGGAAGCCCCGCGCCAACACTTCTTCCGACATGGGCGCCGCCACACTGAAGGCAAACAGCAGCACCATTGCGGCGCCCTTGTCGCGACCTGATTTCAACAAATCTGTCATGAAGCCCGGCGTCGCCTCGCGGCCGAGCGCGCGCGACATTGTCTCCCAGGCCAACACGATCAGGACCAGGCCGACCGCGCCGAACAGCAGCTGCTTCCAGGACGGCCAATGCAGCGCGAGATAATCCACGAAGGACGCCTTCTTGATGCGAATGGCAAGCCAGACCACGGCCAGCGTCGACGGCAGGCCCATGGCCACTGACAGCGCAAGCGCCTGGGGCTCATGGCCGACGACTTGCAGCGAGGCGAGATCCATGGGCAGACCACGCTGCGCTACCAGCAGAACGATCGCGCCGATCTGCCCGACGAACATCGCGAGGAAGATGAGGAGACCCCACAGTGCGGTGCTCCAGAACATCCAGACCCGCGGCGTCGCAGGCGTCATGGTGAGCGGCGGATGGTCGGGATTGAGGGAATCCATCAAAAGGCTTTCGTTTGGGAGACTCACGGCAGCGCTCGCTCCAGCAGCGCGCACACGTCGGCGCTCTCCAACTCCACGGCGCCGTACATGCTGGCGTGATTGGCAGCAAGGCGCGTTGCGGCGAACAATTCGGCATTGCGCGGTGACACGCCACCCAGCGCCGCAGCCGCGGCGAGCAATGCCAGCTTCTCGACTGGCAGCCGCGCGACGCGCTCGCCGTCGGCACGGCGAAAGGTCTTGCCGATGAACGCGGCGGCCTCACCCGCTCCGGGCAGTCCTTTTGTTTCGGCCGCAAGCGATTGCAGCACGGCCATCGCCGCCTCCGGCTCGCGCGAGAGCGCGCGGAGCACGTCGAGGCACATGACGTTGCCCGAGCCTTCCCAGATCGCGTTGACCGGAGACTCGCGATAATGACGCGCCAAAATGCCGTCCTCGACATACCCGTTGCCGCCGAGGCACTCCATCGCCTCGTAGAGGAACGGCGGCGCGCTCTTGCAGGTCCAATATTTGATCGCGGGCGTCAGCAGCCGCATATAGGCGGCCTCCGCCGCAGCGTGCGGCGTGCGGTCGAAGGCGCGGCAGAGCCGCATCACCAGGGCGGTGCTCGCCTCGACATGCAGCGCCATGTCTGACAGCACGGCCTGCATCAAGGGCTGATCGGCGAGATGCTTCTGGAACACGCTGCGGTGACGGGCGTGATGCAGCGCATGCGCGAGCCCCGAACGCATCAGGCCGACAGAGGCGATCGCGCAATCCTGGCGCGTCAGCTGCACCATCTGGATGATGGTGCGGATGCCCTTGCCCTCCTCGCCGACCCTTTCTGCATAGGCACCGACGAACTCGACCTCGGAGGAGGCGTTGGAGCGGTTGCCGAGCTTGTCCTTCAGCCGCTGGAACTGGATCGCGTTCACCGAGCCGTCCGGCGCAAAGCGCGGCATGAAGAAGCAGGTTAGGCCCGCGTCTGCCTGCGCCAGTACCAGGAACGCATCGCACATCGGCGCTGACATGAACCATTTGTGGCCGGTGATGCGATAGGCATCCCCGTCGCGTACGGCGCGCGTCATGTTGGCGCGCACGTCGGTGCCGCCCTGCTTCTCGGTCATGCCCATGCCGAGCGTCATGCCGCGCTTTTGCCACCACGGTACGAAGCTGGGATCATAACTCCTCGTTGACAGCACCGGCATCACGCGCGCGAGCAGATCGGGCTGCATCGCCAGCGCGGCCACAGAGGCTCGTGTCATCGTGATCGGGCAGAGATGACCGGTCTCGACCTGGGCGGCGATATAGAATTTTGCGGCGCGGATGACCTCCGCCGCATCGCCAGCGGGCTTTCCATCCGCCGTCCACGTCGAATTGTGCACGCCCGCATGCGCGCTGTGCGCCATCAGCTCGTGATAGGCCGGATGAAACTCGACCTGGTCGCGGCGATTGCCCTTGGCATCGAAGCTGCGCAGCTTCGGCGTGTTCTCGTTCGCGACGCGTCCGCGATCGGCCATCGCGGCCGAGCCCCAGTGCCTGCCGAACTCCGACAGCTCCCGTTCCGCCGCCGCGCCGCCATTGGCCCTCACCGCATCGACCAGCGGACGGTCGGCCGCGAACAGGTCGACGTCCTCGAACGGCGGCGACTGGTTGAAGACCTCGTGGGTCGCAAAGCTCGGCCGGGTCATATGCGCCTCCTCGAACCGGACCTTAGTTCCGCCGCGGCTTGATCGGGAAATCATAGGCCGCCCCACCCGCCCCCGGCAGCGAAAAATGCCACCACTCCTTCGAATAGTTCACAAAGCCTTGCCTGGCCATCGCAGCCACCAGCCGCTTGCGCCAGGCGCGCTGCTCCGCATTGATCGACGGTGCCGCAGTATGCCCCTTCGCGTCGGTACAGTCGTAACCAGTGCCCATGTCGACGCTGCCCTCCGGCGCCCGCGCCTCGGCTGGCGCCGTGCAATCGGCATAGGCCTTTGATGGGTCGTATTTGGCGGAATTGTCGGCCTTGAGATCGACCAAAGTGAGATCGAGTGCCGCCCCGGTCGAATGCTGCGAGCGGCTCGCGATGTAGCCGAGCCGAAATAGCTCGGTCTTGGGAATCTTCGGATTGTAGCGCCGCCCGGCGGCGCGCTCGGGGCCGTTCTGCGACCACTTCACCATGTCGAGCGAGGCCCGTGCCGGCCGGTAGCAGTCGAACATCTTGAGCGAGAGATTTTGCGCGGCCAGTTCCTCCTGAACCGCCTTCAGCCGCAACCCGACCTCGCGCTTCACCACGCATTCGCCGGCGCCATACCCGGCGAGCGGCCGGCCGACGAAATTGTTCGAGGTGGCATAGCGGATGTCCTGGATGATGCGGGGGTCGACGTCGCGCAGGTACACGAAGCCGCCGGGCAGCGATTGGGCGCGGGCGGATGAGCTCATGATGATCGATATAAGTGCACCAAGAAGTGGTTTCACGATGCCGTCCCATCCTTCGTCATTCCGGGGCGGCTCGAAGAGCCGAACCCGGAATCTCGAGATTCCGGATCTGGCGCTTACGCGCCATCCCGGAATGACTGAGCGGGTGACAGATCAGGGGATAACTCACTTCCCCATCTTTGCCCCTTGCTCCCCCCGCCGTCGCCCCCTATAGCTCTGCTTTTAATGACATCGAAATCGACCTTCGTCCTCGGCCACCGGCATTTGCTGGGCATTGAGGGCCTTTCCGCGGCCGACATTACCGGCCTCCTCGACCTGTCCGAAGAATATGTCGAGCTCAACCGCCAGGTTGACAAGAAGCGCACCGTCCTACGTGGACGGACGCAGGTGAACCTCTTCTTCGAGGCTTCCACCCGAACCCAGTCCTCGTTCGAGCTAGCCGGCAAGCGCTTAGGCGCCGACGTCATGAACATGTCGGTGTCCTCGTCCTCGATCCGCAAGGGCGAAACCCTGATCGACACCGCGGTGACTTTGAACGCGATGCACCCGGACATCCTGGTGGTGCGCCATCACGCCTCGGGCGCGGTGGAACTGCTCGCGCGCAAGGTCGACGGTTCCGTGATCAATGCCGGCGACGGCGCGCATGAGCACCCGACCCAAGCGCTGCTCGACGCGCTCACCATCCGGCGCAACAAGGGGCGGATCGAAGGCCTCGTGGTCGCGATCTGCGGCGACGTGCTGCATTCGCGCGTCGCCCGCTCCAACATCATCCTGCTCAACACCATGGGCGCCCGCGTCCGCGTCGTCGGCCCTTCCACGCTGCTGCCGCCCGGCATCGAGCGGATGGGAGTCGAGGTCGCGCGCGACATGCGCGAGGGCCTGGAAGGCGCCGACATCGTCATGATGCTGCGGCTCCAGCGCGAGCGCATGAACGGCTCGTTCGTGCCCTCGTCATCGGAATATTTCCACTACTTCGGGCTCGACCAGAAGAAGCTCGCCTACGCCAAGCCGGATGCATTGGTGATGCATCCCGGTCCCATGAACCGCGGCGTGGAGATCGACTCGATCGTGGCCGACGGCGCCCAGTCCCTGATCCGCGAACAGGTGGAGATGGGCGTCGCCGTGCGCATGGCCGTGCTGGAAGCGCTCGCCCGCAACCTGCCGAACGCGTGATGCCGATGCTGACCGACCGCCGCCCCATCCTGCTCGCCAACGCCCGCGTCGTCGACCCCTCTAGGGATTTCGACGGCATCGGGGACGTCCTCATTGCCGACGGCACCATCCGCGAGACCCGCCGCGGCATTGGCGCAGCCGGCGTGCCTGAAGGCACCGACATCATCAACTGCTCCGGCAAGATCGTCGCGCCAGGCCTGATCGACTTGCGCGCCTTCGTCGGCGAGCCCGGTCTCAGCCACCGCGAGACCTTTGCCTCGGCGAGCCAGGCCGCCGCGACCGGCGGCATCACCACCATCATCTGCCAGCCCGCCACCTCGCCGGTCATCGACAATTCGGCGACGGTGGACTTCGTGATGCGCAGAGCCCGCGACACCGCGATCGTCAATATCCAGCCGATGGCGGCGCTGACCAAGGGCATGCTCGGCGAGGAGATGACCGAGTTCGGCCTCTTGAAGGCCGCCGGCGCGGTCGCCTTCAGCGACGGCGACCGAAGCGTGACCAACGCCCAGGTGATGCGACGCGCGCTGACCTACGCCCGCGACTTCGACGCGCTGATCGTGCATCACACCGAGGATCCCAACCTCGTGGGCGAAGGCGTGATGAACGAGGGCGAGTTCGCGACCCGGCTCGGCCTGATGGGCATCCCGAATGCCGCCGAAGCCGTCATGCTGGAGCGCGACTTACGACTCGTTGCACTCACCGGCGGCCGCTACCACGCGGCGTCGCTGACCTGCATTGACTCCCTGGAGATCCTCGAGCGCGCCCGCGACGCCGGGCTCGCCGTCAGCGCCTCGGTCTCGATCAATCATCTGGCGCTGAACGAGAACGACATCGGGCCCTACCGTTCGTTCCTGAAACTGTCGCCGCCCCTCCGGACCGAGGACGACCGCCGCGCGGTCGTGGCGGCGCTCGCCTCCGGGCTTCTCGACGTCATCATGTCCGACCACAATCCGCAGGACGTCGAGGTCAAGCGCTTGCCGTTCGCGGAAGCCGCCCCCGGCGCCGTCGGGCTCGAGACCATGCTGCCGGCGGGCCTCCGCCTCGTGCATAATGGCGAGATGGAACTGAAGACGCTGATCCGCGCAATGTCGACGCGGCCGGCCGAGCTGCTCGGGCTACCAGGCGGAACGTTGCGCGTCGGCAGCCCGGCGGACGTCATTGTGATCGACCCCGATACGCCGTGGGTGGTCGATCCGGCCGACCTGAAATCGCCCTGTAAGAATACCCCGTTTGATGAGGCCCGCTTTACAGGCCGCGTCGTGCGCACCATTGTCGGCGGTCGGACGGTCTACGAGTATGTCGGACATGGGTGATCGTTCGGCACGGAGACCCAGTCTTTGGAGATGCCGCCATGGGGCTTGAAGCATTCCTGCCGGTGGCCTTCGTCATCGGCTATCTCCTCGGCTCAATCCCGTTCGGGCTGATTCTCACCAAGCTCGCGGGCACGCAGGATATCCGCTCGATCGGCTCAGGCAGCATCGGCGCCACCAATGTGCTGCGCACGGGACGCAAGAGCCTTGCCGCGGGCACCCTGCTGTTCGACGCGCTCAAGGGCACCGTGGCCGTGGTGATCGCCGGCTACCTCGCAGGTCCCAATGCCGCCATGGTGGCCGGGCTCGGCGCGTTCCTCGGCCATCTCTTCCCGGTCTGGCTCAAGTTCAAAGGCGGCAAGGGCGTGGCCGTCTACATCGGCATCCTGCTCGGCCTGTTCTGGCCTGGCGCCGTCGTGTTCTGCCTGCTCTGGCTGGCGACCGCCTTCACCACCCGCTATTCCTCGCTGTCGGCGCTGGTGGCGGCGTTCATCACGCCGATGTTCCTGTGGTGGTTCGGGCACCTGGCATTGTCTGCTTTGTCAGCAGTGCTGACGCTGCTGCTGTTCTACGCGCACCGCGAGAACATCAAGCGCTTGCAAGCGGGCAAGGAAAGCCGGATCGGCGAGAAGGCCTAGAGCCGAAGTGGATGCCGGTTCGCGTCAAGAAAACGCGTCAGAACAAGAATCCAAAGCCGGGCATCTACGGATACCGAAACGGCCCTTCTGCATTATATGCCAAAATCCTGTTCGCAACTTGCGGCCGAATCACGGTTGTATTGGCAAGCGGGTCCCGAGCCTGTCATCCTGACAGCCTGTCATCCCGACAGTGGAAATGATGGCGGTTGCTCAGAATGAGCGAGAAGATTGTCGGCGCGCATGACGGGGTTGGTTCGCGGGGTGCTTCCGGCACCGCAGCGAGCCGACTGCTTTCGATGACCAATATCTGGTCCGATGCGCCCTCGCCGCCTGTCGACACGCCTGCGCCCATTTCATCGCAGGCGCCGCAGCCTGAGCCCCTCGCGAAAGCCGACGCTCCACTCGATATCGTGGTGAGGAAGACTCTACCGGTCGTCACCGCGCGTGCACATTCCGCCCAATGGCCGCCGCGAAAACTCTCGCTGGCGCTGCAGGGCGGCGGCACTTTTGCGGCCTTCACCTGGGGCGTGCTCGAGCGGCTGCTGGAAGAGCCTGACATCGCGATCGATACCATCAGCGGCGCCAGCGCCGGCGCCATTAACGCGCTGCTGCTCGGCTCCGGCTTTGCCGAAGGTGGCCGCGAAGGCGCCCGCGCCCGGCTGAATCGGTTCTGGCTCCGGCTGATGCACGAAGCTTCGTTCCGCGCACTGATGCTGGTCGGCGGCTTCTCGCCGGCGGGAAGCTCGGTCGCGTTCGGGCCGACGCTGCGCTCCGGTCACTTTGATCCGTTCGATCTCGATCCGCTGCGGCAGGCGCTGTCGCGCGACATCGATTTCGCCGCTCTGCGCCATCCGAACTGCCCGAAGCTTCTGATCGCAGCGACGCGGATCCGCGACGGCCAGCAGCAGATCTTCCGCAACGAGGCAATCACCACCGACGTCGCGCTGGCCTCGACCTGCCCGCCGCTCGTCCACTGCGCCGTCGAGATCGACGGCGAAGCCTATTGGGACGGCGGCCTTGGCGGCAACCCGCCGCTGCTGCGCCTGGCGCAGGACGCGACGACCGCCGATGTGCTGCTCGTCCAGGTCACGCCGGCGCGCGACAGCTACGTACCGATCACACTCGCCGCGATCGACCGCCGGCTCGACCAGATCGCGGCCAACGCCGCCCTCAATGCCGAGATCGCCGCGATCGAATGGGCGCAGTCGCAAGCCGCGCCGTCGCTGCGGCTCACCAGGATCGCGGCAGAAGATTCCGTTGACGGGCTGGCGCAGCGCTCATCCACCGATCTCGGCCGCGGCTTCATTCGCCTGCTGCACCGGAGCGGCCGCGAGGCCGCCGAGCGCTGGCTGAAGCAAGGTGCAGATAACAGCGCAGCGCCGGCTGCATCCGGCCATCGCATTGCTGCCCCCGAACCTGCGCTAGCCTGATTTCGCCAGCGCCTCCTCCAGGAACCAGGCCGCCGCAAGTGCGCGCGGATCGTTGCCGAAACGCGCGATCACCTGCACGCCGATCGGCAGGCCGCCGACCTTCAGCACCGGCACATTGACGCAAGGATTGCCCATCAGGGTCCAGAGCCTGTTGTAACGGGGATCGCCCGTGGTCGCGAGCTCCTTGGCGGGCGCGGTGCCCGGCGCGGAATAGGTCAGGAGCACGTCGACGCCTTCGAACAGCTCGCCGAGTTCACGGCGGCCGCGGCGGCTGATCCGCCGCGCTTCGTCATAGTCCTTCGGCGTCAGGCCAACCGTCGCATCGAGACTGGCACGCAGCATCGGCGCGATCTCGTCGTGGCGTTCGGAAAACTCCCAGGCCAGCGCGCGATGCGCCTCGAAATCCTGAATGATCGGATGGATGCGCCAGGCCTCCTGCACCGCTTCGGGCAGATCGATGGTCTGGACGCTGGCGCCGGCGCGCGTCGCCGTCTTGATCGCGGCTTGCAGCCCCTCTTCGGCCGCCGGCTCCACTGCGCCGGCGAATTCCTGCCTGACCACGCCGATGCGCGGCGACGTCGCGGCGGCAATGCCGGAGAATTCGCCGCGCCCGGTCATCGCCAACAGCCCGCGCGCGAGATCTTCCACGCGCGCGCCGAACAGGCCGACGGTATCCAGTGCCCACGAGTAGCACTTCACACCGACCGTCGGCAGCATGCGGAACGACGGCTTGATCGCAGCGGTCCCGCAATAGGCGGCGGGACGGATCACCGAGCCACCGGTCTGGGTGCCCAGCGCCAGCGGGATCATGCCGGCGCCGACGGCTGCCGCCGAACCGGAGGATGAGCCGCCCGGCGAATGGCCGAGATTATGCGGATTGCGCGTCGGGGTGGGATCGCGCGAGGCGAACGCCGTGGTCGTGGTTTTGCCGATGATGGTGGCCCCGGCCCGCTTCAGCATCATCACGACGGGCGCATCCGAGCGCGGCTGCCACCCGCGATAGATCTCCGAGCCCATCTCGGTCGGGAAATCGGCGGTATCGATGATGTCCTTGATCCCGACCGCGATGCCGCGCAGCGGACCGGCGCTTTGCGCCTTCGCAGCCTTGTCGTGGCGAACGAAGGCGCGGACGTCCTTCTCCTTGGCCTCGATCGCCGAATGCGATTGCGCGATCGCGGAATCGGGCGACAGCTCCCCCGCTTCGATGCGGCGCTGGAGGTCGGCGAGTGAGATCATGGCAAAATCCTTCTTATTGGCATCGCTTTTAGCATCGGGGCGCGGTCGCGCAAGCGCACGTCACTGTTGCGCAACGCCCTCAGGTTGTTCCATGCTGTGCCTGCAAGGAGACGCCGTGGACGCCATCAATCCAAGCGTGGAGCTGACCGAATCTGAGCGGATCGACCGCCTGCGGCTGATCCGCTCCGACAATGTCGGGCCGCGCACCTTCCGTTCGCTGGTCGACCATTTCGGCACCGCGCGCGCCGCGCTGGAGCGGCTGCCGGATCTGGCGCGCCGCGGCGGCGCGGCACGGTCGGGGCGCATCTGTAGCGCCGACGAAGTCAAGGCCGAGCTCGCCGCAAGCCGCAAGTTCGGCATCGCCTGGCTCGCGCCCGGTGAAGACGGCTATCCGGCGCGGCTCGCAACGCTCGACGATGCACCGCCTTTGCTCGCCGTGCGCGGCGACACGAAAAGCTTGATGCGGCCGATGATCGCGATCGTCGGCTCGCGCAATGCTTCCGGCGCCGGGCTGAAGTTTGCCGGCCAGCTTGCGCGCGAGCTCGGCGAAGCCGGTTTTGTCGTCATCTCGGGTCTCGCCCGCGGCGTCGACCAGGCCGCGCATCGCACGAGCGTCGAAGGCGGCACGATCGCCGTGCTCGCCGGCGGGCATGATTGCATCTATCCGCCCGAACATGCCGATTTGCTCGCAGCGATCCTCGACCATGAGGGCGCGGCAATCTCCGAAATGCCGCTCGGCCACGAGCCGCGCGCCCGCGACTTTCCCCGCCGCAACCGACTGATCTCCGGTGCCTCGCTCGGCGTGGTCGTGGTGGAAGCGGCGCACCGCTCGGGCTCGCTGATCACCGCGCGCATGGCGGCCGAACAGGGCCGTGAGGTATTCGCCGTGCCCGGCTCGCCGCTCGATCCGCGCGCCGCCGGCACCAACGATCTGATCAAGCAGGGCGCAACCCTCGTCACCGAGGCCGCCGACATCATCAACGCGGTGCAGCCGATCATGGAGCGGCCGCTGATGCATCCCGCAGGCGAGCCCGACAGCGAGCCGTTCGATCGCGATCCGCAAGGCCACGACCGCGACCAGATCACCGCCCTGCTCGGGCCTGCCCCGATCTCGATCGACGATCTCGTGCGGATGTCCGGCGCCTCGCCCGCAATCGTGCGCACCGTGCTGTTGGAGCTCGAGCTCGCGGGCCGGCTCGAACGGCACGGCGGCGGATTGGTGTCGCTGCTCTAGGGCTCGCGGCCGCTGAACCGTCCGGCGCAACAGCCGAGTTGCGCCAGAGGGAATCGAGTTCGCTTGAGCAATCAGCCCCGATAGATCGGCGCGCCGCTCGGAGATGCGACCGCGCCGCCGTCCACGAAGATCTCCTGGCCCTGCACATGCGCGGAATCATCGGAAGCGAGGAACAGCACGGTCTTCGCAACGTGATCCGTTTCGCCCATGCGCCCCAGCGGCGTCGACAGCGCGATGCGCCTCTCGAATGCCTTCTCAGCCTCGGGCGTCGCCACCGCAGGTCCCCAGATCGGTGTGCGGATCGCGCCCGGCGCGACCACGTTGACGCGGATGCCGCGCGGCGACAGTTCCGAGGCCATGGTCCGCGCCATCGCGCGAACGCCGGCCTTCGCGGCACCGTAAGCCGAGTAGCCGGGAATGCCGAGCACGGAGATCACCGAGCCGTTGAGGATGATCGAGGCATTGTCGTTGAGGTAGGGCAGCGCGGATTGAACGGTGAAGAACACGCCGGTGAGGTTCGTGCGGATCACGGTCTCGAAGACCTCAAGCGTGGCTGAGCCGAGCGGCGTGCCGCCGGCGATGCCGGCATTGGCGAAGGCGATGTCGAACTTGCCGAACCTGTCCGCGCCCTTCTTGATCGCGGCCTCCGTCGCGGCGATGTCGGTGGCGTCGGCAACCAGCGCAAGCGCGTTCGGCCCGAGCTCTTTCGCAGCGGCCTCCAGCGTCCCCTTGTTGCGGCCGGTGATCACCACCTTGGCGCCCTCGGCCACGAACAGCTTTGCAGTCGCAAGGCCAATGCCGCTGTTGCCGCCGGTAATCAGGGCCGTCTTGTTCTTCAATCTCACGCTCGCCTCCAGTAGTTGCATTATGAAACTAAGTTGTCATCTAAGACAAATGGTTTTATGATGCAACCACACAAGCGCGTGATCGGCGCGGCACGCGGGCGAACGCGACAGGACGAGAGACAATGGTGAGACGAACGAGCTTCGACGGCGATTCCTGCCCGATCGCACGGTCGTTGGAGGCGCTTGGCGACTGGTGGTCGCTGCTGATCATCCGCGAGGCACTGTTCGGCGTGCGGCGCTTCGGCGAATTCCAGAGCAAGCTCGGCATGGCCAAGAACATTCTGGCCGCGCGCCTGCGGTCACTGGTCGAGCACGGCATTCTGGCGACCGCCCCCGCTTCCGACGGCAGCGCCTACCAGGAATATGTGCTGACGCCGAAGGGCCGCGGCACCTTCCCGGTGCTGGTCGCGCTACGGCAATGGAGCGAGGAGTTCGACGACCACCCCGACGAGATCGCGACCATTCTGGTCGATCGCGCCAAAGGCTGCCCGGTGAAGAAACTCGAATTGCGCGCCGAGGACGGCCGCCTGCTCTCGCCGGCCGATACCACGCTGAAACCGCGGCCGGCGCCGCGGCGAAGGGCGGCGGGATAGCCGTCGCGCACGATCTCTCCTCAACGTCGTCCCGGCGACGCGACCCATAACCACCGGGAGCAGTTTGGCGAAGACAGGCAGCGATCCTCCGCCGGTGCGGATGGTGCGCACTCTCGATAGTTCACGTCCTATGCGTCCCAGCTTCGCCGAGACGACTTTAGAATCTCACGATAGCTTGCGCTTGGTCCGCAATCTCAGATGCTCGTCGGCCTCGAGCTGGGTCATGCCCAATAAATAATGCAACATGTGCAGCTTGTGGCGCTCGGCGAGCTTGCGCAGGGCGGCCGTCTGCTCCGCGATGAAGGCGACCGCCTCATCCGCCCCGCCTTCCCCCGGTTCCTCGTTGCGCGAGCCTCCCGGCGCGCCTGATCCGGCGCGCGCCCGTTTCCTTGCTGGCTTAGCCACCAGACCCCACCCCGAATCCATGCCCCGCAGAAACCTTACGCCGACATCGATCGCAACTCCAAGGTGGTATTTTGCAACTTTTTCGATATGAAACTTTTCCTACCGCGGCGGCCTTCAACACGCCCCGATTTGACAGGGACGGCCTCACCACCCATGTTCGGGTCGAAACGGCCGACCCGAATCCTTTGGTTTTCGGCCCAAGATTTTCCCGTAAGTTACTGGAACTACATGAATATCGTTATTGTGGAGTCGCCGGCGAAAGCCAAGACGATCAACAAATATCTGGGCTCGTCCTACGAGGTCCTGGCTTCGTTCGGCCATGTCCGCGACCTTCCCGCCAAGAACGGTTCCGTCGATCCTGACGCCAATTTCAAGATGATCTGGGAGGTCGACCCCAAGGCCGCCGGGCGGCTGAACGATATCGCGAGATCGCTGAAGGGCGCTGACCGCCTGATTCTCGCCACCGACCCCGATCGTGAGGGCGAGGCCATCTCCTGGCACGTGCTCGAAGTGCTGAAGGAAAAGCGCGCGCTGAAGGACCAGAAGATCGAGCGCGTGGTGTTCAACGCCATCACCAAGCAGGCTGTCACCGACGCGATGAAGCATCCGCGCCAGATCGACGGCGCCCTGGTCGACGCCTATATGGCGCGCCGCGCGCTCGACTATCTGGTCGGCTTCACCCTCTCCCCCGTGCTGTGGCGCAAGCTGCCGGGCGCGCGCTCGGCCGGCCGCGTGCAGTCGGTGGCGCTGCGCCTCGTTTGCGATCGCGAGCTCGAGATCGAGAAGTTCGTCGCGCGCGAATATTGGTCGCTGGTCGCGACCCTGCTGACCCCGCGCGGCGATGCCTTCGAGGCCCGTCTGGTCGGCGCCGACGGCAAGAAGATCCAGCGCCTCGACATCGGCACCGGCGCGGAAGCCGACGACTTCAAGAAGGCGCTGGAAGCGGCCGCCTACGCTGTGACCGCGGTCGATGCCAAGCCCGCGCGGCGCAATCCGCAGGCGCCCTTCACCACCTCGACGCTGCAGCAGGAAGCCAGCCGCAAATACGGCTTTGCGCCGGCGCACACGATGCGCATCGCCCAGCGGCTCTATGAAGGCATCGACATCGGCGGGGAGACCACCGGACTCATTACTTATATGCGTACCGACGGCGTGCAGATCGCACCTGAAGCGATCACCCAGGCGCGTAAGGTGATCGGCGAGGATTACGGCAACGCCTATGTGCCGGACGCTCCCCGCCAGTACCAGGCCAAGGCCAAGAACGCCCAGGAAGCGCACGAGGCGATCCGCCCGACGGATCTGTCGCGCCGGCCCGACAGCATGAGCCGCAAGCTCGATTCCGACCAGGCGAAACTCTACGAGCTGATCTGGAAGCGCACCATCGCAAGCCAGATGGAAGCGGCCGAGCTCGAGCGCACCACGGTCGACATCACCGCGAAGGCCGGCGGCCGTACGCTGGAGCTGCGCGCCACCGGTCAAGTCATCAAGTTCGACGGCTTCCTCGCGCTCTACCAGGAAGGGCGCGACGACGAGGAGGACGAGGATTCCCGCCGCCTGCCCGGCATGAGCGCCGGCGAAGCCCTGAAGCGGCAGTCGCTCGCCGTCACCCAACATTTCACCGAGCCGCCGCCGCGCTTCTCGGAGGCATCCCTCGTCAAGCGCATGGAAGAGCTCGGCATCGGCCGTCCCTCGACCTATGCCTCGATCCTCCAGGTTCTGAAGGACCGCGGCTACGTCAAGCTGGAGAAGAAGCGCCTGCACGGCGAGGACAAGGGCCGCGTCGTGATCGCGTTCCTCGAAAGCTTCTTCAGCCGCTATGTCGAATACGATTTCACCGCCGGCCTCGAAGAGCAGCTCGACCGCATCTCCAACAACGAGATCTCCTGGCAGGAGGTGCTGAAGGATTTCTGGCGCGACTTCATCGGCGCCGTCGACGAGATCAAGGACCTGCGCGTCGCGCAGGTGCTGGACGTGCTCGACGAGATGCTCGGCCCGCACATCTACCCGCCGCGCGCCGATGGCGGCGACGTCAGGCAATGCCCGAATTGCGGCACCGGCCGGCTCAACCTCAAGGCCGGCAAGTTCGGCGCCTTCGTCGGCTGCTCGAACTATCCGGAATGCCGCTACACCCGCCAGCTCGCCGCCGATGGGGAAGCTAGCGCCGACCGCTCGCTCGGCCAGGATCCCGACACCGGCTTCGATGTCTGGGTCAAGGCCGGCCGCTTCGGCCCCTACATCCAGCTCGGCGAGCAGAAGGATTATGCGGAAGGCGAGAAGCCGAAGCGCGCGGGCATTCCGAAGGGCACCTCGCCCAGCGATGTCGACCTCGAGCTTGCGCTGAAACTGCTGTCGCTGCCGCGCGAGATCGGCAAGCACCCAGAGACGGGGCAGCCGATCACCGCCGGCCTCGGCCGCTTCGGGCCGTTCGTGAAGCACGACAAGACCTATGCGAGTCTCGAAGCCGGCGACGAAGTATTCGACATCGGCCTCAACCGCGCGGTGACGCTGATCGCCGAGAAGGCGGCGAAGGGCCCGAGCCGCCGCTTCGGCGCCGATCCCGGCAAGACGATCGGCGACCATCCGACGCTCGGCACCGTCACCGTGAAGAGCGGCCGCTATGGCCCCTATGTCACCGCAGGCGGTGTCAACGCGACGATCCCGGCCGAGTTCGAAAAGGATGCCATCACGCTGCCGCAGGCGATCGCGCTGATCGACGAACGCGCGGCCAAGGGCGGCAGCAAGACCAAGGCGAAGAAGGCGGCAAAGCCTGCCAAGGCCAAGAAGACTACTGAGAAGGCTGCGGACGGCGAGGACGCCGCGCCGAAGCCGAAGAAACCGGCGGCGAAGAAAGCCCCGGCCAAATCGAAAACCGAATCCACCAGCAAGGCGCGCGCCGCCGTCTCGTCGACTGCCAAGACGTCGCCGACCAAGGCGGCCGCCACCAAGGCCCCGGCCAAGAAGAGTGCCGGCAAGAATTAGAGGTTAAGTGAAACGCAAGAATGACCATGGCTTTCCCGACAGGGCAGCCATCGTCGCCTTCATCAAGGCAAACCACGGAGAGGTCGGGACCCGCGAAATTGCGCGCGAGTTCGGCCTGAAGAACGCCGATCGCGCCGAGCTCAGGCGCATGCTGCGCGAGCTCGGCGACGACGGCATCATCAAGAAGAAGCGCCACAAGGTCTCCGAGCCCGACACGCTGCCGCCGACGCTGCTCGCCGATATCACCGGCCGCGACTCCGACGGCGAGTTGATCGCCTCCCCCGCCGAATGGGACGAGGTCGAAAGCGGCGAGCCGCCAAAAATCCTGATCGAGATGCCGCGCCGGCCCAAGCCTGGCACGGCCGCCGGTGTCGGCGACCGCGCATTGCTGCGCGTCGAGCGCTCGGACGAGGACGCAGGTCCCGCCTATCGCGGCCGCATCATCAAGGTCATCGACAAGGCCAAGAGCCGCATCCTCGGCGTCTTCCGCAGTCTTTCCGAAGGCGGCGGACGACTCGTTCCCGTCGACAAGAAGTTCGCCGACCGCGAGCTGAACATCGCGAAGACCGATACACAAGGCGCGCAAGACGGTGACCTCGTCAGCGTCGACATCGTCCGCTCGCGCGGCTTTGGCCTGGCCTCCGGTCGCGTCAAGGAGAGGCTCGGCTCGGTGAAGTCGGAGAAGGCGATCAGCCTGATCGCGATCTACGCCCACGACATCCCCTTGCAATTCTCGCCCGCGGCCGAGCGCGAGGCGGAGGCGGCGGAGCCTGCGAACCTGAAAGGGCGCGAGGATTGGCGCGACGTGCCGCTCGTCACCATCGATCCGCCGGATGCGAAGGATCACGACGACGCGGTCCACGCGCAGCCCGACGACGATCCCAACAACAAGGGTGGCTTCATCGTCAACGTGGCCATCGCAGACGTGAGCTTCTATGTCCGGCCGGGCACCGCGCTCGACCGCGACGCGCTCGATCGCGGCAACTCGGTCTATTTCCCCGACCGCGTCGTGCCGATGCTGCCCGAGCGCATCTCCAACAATCTCTGCTCGCTGGTGCCGGGTGAGCCGCGCGGCGCACTGGCGGTGCGCATGGTGATCGGACCCGACGGCCGCAAGCGCTCGCACAGCTTCCACCGCATCCTGATGCGCTCGGCGGCGAAGCTGCATTATGCGCAGGCACAGGCTGCGATCGACGGTCGGCCCGATGATACCACGGGCCCGCTGCTCGATCCGATCCTGAAGCCGCTCTACGCGGCTTACGCCTGCGTCAAGCGCGCGCGCGACGAGCGCGATCCGCTCAATCTCGACCTGCCCGAGCGCAAGATCCTCTTGAAGAGCGACGGAACGGTCGACCGCGTCGTCGTGCCGGAGCGTCTCGATGCGCACAAGCTGATCGAGGAGTTCATGATCCTCGCCAACGTCGCCGCGGCCGAGATGCTGGAGAAGAGATCGCTGCCGCTGATCTACCGGGTGCACGACGAGCCGACGCTGGAGAAGGTCCACGCCCTCAGCGAGTTCCTGGAGACACTGGACGTCCCCTTCACGAAATCAGGTGCGCTGCGCCCGACGCTGTTCAACCGCGTGCTGGCCCAGCTCGAAGGCCACGATTATTACCCGCTGGTGAGCGAGGTCGTGCTGCGCGCGCAGGCCCAGGCGGAATACTCTTCGGAAAACTACGGTCATTTCGGCCTAAACCTGCGCCGCTATGCGCACTTCACCTCGCCGATCCGCCGCTATGCCGATCTCGTCGTGCATCGCGCGCTGGTCCGCGCGCTCGGCCTCGGCGAAGGCGCCCTGCCCGACAGCGCGACGCCCGAATCTCTCGGTGAAGTCGCCGCCCATATCTCGCTCACCGAACGGCGCGCGATGAAGGCGGAGCGCGAGACCGTCGATCGCCTGATCGCGCACCATCTCGCCGACCGCATCGGCGCGAGTTTTCAGGGCCGCGTCTCCGGCGTCACCCGCGCCGGCCTGTTCGTCAAGCTCGCCGAGACCGGCGCCGACGGATTGATCCGGATCCGATCCCTCGGCACGGAATATTTCAACTATGACGAGAGCCGCCACGCGCTGGTCGGCACGCGCAGCGGCACCATGTATCAGCTCGGTGACGTCGTCGACGTTCGTCTGATCGAAGCGGCTCCCATCGCAGGAGCGCTGCGCTTCGAGCTGCTGTCATCGGCCGGTGAGACCGGCTCCCGCGAACGCAGGCCGTTCCGCCCGCAGCGCAAATCGTCGACGCCGCATCCGGGACGCAGTCCCGAGAAGAAGCGCAGGCCGGAGAAACAGAAGACATCCGGCAAGGGCAAGAAGGCCAAGGGGAAAAGCAAGAGCAAAAGCAAGGGACAGAAGGGCAAGGCATGGTGACGATGAGCACGGCGCCGAAGATCTGGACGCGCGAGACCGGCCTTGTCGAGAGGCGCGACGTGTGGGCTGCGATGAAGCATGGCTTTCGCGGCCGCTGCCCGCGCTGCGGCGAGGGAAAGCTGTTCCGCGCCTTTCTGAAGACGGCGGACAATTGCGCCAAATGTGACCTCGATTTCACCCCGCATCGCGCCGACGATCTGCCCGCCTATCTCGTGATCGTCATCGTCGGCCACATCGTGGTACCGGCCATCCTCTGGATCGAGACCAACTACACGACGCCGGTGTGGCTCAGTTTCGTGGCCTATCTGCCTTTTACCTTCCTCGCCTCGCTCGCGCTGTTGCAGCCCGTCAAGGGAGCTGTGGTCGGCTTGCAATGGGCTCTGCGCATGCACGGGTTTGACGAGAACCCTCCCGATGGTATTCCGCCTGTGTAAGCAAAACAAACAAGAGCGGTTTGGGTGAGGACATGACGGATATTTCGCCGGCAGAGGAGAAGGCTAAAGTTCACGAGGAGAAGGAAGCCGACCACCATCCCTATTTTCGTCCGAGGGATGCAGCGACACTGATCCTGGTCGATCGCAGCGGGCCTATTCCCAAAGTGCTGGTCGGCAAGCGCCACGACAAGGTGGTGTTCATGCCCGGAAAGTTCGTTTTCCCCGGCGGCCGTGTCGACAAGGCCGATTATCGCGTGCCCTGCGCCGCCCCCATCACCGCGGAGCTCGAAGCCAATCTCGCCAAGGGCAGCCCGAAGACTCCTCCCTCGCGCGCCAAATCGCTCGCCATTGCCGCGATTCGCGAAGCCTGCGAGGAGACCGGTCTCTGCCTCGGCCGCAAGGCTGAAGGCAAGGCGCCGAAGCTCGAGGGCCCCTGGAAGCCATTCGCGGATGCCGGCCTGCTGCCCGATCCCTCCGGCCTGTTCCTGATCGCCCGCGCCATCACTCCGCCCGGCCGCGTCAAGCGCTTCGACACCCGCTTCTTTACCGCGGATGCTTCCGCGATCACCCATCGCGTCGAGGGCGTGATCCATGCCGATGCCGAGCTGGTCGAGCTGGTCTGGGTCGAGCTCGGCTCAAAACCACTCGCAGACCTGCATCCGATGACACGCAACGTGCTCAACGAGCTCGACACCCGCCTTGCCACCGGCCCGCTCCGCCACGATGCACCGGTGCCGTTCTTCCATTTCTACGGCGGCAAGATGCAGAAGGATGTTTTGAGCTAGGCCGTCATTCACGGCGCGGCTCTTTCCTCTGGTCATTCCGGGGCGCGCGCAGCGCGAGCCCGGAATCCATTTCTCCATCGTCTCCACGGCTCGATGGATTCTGGGCTCGCCTCTACGCGGCGCCCCGGAATGATGCGAATTTACTGAGCCCACATCGAAAAACAAAAAATTCTTTCCGCCCTCCCCAATGGCGGAGTTGCCCGGCATGCCTATGTGTTCCCGAGCGTCACCAAGAACGGATAGCGGGCGATGGCACAACGGCAACTCAAGCTTGGCGCGTTCATGCGCCCGATCAGCATCCACACCGGCGCCTGGCGCTATCCCGGCGCCTGGCCTGACGCCAATTTCAATTTCGGCCACATCAAGACGCTGATCCGCAAGCTCGAGGCCGGCAAGTTCGACGCTTTCTTCATGGCCGATCACCTCGCCGTCTTGAACATGCCGATCAACGCGCTCAAGCGCAGCCACACCGTGACCTCGTTCGAGCCGTTCACGCTGCTGTCGGCGCTCTCGGCCGTCACCGAGCGCATCGGCCTGATCGCTACGGGATCGACCACGTTCGATGAGCCCTATCACGTCGCGCGCCGTTTCGCCTCGCTCGATCACATCAGCGGCGGGCGTGCGGGGTGGAATATCGTCACCACCTCGAATCCGGACGCGGCGCTCAATTTCGGCCGCGACGATCACATGGAGCACGCCGAACGCTACAAGCGCGCCCGCGAGTTCTACGACGTCGTCACCGGGCTCTGGGACTCCTTCGCCGACGATGCGTTCGTGCGCGACGTCGAGACCGGCCTGTTCTTCGATCCCGCGAAGATGCACACGCTCGACCACCAGGGCAAATATCTGAAAGTGCGCGGTCCCCTCAATATCGCCCGCCCCGTGCAGGGCTGGCCAGTGATCGTGCAGGCTGGCGCCTCCGAAGATGGCAGGCAGCTCGCGGCAGAGACGGCCGAGGCCGTGTTCACCGGCGGCGGCAGCCTCGCCGACGGGCAAAAGCTCTATGCCGACATCAAGGGCCGCATGGCGAAGGTCGACCGCGATCCCGAGCACCTGAAGATCCTTCCCGGCGCCTTCGTCGTGGTCGGCGACAGCGTTGATGAGGCGAAGGAGAAGCGCGCGCTGCTCGACAGCCGCGTGCATTACGACAGCGCCATCGCCTCGCTCTCCGTCATTCTCGGCACCGACGCTTCCGGCTTCGATCCGGACGGCCCGCTCCCCGATATTCCCGAGACCAACGCCAGCAAGAGCGGTCGCCAGCGCATGGTCGATCTCGCCGCGCGCGAAAAGCTCACCGTGCGCCAGCTTGCCCAGCGCGTCGGCGGCTATGGGGGCCTTTCGTTCGTGGGCACGGCCAAGACCATCGCGGATCAGATGGAGGAATGGCTTGTCGGGCGCGGCTCCGACGGCTTCAACATCATGTTCCCGTTCCTGCCCGCCGGTCTCGACGATTTCGTCGACAAAGTGGTGCCGGAGCTGCAGCGCCGCGGGATTTTCCGCAAAGAGTATGAAGGGGCCACTTTGAGGGAGAATCTGGGCCTGCCGCGGCCGAAAAACCGCTTCTTCGAGGCCTGATCGGGCCGATTTGGGTGGTTTCTGCCCCCTAAAACCTTGACATCAGGCGGTTTCTGGCTAGGTTGCCGGCCAACGCGGGCCGTTTGGCCGGCTCCAGATTTCCTTCATTCCTGAGGTTTTGAACATGGCCAAAGCGGTCACCATCAAGGTCAAGCTCGTGTCTTCGGCCGACACCGGCTTCTACTACGTCGCCAAGAAGAATTCGCGCACCATGACCGACAAGCTGGTCAAGAAGAAGTATGACCCGGTCGCGCGCAAGCACGTCGAATTCCGCGAAGCCAAGATCAAGTAAGTTCGGCGCAGCGTTGCAGAGCTTTGCGGGGCCCTTCAGGGCCCCGTTTTATTTTGGCTCTCGCCCTCGGCGCGCTGCAGCGCCTGAGCAAGCCACACAGCGATCCAGGGCCATGGGCCCGGCTCTGCAGCACACCACCGAGATGACCCTGCGCTGCGTCCGGGTCGCGAGAGCTGAGCTAATCTGAGCGTGCGGACTTGGGAAACGCCAAACACCGCGAGCTCCGGCAGTTGGCAGACCAGCCGCGAGAGCTGCCCCGCAGTTCACGCCAGTCTTGCTTCAAATCCCCTCCTCAGTCCATTCGAACATTCTGCTGAAGTCACCAGTGGCAGATCCTCCTACCCGCACGGAACTCCGGGGAACATAGGCCGTTTTCCCACCTGTTTCGAACCGGGAGACGTGAGCGTGAACCGCCGGCAAGTCCTTCGCGTATCGGCTGCGTTCTCAGTTGCCAACATGCTACTGCGTGCAGGGAAGGCTGAGACGGGGCCCGCCCAGCCATTCAGCCCATCCTACGTGCGCGAACTTGCCCGCGCGCTTGCCGCGAAATCATTCGCGCCTGCCGACGAGAAGCTGCCGGATGCACTGAAGAATCTCAACTACGACCAATACCGATCAATTCGCTTCGCGCCTGAGAAGGCGTTGTGGCGTGATGAGAAGCTACCGTTCGAAGTGCAATTTTTTCACCGCGGCTTTTTCTACAAGAACCGGGTCGACATTTTTCAGGTGGTGAATAGGAGCGTCATACCGATCCCGTATCGGCGCGACGACTTCTCGTTCGGAGAGGGTCTCGGACAATGGCCGGATGTCAACATCGGGTTCAGCGGATTCCGCATTCACGCGCCGATCAACAGGCCGGATTATTACGATGAAGTTTGTGTGTTCCTGGGCGCCAGTTACTTTCGAGCAGTCGCGAAAGGACTGACGTATGGCCTGTCGGCGCGCGGGCTAGCGATCGATACCGGCGAGAGCAAGGGCGAAGAATTCCCGGTGTTCAAGGCTTTCTGGCTGGAGAAGCCGACGCCAAATGCCTCGTCCATCGTGGTGCACGCGCTGCTGGACAGCAAGAGCGCGGCCGCAAGCTACCGATTCACGATCCGGCCAGGCCAAAGCACGGTTTTCGACGTCGAGATGGTTCTCTATCCCCGGGTAGACATCGAGCATGCCGGGCTCGCGCCTATGACCAGCATGTACTTCTTCGGGCCGAACGATCGCAAAGATTTTGACGATTTCCGCCCCGCGGTTCACGACTCGGATGGACTTGCGATCTTCAACGGCAGAGGTGAGCAACTCTGGCGTCCCCTCAACAATCCGCACGATCTGCAGGTCAGCAGCTTTGCCGATGTCAATCCGGGCGGCTTCGGACTGATGCAGCGGGAGAGGAACTTCTTCGCCTATCAGGATCTCGAATCCAACTTCGAAAAGCGCCCAAGTCTATGGTTCGAGCCGATCGGAGATTGGGGCGAAGGAGCGGTGAAATTATTCGAGATACCTACCAAGGAGGACATTCACGATAACATCGCAGCGCTCTGGCAACCCAAGCACCCGCTGACCGCCAAAAGCGAACACATCTTCACCTATCGGCTGCACTGGGGTCCGGACGCCCCCAAACCGGAGGCGCTCGCACGGTTCACGCGAACGGCGATCGGAAGCCGGGGAGATGATAGCAAACTGTTCGTGCTGGAACTGATGGGGGAGCGACTCAAAGGCATCGATGCCAAGACCATCAAAGGTGTGGTGACCGCTGCACAAGCCGAAATCAGCAACATCGTCACGCAACCTAATCCCATGACAGGCGGATGGCGTCTGAGCTTCCAATGCTCGGTCAAGAAGCAAGCCGCCATCGAATTACGAGCTTTCTTGGCGCAAAACGAAGCGCCAGTCTCCGAAGTGTGGACCTATCGATGGACGCCCTGAGGCCGTCGCCGACGCCGTCGCCGGACGCACCTGGCAGCACATTCCTCCCGCCAGAAAGCCCGATGCCGATGCTGCCGTGCCGGCTGGATCGCGCGACTGAGGCTAACCCGTCGCCGGTACATTCGGGCACCGCCTTGACGCTCCGCCGCCTCTTTATTTTTGTCGGGACTGGGGTGCTGACGCTTGCAGGCGGCTACGGCATGTATGACGTGGTGAAGGTTGGCGGTGTAACCTTCCTCGAGGCGATGCTGCTCGGCTTTTTCCTCGTGCTGCTCGCATGGGTCGCCTTCTCCTTCATGTCCGCGTTCGCCGGATTCCTCGTGCTGCTCACGCGCACCCGGTCTTGTCTGCCGATCGATACGACGGGCCCCCTGCCTCGTGTAACCTCCCGCACAGCCATGCTGCTACCCACCTATAATGAGGACCCGCATCATCTCATGGCGCGACTGCGCGCCATGTATGAATCAGTTCAAGCTACCGGATATGGGGACCAGTTCGACTGGTTCTTACTGAGCGATACGAGCGACCCCGACATCTGGATTCGTGAAGAGATGACGTTCATTGGGCTGCGCCGCGCCTGCTGCGCCGCGCGGCTGTACTACCGGCATCGCTCCAACAATATCGCGCGGAAATCCGGCAACATCGCCGACTGGGTCATGAGGTTTGGGTCGGCCTATGATCACATGATCGTTCTCGACGCGGACAGCCTCATGGAGGGCGACACAATAGTTCGCCTTGTCCACGCGATGGAGTCCCATCCCGCTGCTGCGCTGATCCAGACGCAGCCGGTCATCGTCAACGCGCGCACAATTTTCAGTAGGCTGCAGCAATTCTCGGGGCGTGTTTACGGCCCCATCATTGCAGCCGGCAATGCCTGGTGGCACGGTGGCGACAGCAATTACTGGGGCCACAACGCCATCATCCGGGTGCAGGCGTTCGCTGCGGAGGCCGGCCTGCCGGAGCTGAGCGGTCGTAAGCCTTTCGGGGGTCACATCCTAAGCCATGATTTTGTCGAGGCCGCGTTGATGCGCCGCGCGGGCTGGAAAATCTATCTGGCACCGGCCCTTGGCGGCAGCTTCGAAGAAGTCCCGCCGTCACTGCTGGACTTTGCGGCAAGAGATCGCCGCTGGTGCCAGGGTAACCTTCAGCATCTGGCGGTGTTGCCCGCCCGCGGGCTACATTGGGTCTCGCGGTTGCATTTGCTTACGGGCATCGGCTCCTATGTCACCGCGCCGCTGTGGTTTCTATTCCTGGTACTCGGCCTGCTGATTGCACTGCAGGCGCATTTCATCCGACCGGAGTATTTTCCCAAAGGCTTCAGTTTGTTTCCGACCTGGCCGCAACAGGACCCGGTGCTTGCCGCCCGGGTCTTTGCAGCGACAATGGGACTTCTGATCCTGCCGAAGCTGCTCGCCTACCTGGTGCTGATCGGCAATCGAAAAGAGCGGATCGGATTCGCAAGGAGTCCTCGCGTACTGGCCGGAGTCGCTTGCGAGACGTTTCTTGCGGCTTTGATCGCTCCATGCATGATGATCCTCCAGACCAAGGCCGTGTTTGAAATTCTAGCTGGTCGGGACGCCGGCTGGCAGGTGCAGCGCCGGAGCGATGGCGAGCTGGCTCGCGGCGAAATCTATCGCAAGCTCGCCGGCCCTACGCTCTGCGGATTGGCGCTATCGCTCAGTGCCTACGCGGTCTCTCTGCCCCTGCTGCTTTGGATGTCGCCTGTCGTACTGGGTCTTCTGCTTTCAATCCCGTTGGGTCTCATGACGTCTGCACGACTGAAGACGCCTGGACTTTTTGCCACGCCGGAAACCAACAACCCGCCCGCTGTGGTGCTCCGTGCAAACGAACTCGCCGCATCTGAGCCCACCGCGATGGCCGGGGCACTACACCAGCTCAGCCAGGATCTGGAATTGTTAGGCGCGCATTTGGGATCACTATCGCTTGCCAGTCCGCGCAAATTCGGCCCCGTCGACGTGCCATTGGCGACGGCAACCATCAAGCTCGAGGAATGCCAAAGCTTTGAGGACGCAGCAGCATGGCTCGACAAACCGGAATTGCGCGCCGTTCTTGGCCATCCCACGCTGCTCCAGAGGGTCCTTGAGATGCCTCGCGCAGGTAAGAATGGAGCTGGTTGAAGAGCTCGACCTGGGCCGCTGAGCGCTGCTGCGCCGAGCCGGGATCCAGAAAGCCGCAGCTTTGGGCCCCGGCTCGGCAGCGCACCGTCGGAAGTGACGCTGCGCTGCGTCCGGGGCACGAGAGTGTTGACTGGCGCGTGCCTCCGCAATTGTCGCATTCGCTTTGCGCGCAGAAGCCGACGTGGCAGCAGAATGGCTCCACGTCGGCCTTGGGCCACAAGCGGCGATCGAACCAAGCGCCGCCCGTCGTCCGCTTCACCGTCGACAGCCGAGATCGCACGGCTTACCCCGCGGGCTGGTTTCGGCTAAACTCGCTCCTTTAGATGGAGCGGAGCCATGAACAACCCTCCGATCACAAGGCGTTTGGCCGCGATCATGGCAGCAGATGTTGCGGGCTACAGCCGCCTGATGTCGGCGGATGAAGAGGCGACCTTGCAAACTTTGGACGGGTATCGTCGCACGATATCCGATCTAATCGCCGAACACGCAGGCAGGGTTTTTGGGACCGCAGGCGACAGCGTGATTGCGGAGTTCAGTAGTGCAGTCCAGGCGGTGCGCGCCGCCGTGGCCATCCAGCGCTCTCTTGATCGCCACAACGCCGATCTTCCTCAGGACCGCAGGATGGAGTTTCGGATTGGCATCAATGTTGGCGACGTCATGGCGGATGGCGATGATGTACTGGGCGATGGAGTGAATGTCGCTGCGCGACTCGAAGGGGTGGCTGAACCAGGCGGAATTTGCATTTCAGGTACGGTGCGAGATCAGATCGAAGGCAAGCTGAACTTTGCACTCACTCCGCTCGGACAGCGCTCACTGAAGAATATCAGTCGTCCAGTCTCGGTTTACTCGGTGGATTGGCAACCTGAGCATCCGGTAAGTACCGGCATCCTGGGTGGTTCGCTCGCACTCCCAGATAAGCCTTCCATCGCGGTACTTCCGTTCTCGAACATGAGTGGAGATCCCGAGCAGGAATATTTCGCAGATGGCATCACAGAGGACATAATTACCGCTCTGTCCCATAACCGCTGGTTTTTCGTCATCGCCCGAAATTCGACGTTCGTGTACAAGGGGCGCGCAGTTGACGTGAAACAGGTCGCTCGCGAACTTGGCGTTCGATATGTCCTCGAGGGCAGTGTACGACGGGCTGGGCAGCGCGTGCGGATCACGGGACAGCTGATCGAAGCACAAACAGGAAATCACCTCTGGGCGGAGCGCTTCGACCGCGATTTGGCCGACATATTCGCCATTCAGGACGAGATCACGCAGAGCGTAGTCGGTGCCATCGAGCCTGAGATGCTGCTGATCGAAGGGAGACGAGCGTTTCGAAAAAGCGTCAGGAATCTCGATGCCTTCGACTGCTGTATGCGTGCGATGTGGCACTTCTCGCAGCTCGCACCTGAAGAGCACGAAGAGGCGATAACTCTTATAAGACAGGCGTTAGCGCTTGATCCGAACCTCGCTCAGGCTCACATGACGCTTGCCCGTACACTGAATGCCCGCATTTGGTATGGCTGGAGCAGCGATCTCACGAAAGATGTGTCGGACATCTATACTGCGGCCGCGCGCGCAGTCGCGCTCGACGACCGCGATCCCTACTGCCACTACGCCCTGTGTTGGGCCAGCTTATTGAGGCAGATGCACTCCCAAGCGCTTGCCGAGGCGCAACGTTCAATCGACCTTAATCCAAATTTCGCATTAGGGTTTTTCTCCCTTGGTTTGGTTCGGGTCCATATCGGGCATTTCACTGAAGCTCTGGATTCGTTATTGCGCAGCTTACGCCTGAATCCGAACGATCCACAGGCCGGAAGCTTCCTTAGCTTCGTTGCGCTGGCCCATTACCATCAGGAGAACTACGAGGAGGCAGTGCATTACGGCGAACTAGCGATCCAGCTACGACGTCCTTATCTCGCTCTCAGAGCCCTTCTTGCGAGCCTGGGGCAACTTGGACGCATAGAAGAAGCACAGCCTTTGCTGCAGGAGTTTATATCCCGACAACCGAAGGACCCGCGGCGGCAATTCGAAATAACAACTCCATACCTCGACTTGAGATATCGCGAACACCTCGCGGACGGACTAAGCCGTGCCGGCGTAACGAACTTACGATAATAGACCGTGGTACGGGCACGGACATCCGTTTGGGTGGTCTGCCACTTGCTTCCGCCCTAGCTTCATCAGCTGACCAGATCAACGCGCCGCCGATGCGCCAGGCCATGGTGTAGGAGCCGAGCGGGTCGCAAGCGACCGGGGTTCTGTGGCGGTGCAATACGGCGCAAGGGCCATGTGTGACGGCTCCGGGTTGGCAAGAAGAAGCTGCACTTTGCAGCGGTGGTCGGAGCAGCCATGTGTTCGGCCGCCCTGTGAGGAACGTTGGATGGCGCGTCAGCATTGAGAGGCGTCGGCATTCCAGCCGGCTCTCAAGGAGGAGATTCGTCCATGAGGAAGATTCTTCTGTCAACGGCGATCAGCGCCGCATTGTTAGCTGTCGGTACATTCGCAAACGCACAAGGAACTTCGACGGGTGGGTCGAGCGGTCATGATACCAAGCAATGCTGGGACGTAGCCAATAAGGTCGTTCGCGACATGAGTGGCACCACTGCAACTGGACCATCTGGAAACACGACGGTCGGTTCAACAACGTCGCCCGGCGCAAGCACTGGCTCTCCTTCCACACCTTCTGCCGCGACCAGTGCCAACGCCAATGCCTCAGCGCGTCCACCAGGAATACCGGACTGCTAGGCTTCCGATCACGGCGAGTAGACCGTCGCTCGGTTGTGGCGAGCCCGCCGCCCGCTTTACGGGGGTCTTTGCCCATATCGAAAATTGACGCCGCAGCGCCGCGCCGCTCATGAACATGTGGCGGCCGGCCTAGCCCTGGATTCTTTGGCATCGTGCACAGCGGCCGATCGCTCTTCGCGGGATCTCGCTTTTTGCGTTGCTCTAGGCGACATCCTGACGACGCAGCTATTCGAAAGAAAACATTTATCAAAAGGTAAGCCGGTCTGTCATTTTGCGCCAGGCGCATTTCCGACATTGCACTCCGCGTGATCCGGCGTACTCTATGATCGCAAGCAGAAGTGCAACGACAACCCAACGAACGTGGACTTGTAGCTTCTTTGGCGATTTTCGCCGGAGAGATCGAAGCTTGCTGGGAACTCACGCGCGATTGGAGATGAATCGATGAGGCACTGAACTGCATGCAACTCACGGTCGGCGCTTGAAAAATGCAGGTCGATAAACAAAAACGGGAGGACGTATACATGAAGAGGCGGTGGCGCAAATCTGGTTTACCTCTTGTTGCCATTGGCGCGACACTGATTGTGTCGTCAGCATTGGCTCAATCCGTGGATACAGCTCGGATCGAGGCCGCTGGTCAGAATGATTGGCTGACCTATCACGGCTCTTACAAATCCTATCACTACAGCCCGCTGGCGCAGATCAACGCAAGCAACGTCGGCAATCTGGGTGTTGCCTGGATCCATATTCCCGGACGCTCGACGCGCGGCCTGCAATCAATGCCGCTCGCGGCCGACGGGGTTCTTTATTACACGGGCTCCTACAGCCGGGTTTTTGCGCTAAACGGCGCGACCGGCGAGGTGATCTGGTCCTATTTCCCTGAGCTCGACGAGGCGCTGATCGCGCGCCAGACCCATTCCCCCTACAATCGCGGCTTGGCGCTCGGCGAAGGCAAGGCCTTTGTCGGCACGATGGACGGCCGTCTGATCGCACTCGATATGAAGTCAGGGAAGGTTCTCTGGGATACCAAGCTGATCGATTCGCAAAAACTTACAGTCGGTTTCACCGGTGCGCCGCTTTACGCGAAGGGTACGGTGATCATCGGCTCGCAAGGCGGAGAGTGGCCGGGCCGCGGTCCGATATTTGCTGTCGATGCCGCCACCGGCAAAAAGAAGTGGGAGTTCCTGACGGTCGCAGGCACTGATGAAGCGATGAAGTCCTGGGGAAACGATTCCTGGCGCACGGGTGGAGGTGGCGGCTGGATGCCGGGCACCTACGATTCCGAGACCAACACGATTCTGTGGGGCACCGCCAACCCGGCGCCGCTCTACGATTGGTCGGGCGCCGACTACAAGACGCAAGGCGCGCGGCCCGGCGACAATCTCTACACGACGTCGGTGATCGGTCTCGATCTCGATACTGGCAAGCTGAAGTTCTACCATCAGGAGCTGCCTCATGATGCCTGGGATTTCGACAGCGCCGTCGGCGAGTTCTTGATGCTCGATCGTGACGGTCAGAAGCTTGTCGTCCATCCGAACAAGAGCGGTTTCATCTTCGTCTATGACCGCAATCTCGCCGTCAAGAACGTTTGGCGGCTCGTTGAGAACATCAATTTCGTCAAGGATATCGACCCCAAGACGGGCGCGCTGATCGGCCGGCGCGACTTCTCCGCGGGCAAAGTGACCGAACCGCCGCTGTGTCCATTCATCGGAGGTGGCGTCAGCTGGAATTCCGGCTCGTACAGCCCTAAGACCGGACTCTATTATAAAATCGGCCAGGAATGGTGCATGACGCTCGATATCCAGAAGACGACGCCTGTCACCACGCCACAGGTCCAGCTCAACATCGGCGCCGATTTCAAGATGGCGCCGCCTCCGGGCGGTGAGATCTATGGTCACCTGGATGCGCGCGATCCCGTCACCGGGGCGAAGAAATGGGAGGTTCGCTATCCCGAGCCGCCGCTTGGAAGTGTGCTCTCGACCGCGGGAAATCTCGTGTTCGTACCTGACTCCCGCGGCACACTTCACGCCTACGATGCCGAAACCGGGGGTGAACTGTGGAATCACTCCGACGGAACCGGCCATCAAGGCGGCATCATCAGCTACTCCGCCGGAGGCAAGCAATATATCGCCGTGGTCGCGGGCTTTGGCGGCATGTTGTCCGACGAATATGCGCCAAATTTCGGCGGCGTTTACAAGAGCATGCCGCGCGACGACGGTGCGCTCATCGTCTACAGCCTGAAATAGGCTATCGCAAATTGATCTGCCGGGGAGCGGGCGCAAGCTTGCTCCCCGGACGTTGAACTCGCCGGACGTGTTTCAGGACATGGAGCTGGATGCCTTGAAATCGCAATCGAACAAGATCACCGCGCTGCGATCGGCGCTGTTGGGCGCTTCGTTATTGTGTCTCACCGGGTTGGTTCAAGCGCAGCCTGCTACCCCTGCGCCAGAGAACGGAACGTTCGATGTCGAGCAGTTGTTCGCGGGGACCTGCGGCTTTTGCCACTCCGATGGCGGACGGGCTGCCGGCAAGGGGCCGCAGCTGATGAATTCGCCGCGCGATGACGATTTTCTGCACAACCGCATCAAGCACGGCAAGCAAGGCGCGATGCCGGCATTTGACGGCGCCCTCACCGACGCGCAGATCGACCAGATCGTCAAATATATCCGCGCCTTGAAGCCGCGCGAGGGCTGAGCCGCTGGGGCCCCATCTACGCGGGGACGCGAATGAAGACAATTCTTCTGCTCGTCATCGGCGCCGTCATCGGAATGTCGGGGCCAGCGCAAGCGCGGACCCTGGACGCGATCCGTTCGTCCGGCGTGCTCGGGCTCTGCGCCCATCCCAACTCGCTTCCCTTCGCGAGCAAAACCGGTGATCCTCCCGGCTTTCAGATCGAATTGGGTCAGGCGCTCGCGCGCGAACTCGGCGTCTCGCTGAGGCTAGATTGGATCATCACCCAGTACCAGATGCGTAGCGCCGGCTGCGACATTCTCCTGGATGTCATCGCCGACCGCGACGCGCAAGGCGAAACCCGCTTGAGAATTTCAAAGCCCTACTATCGCACTGGCGTCGCGCTGGTCGTGCCGTCATCCAGCCCACTCACCTCGTTCAAGAGCCTCAACGAGCATACCAAGGTGGGAGTGCAGGTCGGATCCGTCGCAGCCATGATCATCGGTCAACGGCACGTACCCACGTCGACCTTTGGCTTCGAGAGCGACAGCCTCGACGCCCTGTCAAACCATGAGATTGACGCCGCTGCGGTCACGCCCACGTCGGCGAGCTATTTCAATCTGACGCACCCGGACAAAGCATTTCGCATCCTGGATCGCGACGAGACCGTGGCCGATCTCAACTGGAATGTCGCCGTTGGCATGGTTCGGCCGGATGATGCACTGCGCGAAGCCATCAATGGAGCGCTTGAACGGCTGCGAAACGACGGCACGATTGGTCGGATATACGGTCGTTACGGGGTCGTACTGCAAACGCCGAAGTAGCTGCGCGACAGTCTCGGCAACCCGGCAATCAATGGTGGGCATCGAGAGGCAGTGGGATTGTGGTCCGCCGGTCGACAACTTTCTCCGTTGGTTCCCCGCGCGCGGTCCTCAGCAGACGCGATATTCTCGCCGGTATCGCGGGAGGTGCCGCGATAGGGATTGCGCCGGTATCCGGTCGGGAGCTGTCGAAAATTGGTCTCCAGCTCTATACGGTCCGCGATCTGCTGAAAGCCGACTTTGACGGGACCCTACGGAAGGTTGCCCGTCTCGGCTATCGCGAGGTGGAGTTTGCCGGCATTCTCGGCCCCAATGTGCGGCGCACCCGGAAACTTTTGCTGGGCCTGGGTCTCACTGCGCCGTCGCTGCATATCGACTACGGCAACCTGCGAGACAATACCGGATCATCGTTCGACATCGCTCATTTGCTTGGCAGCCGGTTTGTCGTGTGTCCATGGCTGGACCAGTTGGAACGGCAGACAATCGACGATTGGAAGCGGATTTGTGACAGATTGAATAGGATCGGTGAATTGGCGGCGCGTTCCGGGCTGACACTTGCCTATCATAATCACGATTTTGAGTTCGCGAACCTCGCAGGTGGCGTCCAGCCTTACGACATTCTGCTCAGCCGTACGGATCAGCGCTTTGTCAAGTTCGAGCTCGATGTTTACTGGGCAACCAAAGGAAACCTCGATTCCGTGAAAGTCTTGAAGACACATCCATCTCGATTCCGCTTGGTGCATCTCAAGGATATGGCGAGCGACGGATCGACCACCGAGCTAGGCAACGGCACGATCGACTTCGCAAAAATACTCGACGCGTCGTTTCGGTGCGGCGTGCAGCATTTTTTCGTCGAGCAAGATGTTTCGGCCGATCCGTTGCAAAGTATAGAGACGAGCATCGCCTTCCTTCGCCACACGCGTATTTCGCCGCGAACGCCCCGATAGTTTCGTAACGCGAATTGAGGACCCGCAATGAGCGAATGCACTGCCGAGTTGCCACATGCGCCAACACCTCCAGCGCCTGGCCCGGCAGACAAAAATAAGGGCGGGCCACCAGCCCTGAGATTGCCTCGAATTAGCCTCACTGCCGTGGGGCTATAAGCCATAAGGGAGACTGCAATGCTCCGCCTCGTCGCTAAGTTCGCCGCAGCGTCGTGTATTTTTCTCGAGGTTTCCAGCGCCCACGCAGAAGACATAAAGCGCGTCACTGCCAATGGGACTGAACTTGCCTACGTGGAAGTTGGTCAAGGCGAACCGGTTATATTTGTTCACGGCGGTCTTCAAGATTACCGAATGTGGCTGCAGCATCTTCCAAAGTTCGCCGATCGCTATCGCGCCATTGCCTACAGCCGCCGCAACCACTTCCCAAATGAGGCAAGTCCTGAGAGCATGCCGGATGGCGCTGCGGATGCGCACGGCGAGGATCTTGCCGCGTTTGTGCGGGCTCTAGGCTTGTCGAAGGTCAGGGTCGTTGCGCATTCGTCTGGCGCGCATGCGGCGCTTTTCTTTGCCGCCGTGCATCCGGAAAAGTTGGTCAGCCTGACGCTCAACGAACCGCCCGCGACGGGCATCCTGGCCGGCGTTCCCGGGCTCGGCGACATGTTGAAAGAGTGGGGCAATGCCCAGGCACCGGCGAGGGAGGCAGTCAAGGCAGGCGACGTGAAAACCGGCATACCGCTGTTCGTGAACGCCGTCGGCGGACCGGGCGCCTATGAACGTCGATCCATTGCCGACCAGAAGATGAACTTCGATAACGTGGCGTCCTTTCAAGCCGACGCCACAACAAAACGCCCGAGGCCGGCGTTCACGTGCGAAATGGCCAAGTCGATCAATGCGCCAACGCTTCTGTCCAATGGCGAGCGAAGTCCCAAATTCTTCTATCGAATTGTCGACCAGCTAGAGACCTGCCTACCAAACCGCGAGAGGATCATCATTGCCGGAAGTTCGCACACCGTGCCTGCAGAAGCTCCTGACGCGTACGACCAGGCTGTCCTTACGTTTATCGGCAAACATTAACACCGTAGTCCGGTTTGGATCACGAGCGTCGCCCTCTACAATAGTCGGTTGTCGGACAATTTCCGCTATGTCCTGTTAGCGACCGAGTTCTTGTGGCGGTGCAATACCGCTCAGGGCCAACACCGGATTGTTGGAGCACGCGCCACCTTGAGTCCGCCCTCTGGGCGATGTTTACTTCCGCTGCGGTGGCGGGGGTACACCGAATGCAATGGAGGCTGTCATGCTGCGCACCGCGCTCTGCCATCTGTTGGCGATTGATGTGCCCGTCTTTGCCGCACCGATGGGGTTTATCACCGGGCCCGAGCTTGCGGCAGCGGTGAGCAACGCTGGCGGACTCGGCATTATGTCATTTAGCGGCAACCCGCCGCCGGTGCTGCGCGAGGAGATTGGGCGCCTGCGATCGCTCACCGAAAAGCCGTTCGGGGTCGGTATATTGCTGAGTGGACCGCATCTGCCATTTCCAATCGAGGCGGTCATCGAAGTGTGCCTCGAGGAGCGGGTTCCAGTCCTCTTGACCTTTTGGGGCGATCCGACTCCCTTTGTAGGCCCAGCCCAAGCGGCAGGGGTGAAACTGATCGACCAAGTCGGCTCGGTTGCCCACGCGCGAAGAGCTGCTCATGCCGGGGTCGATGCCATCGTTGCTCAGGGTGTGGAAGCCGGTGGCCACCTGGCTGGCGATATTACAACAATGGCGCTGGTACCGCGGGTCGTCGACGCGGTGGCTCCAGTTCCCGTCATTGCAGCCGGAGGCATTGCGGATGCGCGGGGCTTCGCCGCCGCTCTCGCTCTCGGAGCGCAGGGCGTGATGATCGGAACGAGGCTGATCGCTACGACAGAAGCCTACGCGCATACGGTCTATAAACAGAAGGTTATCGATGCAGCGGAAGATTACACGGTGCGGACGACGCTTTTCGGTCACGGCTGGCCCAATGCCCCTCATCGCACACTGCGCACGCCCTTTGTCGAACGCTGGCTGCCAGATGAGGCGCGCGGCAGTGAGCAGCGGGCCGATGAGCCGCAGATTGGCGAGACGAAAGTCGGTGGCCGGGCGACGCCACTCTTGCGCTTCATGGGCTTTCCACCGACGCCAGACGCCTCGGGCGACCTGGACTCGATGGATTTTCTAGCGGGACAGGGCGTCGGCTTAGTGAATGAAATTAAGCCTGCAGCGGATGTCGTCCAAGAACTGGTCGATGGCGCCCGGCGGCTGGTTTTTCAGCTCGCTCAGTCAACTCGAGCACCAGACGAGTGACTGCTTTGGGGGTCAAAAGCGGCGTTGAGGCAGGCGTCGTTGCGCGTCCGGTCTACCGCCGTAGTTGCGTTCGGAAAATGGTTCTGCCTGCTATAGCTAAGGGCTAATCGCGCCGCTCTGCTCCTGATTGCGGGACTTTCGGGTTACCGCCGAGTGCGGACATGAAGCTCTCCTAACCCAGTGATGTCGCCAGTGACCGTCAATGACAGCCAGTCCTCGCGCCGCTGGGTCGCCCGAGCGTTCGGACGTCCCGGCCGTCGTCACTAAGCCGGCTGTGGCCGTCATCGAATTGATGGCGGCCTTTGGGCGTGAGATCGAGCCACATGAAGGCACCCATCAAATTTTCAATGCCACGGGAATATGCCGAGTACGTGTGG
>NZ_JADPKH010000149.1:0-2358 GCF_023073835.1 Bradyrhizobium sp. 153 | reverse complement strand
CATCCGCGAGCCAAGCTTGTGGATCAACGTCGTTCATCTTGCAGGTCTCGATCAGGGTATAGACGGCGGCGGCGCGATGACCGCCGGCGTCTGAACCGGCGAAGGTCCAATTTCGTCTTCCGACAGCCACACCGCGTAACGCTCGTTCGGCAGCGTTGTTCGAGAGGCAGACGCGACCATCGTCCAGGAAGCGGGTGAACGCCGCCCAACGGTTGAGCAGGTAGTTGATCGCCTTTGCAGTATCGTTGCCTGATGAGAGCAAGGTTCGCTGCTGACGCATCCAGGTTTCGAGATCGGCGACGATCGGCCTCGACTTATCACGACGTACCGCAAGCCGCTGTTCCGGCGTTTTGCCGTTGATGGTGCGCTCGATCTCGAACAGGATATCGATGCGTCGCACGGCCTCGCTCGCAATCGGCGCCTCTCCAGATTTCGCCAGGTCGAAGAACTTTCTGCGGCCGTGGCTCCAACAGGCCGCTTCAAGGATCGGAGCTGGCTTCCTTTGGGCCTTGTAGAGCTGGTTATATCCATCGAAGGCATCGGCCTGCATGAGGCCGACATAGCCGGCAAGATGGCTCTGCGGGTGTCCTCCAGCCCGGTTGCGTGAGTAGTAGAACAGGGCCGCCGGCGGATCCGTGGCGCCAAACGGCCGGTCATCGCGAACATAAGTCCAGATCCGACCGGTCGCCGTCTTGAGCTTGGCCAGCACTGGCACCGTCGTATCGTCGGCGTGGATGCGTTCCGCGCTCATGACGTGGATCCGGATCGCCTCAATGATGGGATCGAGTGCCACCACGCAGGCGCCGATCCGATCCGCCAGGGTCGAGACGTCGATCTCGATCCCTTCGCGGGCATAGGTCTTGCTCTGTCAGTTCAACGGCTGGTGCAGCAGGAACTTGTTGACCAGCACCATCGCCAGCAGGCTCGGCCCGGCAAAGCCTCGCGGGATCGGATGGGAGGGCGCCGGCGCCTCGGTGATTGCCTCACAATCCCGGCAGGAGAACTTTTCGCGGACATGCTCGATAATCTTCCAGCGCCGCGGCTCACATTCCAGGGTCTTCGATACCACCTCCCCGAGCTTGTGCAGTCGCTCCTGCCGCACTTGCCACATACGCAAGGAGCGGGTTCGACGATGCGTTCGATCGGCAGATTGTCCGGCAACGGACGTCGCGGCGGCCGCGGATTTTGCACGCGCTGCTGTTTGGCGGCTTCCGGCGCTGCGAGCTCGGCCTTGGTTTCCTGCTCAGCCTGGGTCTCTTCAAGATCCTCGATGGCGAGTTCGAGCTGCTCGACCAGCAGCTTGCCGCGCTCAGAAGATTGCCCGAACTGTTCTCGTCGTGCCTTGGCCAGCATCAGCTTCAGCCGCTCGATCTCCAGCCGGCCAACGGTCACTTCGCTCCTCGCCAGCGTCAGCTGCTCGCGCTGCGCAATGATCATCGCGTGTGCTGCGGCAAGGTCGGTGGGAAGCGGATCGGCTGGCGTCGTCACGAGGACGAATCAACCATATTCGTCGCAAAAAATCCCGCTCGATTTAACCGGAAGCCTGTGGACGCCAGGTTGCCTGCGGCATCCGCCAATCAATTCCGGAGAGGAGATAGGATAGCTGCGCAACGCTGATCGTCACAACGCCATCCGCCATTGATGGCCACAAAAAGCGGCCTCGCTCCAGCCGCTTCGTGAACAGACACGCGCCTTGGCCATCATGCCAGATGATCTTGATCAGGTCGCCGCGGCGGCCTCTAAAAACATAGAGATCACCGGCATGCGGATCACGCTTCAAACTCTCCTGGACCAGACGCGCGAGGCTCGGGAAGCCGCGGCGCATATCGGTATGGCCGGTCGCAAGCCACACCCGCACATTACCCGGTATGGCAATCATCGGCGCTCAAGTACCTCGAGGACCCGCGCCAGCGCTTCTGTATCGACGTGCGAGTCCACTCGGATGCGTCGCCGGTTACCGAGGTCGATCTCGATCAATCCAATACGCGCGGCCACTACAGACCGCCCTCGGCTATCACCCGCAGGTAAGAGCTTCGGAGTTTCCTCCGCCTCCGTGGCGGCGATCTGCACCGGCGCAAAAGACGGTGCGACCTGCTCGGATGTCCGCGCTTGACGACGCCAGGTGAACACCAGGCTGGCCGCTACTCCGTTGCGACGTGCAACCGCTGTCACCTTTGCGCCCGGCGCCAACGTCTCCTCGACAATCCGTGCCTTGTCATCCTGCGACCAACGCCGCCGACGCTCCAGCCCGCCCAAAACCTCGACCCGCATCGCCTGATGACCTTGAAGCTAAATTTAAGGTCACACGCTTGGCGAATTACAGCGTGTCAGACAAGACGGCGCCCGCCGGATGCGTAC
>NZ_JADPKH010000151.1:0-2394 GCF_023073835.1 Bradyrhizobium sp. 153 | reverse complement strand
CTTTTGGGCCGTCAAAGCCCGAAAGTTTGCAATCCCCAAGACCTTCTCGCCCCGAAAACTGATTCTTGATCAACCGCTTGGAGGTTCTTCACGGACGACCAATTAATGATCTGCTGGATGTTCTCGACGACCAAGTGCTGATCGAGGCCATGGAGAGGGAAGATGCGCAAGGCACTGGCAGAACTAAGTGAGGACGAACGTGACGTGTTGCTTTATCTCGCCGACCTCGGCACTGCAGCATGTCTCTCTGGCCTGATCGTCAGCATCATCAAGTTCATAGGCGATCAGTTTTGACAAGCCCGACTGCCCGTCTGCTTCGGCATGGAGCCACCACGGGAAAGTCCACTAGCGAACTACGCCTGCCGCATCGTCCTCGTTCGGCAAGAGCCAATCAATCGCAAGTAGGCCGGCCTCAACTACAACGAAGGCGGCAATGCCGCCGAGCAGTCCGAAGAACACAATCGAGAAGGTCGCGAGCAAAATCGCGCAGAACACGTCGGCCAGCACCTTGCAAATGCGTTGCGCCTGGTCCTGCTTGGATGTGAAGTACGGCATCTTGGCTCCTCCAGAATTTGGATCAGCCTAGCCAAAGCGAGCAGCGGTCGTCCATTCCCCATGGACGGCAGGGCCGCCGCGCACTCGCACGCTTGCATCCGTTCTGGGCAGGGGCGACCCAACAAGTGCGGCGCAGGCGGAGGAGCACCTCCGCCAGGGCGCGCAATGCGACACCAGTTGCTCAGGCGGCCTTCTCGGCCGCTTTCGCGATGATCTCGACTTCGAAGTAGCCGACGTCACGGAGCTCGGCGGCCTTCTTCTCGGCCGCTTCCCTGGTGTCCCTGTTCAATATGATCTGCCCGACACCGTCGCGGGCGCAAACGAAATAAGGCATTTCGATTCCCGATTTCGCTTGCATACACACGACCCCGGGTTCCCACAATCATGGGGGTCACTCCTCCAGCCCGGCCTTTTGCCGCATCTTGTCGATCAGCTCGGAGGCCTCGGCCTTGGTCAGCTCTTCCTCAGGCAGGTTCTGATGGGCCTGCTCGGCGAGCGTCTTGAGGTAGGATTCCTGGGCTCCTGTCATCGGGTCATCCCCGGAAACCCAGTCTTTCGGGTCCTTCTGGGTGTTGTCGGCCATCACACGTCTCCTTTTTCGTCCAACGTCTGACTCGACTCTTCGTTCCGTTTTTGTTCTCATGAGCCATATTCAAATTGCGGGGTTGAACATGCCGGACCTGGACGCTGTCAGGCGGGAGATCGAACGGATGCGCATCCAGACGGGGAGGCAGAGGAAGGAAATCCTCCAGCTACAGCGGGCTGGTCTCGGGACGGCATCGGCCGAAGCCCTGCTGTCGCGGATGGAGGCGAAGGTTGAAAGTCTCTGTGCCCAGCGGGACGCGCTGAAGAGTGCGCAGCCGCGCCAACCAAGGGCAGGGTGCTTGGCGGGAGAACGTGGTGAGCAGGCGTTGGTTCGACGACGAGCAAGGGCTCTCGCCCTTCCTGACCGCGCTCGAGGATGTTCGCCGAAAGGCGACGCGGGAGGGGTGGTGCTATCCGCACGTCCAGGCCATCATCGTGGCCATCGACCAGTATGCGGAAGCAGCGACAGGTAACCGCGAGTATTTCCTGAACAAGCCGGTTTCAATTGGCGAGAGCCGGAAGGCCAAGGACAGTCCGTGAGCAACTCAGGAAATGGGCGACGACTTACGAGGACAGTGCACTCAGTTGGCGGCGCCGGGCCGAGACCGTGTCTTTGCGCCATGGACGCGCATGATGCAGGATGCCAATTTTCACAGCTATATTGCGAGGGAGGTTTGCAATGCGACTGGCCCTTTCCATACTTGCTACCGCTTGCTTGATCGGCTCTGCGAGTTCTCAAACGTCGATTTCCAGAACGGAATTGAAGAGAGGTGATCTCACCGGAAAGGACATGGACGTCGTCGTGGTGGTCGTCGAAGTGCCTCCCGGTGAGTCGCTGGCCAAGCACATCCATCCCGGTGAGGAAATCGTCTACGTGCTGCAAGGCGCTACGCTCGATTTGCCGGATGGAAGTCATCGCGAGTTGCCCACAGGGGCTGCGATCATAAACGCGCGCGATGTGCCTCACGCCGGATTCAAGATCGGCGGTGACAGGCCGTTGAAGATGCTGAACGTCTTTGTCGTCGACAAGGGCAAGCCGATGACGGAGTTCATCAAGTAGCAACGCGTTCCTAGGTGCTGCTATGAACCGAAGGCGGGTCGTTGCAGCCTTGGAGGACCAAGGCCGCCCGCGTGAAGCCGAGGGCGATGCGATCGAGCTAGCCCGCATTTCTCACAGTATTGAGGCGCATCGGGGCGCGAATCAGCGAAAGTTCTTTTGCGAGAAGGACTTTGCGATGATTCAAGGAATGCCCC
>NZ_JADPKH010000130.1:0-2461 GCF_023073835.1 Bradyrhizobium sp. 153 | reverse complement strand
TTGAGCACCGGCGCCAGCATGTTGCGGAAGAACGCGGAATCGTCGACCAGCAGCACCGACTGCGAATGCAGCGACGGCTTCATCTCCTTGCGGGTGAACCAGTCGGCAAACGCCATCGGCAGGAAGTGGCCGACGTCGATCACCTCGGTGGCCTGGCCCTTGATCACGGCCGAGCCGAGAATGCCCGAGGAGGAGCCGCCGACCTCGATATTGAGCCGTTCCTCGACGATGTCGATGATCTCGTCGACGACGAGGCCCATGGCGCGGCCGTCGTCGGCGAACACCAGGATCGGTTGGGCACCCTGGCTCGCAACGGTGACGCCCTCCATGGCGACCAGCGGCATCAGCTGCTCGCGGTACTGCACCATGTAGCGGCCGTTGCTGAACTCGATCTTGTCGGCGGGCAGCTCCTCGAGGCGGGTGACGAGCCCGAGCGGGACCGCCTTGGGCTGGGACGAGCCGGCGCGGAACACCAGCAGCGAGGTGGTCTGCTCGCCCGCGCCGATGTGATGCGCCCCGTTCTCGTCGGCCATGTCATGGGCCGAGGAGCCGGCGGCGCCGAGCGCCTTGGCAATGCCGTTGGGATCGATGATCATGATGACGGCGCCATCGCCCAAAATGGTGTTGCCCGAGAACATGTCGATGTGACGCAGCTTGGTCGACATCGGCTTGACCACGATCTCTTCGGTGTGGAACACGCCGTCGACGACGATGCCGAAGGTCTGGCTGCCGACTTGGGTGACCACGATAAAACCGTTCTCGGGATCGGAGGCGGCGCCGTCGTCGATCTTCAAGAGCTTCTTCAGATGGATCAGCGGCAGCAGCTTGTTGCGCAATCTGAGCACCGCGGTGTCCTTGATGCGCTCGATGCGGTGCTCGGAATTGGCGCGGGCGCGCACCAGCTCGACCACCGAGAGCTGCGGAATGGCAAAGCGGTCGCCGGCGGCCTCGACGATCAGGGCCGAGACGATCGCCAAGGTCAGCGGGATCTTGATGGTGACGGAGGAGCCTTCGCCGGCCACGCTCTTGATGTCGATGGTGCCGCCGATCTGGTCGATATTGGTGCGCACCACGTCCATGCCGACGCCGCGGCCGGAGACCGAGGTGATGGCGGCCGCGGTCGAGAAGCCCGGCGCGAAGATGAACTTGTGGATCTGGGCTTCGCTCATCTTCTCGAGCTCGGCCTCGGTGACCAGCCCGCTAGAGATCGCCTTGGCCTTGATCTTGTCGGTGTTGAGGCCGCGGCCGTTGTCGGCGATGCAGATGATGATGTGGCCGCCCTCGTGATAGGCGGACAGGCGAATGGTGCCCTGCTCGCCCTTGCCGGCCGCCAAGCGCTCGGCGGGGGTCTCGAGGCCATGATCGGCGGAGTTGCGCACCATGTGGGTGAGCGGGTCCTTGATCAAATCGAGCACCTGACGGTCGAGCTCGGTGTCGGCGCCGTGCATCTCCAGCTCGATCTGCTTGCCTAGCTCGCTCGAGAGGTCGCGGACGATGCGGGGCAGCTTCTGCCAGGCATTGCCGATCGGCTGCATGCGCGTCTTCATGACGCCCTCCTGCAGCTCGGCGGTGACGTTGGAGAGGCGCTGCAACGGCACCTTGAACTCGGTATCCTCGTTGCGGCGGGAGATCTCCAAAAGCTGGTTGCGGGTCAAGACCAGCTCGGAGACCATGGTCATCAGGTGCTCCAGCGTATCCACGTTGACGCGGATCGACTGGTTGGCGATGCGGTCGCCTTCGGAGGCGCCCTCGTCGGCCAGCGACCTCTTCGCCGCCGGCTTGTCCTTGGCGGCGGGTTTTGCAGCTTCCTTGGCCGCAGGCGCCGGAGCCTCAAGCGCCGGCGCGGGCGCAGCCTTGACAATAGGCGCAAGCACCGGCGCTTCGATCGCGGTCTCGCGGAAGGCGCGCTCGAGCTCGTCGAGCGAGACTTCGCCCGGACGCAACGGACGCTCCAGGGTCTGCTCGACCAGCGCGCCGGTGGTCATCGCTTTGGCGGGCGCAGGCGCGGCGGCCGGGGCTTCCGGCACCAGCGGCGGGGCATCGGCGACGGGAGCTGCGCTGGCGCCTGCTGCCATGGCCGCCATGCCCTGCTCGACCATCGCTTCCAGCTTGTCGATGAGGTCGCGGTCGTTACCTTCCGGCTCGGCTTCGCTCGCCTCCAGCCCGGCCAGAATCTCCTTGATGCGGTCGATCGAGGACAGGATCACCGTCACCGCTTGCCCGGTCACCGGCATGCCGTCACGGAATTTGCCCATCAAGGTCTCGCCGGCGTGCGCGAGCGCTTCCAGCCGCGGCAGGCCGAGGAAGCCGCAGGTGCCCTTGATGGTGTGGACCAGGCGGAAGATGTTATCCAGGATCTTGGCGTTGTTCGGCTCCTGCTCGAACTTCACCAATTGATTGTCGACGGTGTCCAGGCTCTCGCTGGTCTCCGTCAAAAACTCCCGCAACAGATCATCCATGA
>NZ_JADPKH010000076.1:0-2468 GCF_023073835.1 Bradyrhizobium sp. 153 | reverse complement strand
TCTTGCGGATAATTTCTCCATCCGCCGTAATCCAGTGGATTTGAAACCAGCTCTTCGAGATATCAAGCCCGATTGTCATCATAGCCATAGCTCGCTCTCCTTCTAGATGCTCTTTGCAGCTTATCAGGGCGGGGACCGTCCATCTCATTACGTTCGCGACGATCGGCCGTTTGGCGGGTGGGCGCCGCCGGCCGCGCTCTATTACGCCTCGCGCGACCGGCGGCAGGAGCATCCCACACATCATCTTCAAAGCTTCTCCGGCATCCTGCAGGCCGATGCCTATAGCGGCTACAACGAGCTGTATGACGCCTCGCGCGTGCAGGGGCCGGTCACGTCCGCACTCTATTGGGCCCACGCCAGGCGGCACTCGAGCTGGCGGACATCGCGGCCAATGCGAGGCGAGACAAGAATGCCGCAGCGATCTCGCCGATTGCCCTGGACGCGGTCAAGCTCATCGATGCACGTTCGATATTGAGCGCGGCATCAATGGCCGAAGTGCCGAAGAGCGTCTGCGAGCGCGCAAGGAGCAAAGCGCGCCGCTTTTGATGGCATTGGAAGCATGGCTGGCGAGCAGCGGGGCCGGCTGTCGAACTCGTCATCCGTTGCCAAGCCGATCGATTACATGCTGCGCCGCTGGGATCGGTTCACTCGCTTCATCGATAACGGGCGGATCTGACTGACAACGGATAGTGTTGAGAAGCCCTATCGTCAGTTCAAGGCAAATTTTTTTGGCTTCTCCTTCCAGGCCGCCACCATCCGCTCGTACGCCTGCTCGACGCGTGCGACGTAGCCAGCTTCCCGCTGACCCAGTTCCTTGATCCAGTAGTCCCGAGCCGGGCCAGCCTTGCCATAGGCACGAGGCGCTCCAGCCTTGAGTGCCACCTTCCGGAGTTTCATCGCTGTGAACGCCGGTCGTGCGTAAGCATAATCTTTCCCGGTCGTCAGGACGTGCCAGATCATCACTGCGAGCTTACGTGCCGTCGCGACGGCCGCGCCTCCAGGCCCATGCTTCTTCATGCGGTTGAAGAAGGCCCGCAGCGGCCCCGGCGCCGGTTTGGCCGACCAGGCCGCTTCAACCAGCATCTTGCGAGCGTCACGATTGCCCTGTTTCGAGATACGACCATGCCTTGCCGGATGCTCTCCCGATTGCCGAACTCGAGGGGTCAAACCGAAGTAGCTGCTGAGCTTTATCCGGTGACTGGAAGCGCGCGATGTCGCCGATCGAGGCCAGCACAGTCGATGCGACGACCGAACTCACGCCGGGGATCGTCATCAGCTTGAGAGCCCGTGGATCGTCCAGAGCCTGCTGGGCCACAACTTTGTCTATCCAACAGTTGCTTCGTCCACGCGTTCGAGTTCCCCGATCAGACGCCGGAGCATTGCACGCTCCTCCGATGGAAGAGGCAGACTGTCAAGCCAATGCTGTCCGCGCTTGCCGAAGAGATAGCCTTTGTAGGGCGGGATGAGGTTGGCATGCAGGATAGCCTTCATGCGTCCTAATCCGGATGATCTGCGCCAAGACGCCAGCGCGCTCGGCCATCTGGCGCCGGCGGCTGTAGGTGTCCTCGTCAGCGACCCAGACCTCCGGCAAGAAGCCAGCAGCATGCAACTTCGCCAGGGTCCCAGCATCGGCCTTTGTCCGTTTTGACTCGCGCATAGGCGATCGCCCGAACGAGCCTCGGATTGGCGACCGCGACGCGCTTAACGTGCGGGCGCAGAATACGTTCGACCGCCACGCTGTTGCCCGTTACCTCGATGACCACCTCATCCTCGAGACTGAGTTCTTGGCAAAGGCGACAAAGCCGATCGTGGACGAGATCAACGCGGAGCTGTCGGATTATTGTTCCGTCCTCCAGGATCGCCACCTGGGCGAACGATCGGTGGATGTCCATGCCGACGATTTGCATGCTTGGTTCTCCTTTGTCTCAGGAGCCAGTGGCTTGCACGACATCTACGGATCCGCGCTCGCAGCGCAGCCGGGCAAGTCGTAGGGGCGGCCAAGTAACAAAGCGAGCTCACAGCTCATGGTCATGGCGGCTGCCACCGTTTCGTGCTCCAGCGCCCCTATCCCGGCTTAGACAGACTAATCCGGACGACCGGTCTTCTCCACCGGGTGAGCGCTGAAAACATCATGCCCTTTAACAATGCGGCGGAGCGCGCGCTGCGCGGTTTTGCTCTCGGCCGCAAGTCCTGGCTGTTCGCCGGCTCGGAACGCGGCGCTGACCGCGCCGCCATCATGGCGACGCTGATCATCACGGCAAAGCTCAACGACATCGATCCGCAAGCCTGGCTCTTTGGCATGGATCACCGTCAGGGTCAGAGCGGGATAGCGCTTCTGCTTTCCGATCGGCGGCAGGATGCGAATCTTCCGATACCTGATCTCAAGAACGGCCTGGTCGGGATCGCCATTGCTGTCTCTGACTTCGATGCGATGGAGCCCTTGACGGCGACCTCGTCCATTTCGTCGG
>NZ_JADPKH010000097.1:0-178186 GCF_023073835.1 Bradyrhizobium sp. 153 | reverse complement strand
AACCACAGACCCCATCAGGCCTTGGCAGGACAAACTCCCAAGGCCTTCGCCGCTACCAAGACCACCGCGATCCAATCAGCGAATTATTGAACATCGACAATTGCGAGCGCAGCGAAGCAATCCAGAGTCTTTCCGCGGAGGGATTCTGGATTGCTTCGCTCCGCTCGCAATGACGCGGAGAGGCCGGTCGGCCGCTCCAGCATTCCTGCCTGGCTCACATTCGCGACGACAACGGCGGGCCTACACCCCCGCCATCATCACGTATTTGATCTCGACATATTCGTCCATGCCGTGATGTGAGCCTTCGCGCCCGAGGCCGCTCTCCTTGACGCCGCCGAAGGGGGCCACTTCCGTGGTGATGAGGCCGGTGTTGACGCCGACCATGCCTGATTCCAGCGCTTCGGCGACGCGCCAGACGCGACCGAGATCGCGGGAGTAGAAGTAAGAGGCGAGGCCGAACGGCGAGGCGTTGCACATCGCGATGACATCCGCTTCGTCCTTGAAGCGGATGACGGGCGCGAGCGGACCGAAGGTTTCCTCCTGCGACACCAGCGAGTCCGGCTTGACGTCGGCAAGCACCGTCGGCTCGAAGAACGAGCGTCCAAGCTCGCTGCGCTTGCCGCCGGTGACGACCTTTGCTCCGCGCTTGACGGCGTCGGCGATATGGCGCTCGACCTTGTCGACCGCCTTCATGTTGATCAGCGGACCCTGCATGACACCGCTCTCGGTGCCGTCGCCGATCTTCATCGCCGCGACCTTCTTCGACAGTTTCTGCACGAACTCGTCGTAGATCCCGTCCTGGGCGTAGAGTCGGTTGGCGCAGACGCAGGTCTGGCCCATGTTGCGGTATTTCGAGACGATGGCGCCTTCGACTGCCGCGTCGATGTCGGCATCGTCGAACACCACGAACGGCGCGTTGCCGCCAAGCTCGAGGCCGAGCCGCTTCACGCCGACGGAGGCCTGCTGGTAGAGGATCTTGCCGACGGCGGTCGAGCCGGTGAAGCCGACGAAACGCACCGCCGGATGCTCGCACAGCACCTTGCCGATCGGCGGCGCGTCGCCCGTGATGATGTTGAACACGCCTTTGGGCACACCAGCCTTCTCGGCAAGCGCCGCGAGCGCCAGCGCCGAGAGTGGCGTTTCGTTCGCGGGCTTCAGCACCACGGTGCAGCCGGCCGCGAGCGCCGGCGAGACCTTTCGCGTGATCATCGAGTTCGGGAAATTCCACGGCGTGATCGCGCCGCAGACGCCGATCGGCTGCTTGATCGCGAGCAGCCGCGCATCGCTCCGCTGCGTCGGAATGGTCTCGCCATAGACGCGCCTCGCTTCCTCCGCGAAGAACTCGACATAGGCGCCGCCGATATCGACCTCGCCGAGCGCCTCGGCGAGCGGCTTGCCCTGCTCGGAGGTGAGGATCAGCGCCAGGTCCTCGCGGTTGGCGACGATCAGCTCGAACCATTTGCGCAAGATGTTAGAGCGCTGCTTGGCGGTGAGCTTGGCCCAGGCCGGAAACGCGCGCTCGGCGGCTTCTACCGCCTTGGTGGTATCGTCCGCGCCAAGTTGCGGGACTTTTGCAAGCTCGATGCCGGTGGCGGGATTGTTGACGGCGAAAACCGGCGAGCCGACCCAGACGCCATCGATGTAGCAGGCTTCCTTCAGCAGCGACGGGTCCTTCAACCGGTCGCGCAGATTGGACGAGGCTTGCGGGGCGCGGGCGGCGGCGGTCGGGGTCATGGCGTTACTCCTCAGGGGGCGATCGGATCGGCCCGGAATATAGGGACAGACGGCGCGCAATGCACCGCCCGGCAACGCACATCTGCTGGGAGTTAAACTGAGAGCCGCAGGTCCCTTATCTCTCTCCAGCCGGGAGAGGTAAGGCATCGCGATCGCCGACATAGCTAGGCCGCGCCGCTCAGGTAAGTCTCGCGGCGGCCGATCATGCGCTCGGCTGCGGCCTTGGCGTCGGCCTTCGAGGATGTCGCACAGGTGCGGTATTCGAGATCGGGGACATGAGAGGTGTCGCGGCGACCGAACCAGGATTTTGAACCGACCGGCAGCAATGCGAGCGCCTGCGCCAGGTTGTCGACCGCGCCGAAGGAATACAGCGCGCCGGTACCGGCGATGCGGACTTCGTAGATCCCTGGCGAAATAGGCGCCTCCAGATTCTCGCCCCGTCCGGGACGGGGATAGCGCTTCCATTCACTCCAGGTCGAAATCATCTGAGGTCCCCCTCGCCGGTCGGCAACATTTGCATCAAGTCTTAATCGGTCCATCGATCGGGCCGGGTGCTGAACGCGACAGCTCACGAAATGTTTCAAGCGCTCGAAAACTCACGAACATATTGCCTGAAGCCATTCAAGGTGAGCGCGAAGTGCGGTCGTCCACCGCAGATTGTGTCACCGTTCAGCCGCTGTCGTGCTGCGCTGGTCGGGGGCCGTCAAGTCACGACATCGCGACCGCCGCGGCAGTTGAGATGCTTGCTGCACGCGACCTCCGGGAGGACAATCGATCACTTCCAACAATAATCAAACCGGAGGAAACCCGCATGCAAAGCCAAGCCCAGATCGACGAAGTTCTGCGTCAGAAGAGCGACGCCAAGGAAATTCCCGGCGTCGTCGCCATCGCCGCCAGCGGCAACGACGTGCTGTATCAGGGTGCGTTCGGCAAGCGCGACCTATCGAAGCCCGACGCGATGACTGCGGACAGCGTGTTCTGGATCGCATCGATGACGAAGGCGGTGACCACTGCCGGCGCGATGCAGCTCGTCGAACAGGGCAAGCTGTCGCTGGATGCGCCGATCGGCGAAGTGCTGCCCGACCTTGCCGAGCCGCAAGTGCTCGAAGGTTTCGACGCCAAGGGCGAGCCGAAGTTGCGGCCAGCTAAGGGGCAGATCACGCTGCGCCAGCTCATGACCCACACCGCCGGCTTCTGCTACAACATGTGGAACGGCGATCTCGCGGTCTATCTGGACAAGACCGGCATTCCCGCCATTACCACCTGCCAGAACGCGGCGCTGAAGACGCCTATCATGACCGATCCCGGCACGCGCTGGGAATACGGCACCAATATCGATTTCGTCGGCAAGGCGGTGGAGGCCGTCAGCGGCAAGCGGCTCGATGCCTATTTGCGCGATAATATGTTCGCGCCGCTCGGCATGAGCGACACCGCCTTCAAGATCACCGACAGCATGCGCAAGCGCCTGGTCGGCATGCATGCGCGCGGCGAGGACGGCCAGTTCGCATCGATCCCGTTCGAACTCGAGCAGGAGCCGGAATTCCACATGGGTGGCGGCGGCCTCTATTCGACCGCCGGCGACTATATCAAATTCACCCAGATGATTCTCAACAAGGGCCGCGGCAACGGCAACCAGGTGCTGAAGGCGGAGACGGTCGCGACGATGGGGCAGAACCACATCGGCGATCTTGCCATGGGCAAGATGACCACGGCGGCGCCGATGTACACCAATGACGTCGATCTCTACCCGGAGCAGATCAAGAAGTGGGGTCTCAGCTTCATGATCAACACCGCCAAGACCGCGGAAGGGCGTAGCGCAGGCAGCCTGGCTTGGGCGGGCCTCGCCAACACCTATTACTGGATCGACCCTTCGCGCGACGTCACCGGCGTCATCCTGATGCAGCTGTTGCCGTTCGCCGACGCGAAATGTTTGGAGGCGTTCGCGGGCTTCGAGCGAGGGGTTTACGCCGGGCTCGATGCTGCTGGGAGCGGGCAGAAGGCGGCGTGAGGAGCTGATGCTCTCGCCATTCGCGGCGGATCGGCTGTGTCGAAGTGAGACGGCGGCAGAGACGTGAACTCCCATCCTGCCCTGGAGGGGGAGGATCGGTTCGCATGTAGCAAGGCTGCATGCGAACCGAGGTGGGGTGAAACCGCGGCGAAGATCTCATGTAGAAGGCCATGTAAAGGCCGCGAATGCACGCGAGCCAGAACGCACCACCGAACGCGCTGAAAGACCTTCACCCCACCCCGCTCGCGCTGCGCGCGATCGACCCTCCCTCTCCAGGGGAGGTAGGAGCTACCCCGTCACCCCGCGCTGCTCCGCGAGCTCCTTCAGCGATACCTGCGGGCGGGCGCCGATATGCTGGATCACTTCGGCGGCGGCGAGCGCGCCGAGCTGGCCGCACTGCTTGTAGGGCAGGTTGCGCGCCACGCCATAGAGGAAACCCGCGGCGAAGAGGTCGCCGGCGCCGGTGGTGTCGACCACCTTGTCGACCGGGAATGCCGGCGCGGCAACGGAATCTTCCGCTGACACCACCATGCAGCCCTTCTCGCTGCGGGTGACGACGCCGAGATTGACGTCGTTGCGCAGCTGCTTCAGCGCGGCATCGAAGTCGGACGTCGTGTAGAGCGAATGCAGCTCGGCCTCGTTGGCGAACACGATGTCGACGGTGCCGTTACGCATCAAAGACAGGAACTCGTCGCGATAGCGATCGACGCAGAAGGAATCCGACAGCGTCAGCGCCACCTTGCGCTTGGCGTCATGGGCGATCTTGGCCGCCTTGACGAAGGCGTCCTTGGCGTTCTTGGGGTCCCAGAGATAGCCTTCGAGGTAGACGATGCTGGCGCCAGCGACCTCGGCTGGATCGATATCGGCGGGCGACAGATCCTGCGCCGCGCCGAGATAGGTGTTCATGGTGCGCTCGCCGTCGCCGGTGACCAGGATGTAGGAGCAGCCGGTGGCGGGGCCGTCCGTTGCGGCTGGCGTGTTGAAAGCGACCCCGGCGGCGCGGATGTCGTGGATATAGAGCTTGCCGATCTGGTCGTCCTTGACCTTGCCGACATAAGCGGCGCGTGCCCCTAAGCTGCCGATGCCGACGATGGTGTTGGCGGCCGAGCCGCCCGAGACTTCCGTCGCCGGGCCCATGTCCTTGTAGATGGCGGCCGCCCGTGCCTCGTCGATCAGGGACATGCTGCCCTTGGTCATGCCATGCTTGGCCAAAAAGGCCTCGTCGGTCCTGACCAGCACGTCGAACAGCGCGTTGCCGATGCCGAGAACGTCATATTTCACGTCAGCCATTCACCTTGATCCTGTTGCCCGATTGCGATTACCGGGGAAATCCGCTTCCTGTCGGCCTGAAATCCGGTTCGCGGCCTATCACGACCAGCCCTTCGCGGGCAAGCAACGGTATTATTGCGCCCGATGATCCGCTCCTTCCTGACCGTCTCGACGGGAACGCTGGCCTCGCGGCTGCTGGGCTTTGCCCGCGATTCCCTGATTGCGGCGCTGCTCGGCACCGGCGCCGTGGCGGACGCGTTCCTGGCCGCGTTTCAACTCGTCAACGTGGTGCGCCGGCTGCTCAGCGAGGGGGCGCTGAATGCGGCGCTGGTCCCGGCCTGGTTGCGCGTCCGCGACCGCGATGACGAGACGGCTGCGGCGGCATTCGCGGGACGGGTGCTCGGCACGGTCTGCGCGGCCCTGGTCGCGATCTCGATCGGCATTGCAGTGTTGATGCCGCTGATCATCACGGTGATCGCGCCGGGATTTCTCGGTAGCGGGACGCTCGATCTCGCCGTGCAGAACGCGCGGCTGATGCTGCCTTATCTCGCTTTCGCCGGCCCCGTCACCGTGCTGATGGGGCTGCTCAACGCGCAAGGGCGGTTTGCGCTGACGGCGTTCTCGCCGCTGCTGTTCAACATCGCGCTGATCGCCGCGATCGCGGCGCTGTTGCTGTGGCACGCCGATGCGGCCCTCGCTGGGTGGATGCTCGCCGCCACCGTCGGTATTGCCGGTCTGCTGCAATTGCTGATGCTGCTATCGCAGCGAAGCGCGCGCCTTGCAACGCCACTGCGCGTGAGTTTTGACAAGGAGATGCGGGCCTTTTTTGCCAAAGCTATTCCCGGCATGATCGCAAGCTCGGGCCCGCAATGGCTGATCGTCGCGGGCGCGATCATCGCCTCCGCAACACCGTCGGCCGTATCCTGGCTCTATTTCGCCAACCGCTTGGTCGAGCTGCCGCTTGGCATCGTCGGCGTCGCCATGGGTACGGTGCTGGTGCCGGAGCTGACCCGCGCGGTCGGTAGCGGCGACCACGTCGCGGTGGCGCACGCGGAATCGCGTGCGCTGGAGCTGGCGACTGGCCTCGCCGTGCCGGCCACGTTCGGTCTGATCGTGCTGGCCGACCCGATCGTACGGCTATTGTTCGAGCACGGCGCCTTCAGCGCCGATGACAGCGCGGCCACCGCGCAAGCACTGGTGTGGCTGGCGCTGGGCCTGCCGGCGCATGTGCTGATCAAGGCGCTGTCACCGGCCTTCTATGGCCGCAGCGACACGATGACGCCGCTGCGCGCAATCGCCAACGGTTTCGTGGTGACCGTCGTACTCGCGCTCCTGCTCGGTCATGTCTTCGGCGCGAGCGGGATCGCGGCGAGTATCGCGGCCGGTGCCTGGAGCAGCGCGCTCTCGCTGCTCCGGAAAGGCACGAGCGAGTTCGGCTTCTCGGTTGACGCGAGCGCCCGCACGCGATTGCCGCGGATCGTGCTGGCCGCCTCGGCGATGGGCGCCCTGCTCTGGCTGACCAGGGGTCTCGTACCTGCCGAGACCCATGGCTTCATCAAATTCGTCGCGCTGGGTGTGCAGATCGCGACCGGGATCGTCGTCTACGGCCTGCTCCTGCAAATTCTCGGCGCAGCCTCCTGGCGCGAGGCGGTTAACGCGTTGAAACGACCGGCCTAAATCGCGAGCCGCCCGAATTGCCCTTGACGGGGCTGCGCCGCTGTTGGAAACGACGGCCGAATAGCTTCAGGAAGGCTTGCCAGGAAAACTAACCATGCCATTCGTTGAACGGGTATTTTCGGGCGTCCAGCCGACGGGCAATCTGCATCTCGGCAATTACCTCGGCGCGATCGTCAATTTCGTGAAGATGCAGGAGACCCACAACTGCATCTATTGCGTCGTCGACATGCACGCGATCACGCAAGGGGTCGACGTCTGGGGCGGGCCGGCCGAGCTCACGCGCAACACCCGCGAGGTGACCGCGGCGTTCATCGCTGCCGGCATCGATCCCAGGAAGCACATCGTGTTCAACCAGAGCCAGGTCTCGGGACACGCCGAGCTCGCCTGGATCTTCAATTGCGTCGCGCGCATGGGCTGGCTCGGCCGCATGACCCAGTTCAAGGAGAAGGCCGGCAAGGACCGCGAGAACGCCTCGGTCGGGCTGTTCGATTATCCCGTGCTGATGGCGGCCGACATCCTGCTCTACCGCGCCACCCACGTGCCCGTCGGCGAGGACCAGAAGCAGCATCTCGAGCTGTCGCGCGACATCGCGCAGAAGTTCAACAACGATTTCGGCGACTCGATCCGCAGCCAGGGCGGCAATGACGGCCTGTTCTTCCCGCTGCCGGAACCCCTGATCACGGGTCCGGCAACGCGCGTGATGAGCCTGCGCGACGGCACCAAGAAGATGTCGAAGTCCGATGCGTCGGACAATTCGCGCATCAATTTGACCGACGATGCCGACACCATCGCGCAGAAGATCCGCAAGGCGAAGACCGATCCGGAGCCGCTGCCGACCGAGGAGAAGGGCCTGGAGGCACGCCCCGAAGCCGACAATCTCGTCGGCATCTTCGCCGCGCTCTCCGGCCGCTCCAAAGCCGACGTGCTGCGCGATTTCGGCGGCGGCCAGTTCTCCAGCTTCAAGAACGCGCTGGCCGAGCTGTGCGTGACCAAGCTCGCGCCGATCGCGGGCGAGATGAAGCGCCTCGTGGCCGACCCCGGCCATATCGACGCGATCCTGAACGAAGGCTCGGACCGGGCCCGCGCCATCGCCGACGAAACGATGAAGCTTTCGAAAGACATCGTCGGCTTCATCCGCCGGCGCTGATCAACGCGTCTGGCCGGCGTCATAGCGCCGGCCACTCCCCTCTCCCAAACATTGCGGGAGTGTGGCAGCATGCCAGCCGTGCACACGCCGGGACATGCATGACCAGCAAGCGACTTTGCTTCGAGCCGGGTCACAAGCCCAAATGCCTCGTCGTCGTCGATGACACCGCCGAATGGGATCGCGCGGTTTATTACGCCAGCCGCTGGGCGATCCGCGGCGGCGGCGGCGTGGTGATGCTTCGCATCATCGAGCCCGACCAGCAGAGCCAAGAATGGCTGGGCGTCGCCGACATCATGCGCGCCGAGGCGCATGAAGCGGCGGAAGCCGCGCTCGACCGCGCCGCCGGGAGAGCCAACGGGATCGCGGCGATCACGCCGGAACGGGTGATCCGGGAAGGCGCCGCGATGGAACAGCTGCTCGCAGTGATCGACGAGGACCCCGACATCGCCATGCTGGTGCTGGCCGCAAGTCCTGGTGCGGAGGGACCGGGGCCATTGGTCTCGCTGCTTACGCATGCGCTTGGAACGTTTCCCGTTCCTGTGACGATCATCTCGGGTGCGCTGAGTGACCAAAGCGTGGACTCGCTGTCGTAGCGGTGCCTCTTACCCTCCCCTGGAGGGGGAGGGTCGGCACGCGATCGAGCGAAGCGAGACGGGTGACGGGGTGGGTGATCTCTCCGCTCGGGCACCGCATCCCTGGAGAGACACCCCGCTATGCATTGCGCTTCGCTTCATGCGTAGCGACCTTCCCCCTCCAGGGGAGGGTAAATGGCCCAAGTCTCTGATTTTCATTAACTAATGTCTCTTCTCCCCTTGATCGTGCGTTCCCCATCGCCATCTGCTAGGGAAGAGAGCACGCGCCGGCCTTGAACCGGCGACGTCTGGAGAGAACCATGTTCATTCAAACCGAAGCCACCCCCAATCCCGCCACGCTGAAGTTCATTCCCGGCCGCGTCGTCGTCGACGGCAGCCCAATGGAATTTTCGAGCCGCGAAGCCGCAAGCCGCTCGCCCCTCGCCGAAAAGCTGTTCGACGTGCCCGGCGTCACCGGCGTGTTCTACGGATCGGACTTCATCACCGTGACCAAGGCGAGCGGTGAGTGGCAGCAGCTCAAGCCCGCAATCCTCGGCGCCATCATGGAGCACTATATGTCCGGCGCGCCGCTGCTCGCCGACGGCACAGCGCAAAGCGATGCCGAGCTCGACGACGAGGACGAGTTCTTCGATGAGGCCGATGCCGAGACGGTCGACATGATCAAGGACCTGATCGAGACCCGCGTGCGGCCGGCGGTCGCCAATGACGGCGGCGACATCACCTTCCGCGGCTTCAAGGACGGTATCGTCTATCTCAACATGAAGGGCGCCTGCTCGGGCTGCCCGTCGTCCACCGCAACGCTCCAGCACGGGATCCAGAACCTCTTGAAGCATTTCGTGCCCGACGTCATCGAAGTCCGGCCGATGTGAGTTGCACGGTCTGCGCATCGATTTCGCGCCGTCATGCCCGGGCTTGTCCCGGGCATCCACGTTTTTTGGGGCCGCAAAGTCGTGGATGGCCAGGTCAAGCCCGGCCATGACGGCCAGAACTTTAGGCATCATCCAATTGCCAATGCTATGATCGCGTTATGCTGATCCTCGCCATCGATACTGCGCTCGACGCCTGCGCGGCCGCGGTGCTCGACACCGAAACGGCCGAGCTGCGCGCGCAGGAATCGGTGCCGATGAAGCGCGGGCATGCCGAAGCGCTGATGCCGCTGATCGCGCGGGTGATGAAATCGGCAGAGCTCAGCTTCACCGTGCTCGACCGCATCGCGGTCACGGTCGGTCCCGGCAGCTTCACCGGCCTGCGCGTCGGTATTTCGGCGGCGCGCGGCTTTGCGCTCGCGGCGAAGCGGCCGGCCATCGGCCTGACCACCTTGTCGGCCTATGCGGCCGCCGTCGTCGGCCAGAACAGATCGGCGCCCGTGATCTCCGCGATCGACGCGCGGCACGACCATGTCTATTTCCAGATCGTCGCCGGCGACGGCAGCCAGCTGGTGCGACCGAGGGTCGCCGGCATCGATGAGGCGATCGCGGCCTCGCAATTCGGCGCGCCGCATCTAGTCGGCAATGCCGCAAACATTCTCGCCGAGCGCTGGCCGAAGGATGCACCGCAACCCGTCGCGGTCGACGCACAGGCTGCGCCTGATATCGGCTGGGTCGCCTGGCTCGGCGCCGCGGCCAATCCCGACACGACCCCAGCGCGGCCGTTCTATCTGCGCGCGCCCGATGCCAAGCCGGCCGCGCAGCCACAGCTCGCAGCAAAAGCCGCAACCTCATGATGAGATGGTTATCGCAATGGTGGCGCGGCGGCACCGCCGCCGTTGAGCCCGCGTCCGCGCGCGATGCCGCACGGCTGGCGCAGCTTCACGGCGCCTGCTTCGCACGCGGCTGGGGCGAAGGCGAGTTTGAGACCATGATCAGCGAGCGCAACACGCTGGTGCATCGCTTGCGTCTCGGCCGCAAGACGATCGGCTTTGCGGTGTCGCGGATCGGCGCGGACGAAGCGGAAATCCTCTCGATCGCGGTCGATCAGGCTCATCGCGACCGGGGTCTCTCCCGCACGCTGCTGATGACCCATCTCGGCCATCTCGCGGGACGCGGCGTGCGCACAATATTTCTCGAAGTCGAGGAAAATAACCAACCGGCGCGCCGACTCTACGATCGGGCCGGATTCACGGTGGTCGGACGGCGCGAACGCTACTATAAGCAGCCGACCGGGGAACAGCTGAACGCCCTTCTGATGCGACGTGACTTGGCGTAACATTGATGGCAGAAAGCGCCCCGTCAGGCAGACAATCATGACCGCACTGAAAACTTCTTCCGCATCCAAGGCGTCCGGCATCGAGGCACGGTGCGCCGCCACCGGCATGCGCATGACCGAGCAGCGCCGCGTCATCGCCCGCGTGCTCGCGGAATCGGTCGATCATCCTGACGTCGAGGAACTGTACCGGCGCTGCGTCGCCGTCGACGACAAGATCTCGATCTCGACGGTCTACCGAACGGTGAAGCTGTTCGAGGATGCGGGCATCATCGAACGCCACGATTTCCGCGAGGGCCGCGCGCGCTATGAGACGATGCGCGACAGCCATCACGACCACCTCATCAACCTGCGCGACGGCAAGGTGATCGAGTTCACCTCGGAGGAGATCGAGAAGCTCCAGGCCGAGATCGCCCGCAAGCTCGGCTACAAGCTGGTCGATCACCGGCTCGAGCTCTATTGCGTCCCGCTCGACGACGACAAGCCGACGTCTTAGTTTAGTGCCTATCGATCTCATCATCTTCGACTGCGACGGCGTGCTCGTGGACAGCGAGGTGATCTCCTGTCGTGCGCATGCGGATGTGCTGACCAGGCACGGCTATCCGATCACGTCGGATCAGGTGTTCGAGCGCTTCCTCGGCCGCTCGACGCGGCAGGCCAATCTCGAGATTGAGACCGAGCTCGGTCGCAAGCTGCCCGAGGCCTATCACGGCGATCTGCAGGACGAGCTATTCCGCTCCTTCGAGGCCGACCTCGAAGCGATCCGCGGCATCCATGATGCGCTCGATATCGTTACCCAGCACGTCTGCGTCGCCTCGAGCGGCTCGCACCAGCGCATGCGCGTGAGCCTGGGGAGCACGGGCCTCTACGAACGCCTCGCGCCGAACATCTTCTCGGCCTCGCAGGTGAAGAACGGCAAGCCGGCGCCGGACCTGTTCCTGTTCGCGGCAAAGCAGATGGGCGTGCCGCCGGGGCGCTGTGTCGTGATCGAGGACAGCCTGGCCGGGATTGCCGGCGCCCGGGCGGCCGGGATGGCGGTGTTCGGCTTTTACGGTGGCAGCCATTGCCGCGACGGCTACGCCGAAACGCTGCGCCAAGCCGGCGCCGACCTGCTCTTTGCCGACATGCATCGGCTGCCGGAGCTGATCCGGCGGGCCGAGGCGAAGGCCCTGGCGGGCTGATTTTCGGTCTCTGACCGCCATCCGGGTCGGCGCGAGGCGCGTGAACCCGGAATCGCGCCAAAACCTCTGGATTCCGGACTTTGCGACTGCGTCGCGCCGGAATGACGGCCCAAGGGGGCGCCATTCGCTGGATTTTCGCCGCTCCAGCCTATATCTGAGGGCCGTCCTCCACCTCAATTCCGGGTTCCATGACGCCGCCGCGCAAGCTGCACATCAAATCATATGGCTGCCAGATGAATGTCTACGATGCGCAGCGCATGGTGGACACGTTGGCTCCGGAAGGATTCGTGGAGACGGCCAGCGTTGATGACGCCGACCTCGTTATCCTCAACACCTGCCATATCCGCGAGAAGGCCTCGGAAAAAGTCTATTCCGAACTCGGCCGGCTGCGCGTGGCCAAGGACGAGGCGGCGCGGGGCGGCCGCGCGATGCAGATTGCGGTCGCGGGCTGCGTGGCACAGGCCGAGGGCGAAGAAATCGTGCGCCGCGCGCCCGTCGTCGACGTCGTGGTCGGACCACAGAGCTATCATCATCTGCCCGAGCTGTTGAAGCGCGCGAGCGACGAGGGTCGCGCGATCGAGACCGAATTTCCCGCTCAGGACAAGTTCGGCTTCCTGGCGCAGCCGAAGCCCGACGCGATTCGCGCGCGCGGCATCTCCGCCTTCGTCACTGTGCAGGAAGGCTGCGACAAGTTCTGCACGTTCTGCGTCGTGCCGTATACGCGCGGCGCCGAAGTTTCCCGTCCGGTGGCAAAGATCGTGGAGGACGTGAAGCGGCTCGCCGACAACGGCGTGCGCGAGCTGACGCTGATCGGGCAGAACGTCAACGCCTATCACGGCGAGGGGCCGGACGGAAAAACCTGGCCGCTCGGCCGGTTGCTCGAGCATCTGGCGCAAATCCCGGGCATCGCGCGGCTGCGCTATTCGACCAGCCATCCCCGCGACGTCGATGACAGTTTGATTGCGGCCCATCGCGATCTCGGCCCGCTGATGCCGTTCGTGCACCTGCCGGTGCAGTCGGGCTCGGACCGGATTCTGGCCGCCATGAACCGCAAACATACCGCCGATGATTACCGGCGGGTCATCGATCGTTTCCGCACCGCACGCCAAGACATTGCTTTTTCATCAGATTTTATCGTCGGCTTCCCCGGCGAGAGCGAGCAAGATTTTCTCGCCACTCTCGCGCTCGTCACGCAAATCGGCTACGCTGCGGCTTATTCGTTCAAATACTCCGCCCGGCCGGGAACGCCGGCCGCGGATATGCAGGAGACGGTGTCCCCCGCCGAGATGGACCAGCGATTGGAGCGGCTCCAGGAACTGATCGACAGCCAGCAATCGGCCTTCAACAAGGCTGCGATTGGCTCAACGGTGGACGTGCTGTTCGAGCGTCCAGCCCGCAAGGAAGGCCAGATCGTCGGCCGCACCGCTTACCTCCAGCCCGCGCATGTGATGGCCTCGGCCGACATCATCGGACAGATCCTGTCGGTCCGGATCGACAGCCTCGAACGCTACAGCTTTCTCGGCGAGCTCGTGACGCCGCGCAACGCGCGCGAGCCCGCTTTATCGCAAGCCACTGGAGCCTGAACCCTTGCCAAAAAGCGCATCGGATTCGCCTTCGTTCGCTCCCAGCCGCAAATTTGACCGCGACATGCAAGTTCCGCCCGAGACCCAGGTCGTCATCGACTTCGACGACAACCGTGCCGCTTCCGCGCTGGTCGGCCCCTACGGCCAGCATCTCGCGCAGATCGAGCGGCGCCTCGGCGTGGTCGTGGACTCCAAGGGCAACCACATCACCATCGGCGGCACGCGCGACGGCTGCGATGCCGCACGCCGCGTGCTGGAGACGCTCTACGCGCAAGCCGTGAAGGGACAGGATCTCGACCAGGGCGAGGTCGACGGCGCGATCCGGGCCGTGATCGCCCAGGGCTCGCTCTTCGAGTTCGACGCCAAATCGGCCAAATCGACCTTCGACAGCATCAATTTGCGCAAGCGCCCGGTGCGCGCGCGCACGGCCGCGCAGGATTCCTACATTCGCGCGCTGAAGCGCCACGAGCTGGTGTTCGGCATCGGTCCCGCCGGCACCGGCAAGACCTGGCTCGCGGTCGCGCATGCCGCGCAGCTGTTCGAGCGCAAGGAGGTCGACAAGATCATCCTGTCGCGTCCGGCGGTGGAAGCCGGCGAGCGGCTCGGCTTTTTGCCCGGCGATCTTCGCGAGAAGGTCGATCCCTATCTGCGGCCGATCTACGACGCGCTCTACGATCTCATGGATGCGCGCATCGTCGAGCGGGCGCTCCAGACCGGCGAGATCGAGATCGCACCGCTCGCCTTCATGCGCGGCCGCACGCTCACCAACGCCGCCATCATCCTGGACGAGGCGCAGAACACCACGTCGATGCAGATGAAGATGTTCCTGACCCGCCTTGGCGAGAACAGCCGCATGATCGTGACGGGTGATCCCTCTCAGATCGACCTGCCGAACGGCCAGACCTCGGGACTGGCGGAAGCAACCCGGCTCCTGAACGGGGTCGAGGGGATTGCGCAAGTGCATTTCAAAGCCGAGGACGTGATCCGCCACGAGCTCGTGGCGCGGATCGTCGCCGCCTACGAAGGGTCGCCGCAGCGGCCGGCCACCGGTCAATCCTGACGAGACAACAGCCGGACCAAGCGGGCGCGGACGGCGCCTTTTCGTCCCAGACAGCACAATGTCCCATCCCAACCTTCCCATCACCGAGGTCCTCGTCGTCGCCGATTGCTGGCAGAGCGAGCCCGATTCCGAGACCGTGATCCAGCGCGCGCTTGCGGCAGCCGCCGAGAGCGTCGACGAAGACGTCGCCGACGCGGAAGTGGCTGTGATGCTGACCGATGACGCCGGCATCCGCACCCTCAACGGCAACTGGCGCGGCATCGATAAGCCAACTAATGTGCTGTCATTCCCCGCGCTCCAGCCCGAGGGCGAATGGAAGCCGGGCGATGCGCCGCGCATGCTTGGCGACATCGCGATCGCCTACGAGACCATGCGGCGCGAGGCGGACGAGGAACACAAGCCATTCGATCATCATTTGAGCCATCTCGCCGTGCACGGTTTCCTGCATCTGATCGGCTACGACCACGAGGACGACGACGACGCGGAGGAGATGGAAGCGCTGGAGACGCAGATCCTGGCGCATCTCGGCATCCCCGACCCCTATGCTGACCGCCCGGGGACGAACTGAGATGCCGGATTCCGATCCAATCCAGGACAACCCGCGCAACACGCGCAATTTGCCCGCCGTCGTGACCCAAGGTGAGGTGATGCGGCCGACCGCGGAAGGCTGGCTGCTGCGCGCCATCCGGACGCTGTTCGGCTGGAAGGCGGGATCGGTGCGCGACGATCTCCAGGTCGTGCTCAACGCGGCCACCCCTGACGACACCGGCTTCTCCGCGGTCGAGCGCACCATGCTGCGCAACATCCTCGGCCTGCACGAGCGCCGCATCGCCGACGTCATGGTCCATCGCGCCGACATCATCGCGGTGAAGCGCGACATCCCGCTCGGCGAATTGATGGACCGCTTCGAGAGCGCCGGCCATTCGCGTCTCGTCGTCTACAACGAGACGCTGGACGATCCCATCGGCATCGTCCACATCCGCGACCTGCTCGCCTTCATGACCGCCCGTGCGCGCGTGTCGGAGGCCACCAAGACCAAGCGCAAGAAACCGCTGCCGGCCGGGCTCGATTTGCGCGCCGTCGATCTCGCGCTGCCGCTTCACGATGCGCGCATCATCCGCAAGCTGCTGTACGTGCCGCCCTCGATGCGGGCGATCGACCTGCTCGCGCAGATGCAGGCCACGCGCATCCACCTCGCGCTGGTGGTCGACGAATATGGCGGCAGCGACGGGCTGGTCTCGCTCGAGGACATCGTCGAGCAGATCGTCGGCGAGATCGACGACGAGCACGACAGCGACGAGCCGCCCTCGATCGTGCGCCTGCCGGACAACGCCTTCATCGCCGATGCCCGCGCCAGCCTCGACGATGTCCGCTCGGTGATCGGCGAGGATTTCGTCACCGGCGAGGCCGGCGAGGAAGTGGAGACGCTGGGCGGCTATCTGGTCAGCTTCGTCGGGCGCCTGCCGGTGCGCGGCGAAGTGATCTCGGGCCCCGGCACGTACGAGGTCGAGGTGCTCGATGCCGATCCGCGCCGCGTCAAGCGGCTGCGCATCTCGACGCGGAAGGAACGTCCCGCGCCCCGCACCCAGCGCGAGAGCCGACGCCGCGAGGCTGCGCCGGAGAGCGGCCAACCACCGGCCAGTGACACGCCCACCCCGCCGCCAAGCGACGGGACCGGTCCGCAGTGAGCCCATTAGAACGATTTTGGCAGATTGCGCTTGCCGTCATCCTCACCTGGGGATGGAAGCGCGCCGTCATCGCCATGGCGGCCGGGGCACTGTCGGTGCTGGCGCTGGCACCGTTCAACCTGTTTCCGGTGCTGTTCCTCACCTTCCCGGTGCTGGTCTGGTTGATCGACGGCGCCGGCGCCGGACGATATGGCGGCGTTCCGGCCGCCGCGCTGACCGGCTACTGGTTCGGGCTCGGCTATTTCGTCCCCGGTCTCTACTGGATCGGCTACGCATTCTTCGTCGACGCCGACGTGTTCGCCTGGCTCACACCATTCGCCGTGCTGGGCCTGCCGGCCTATCTCTCGATCTTCACGGCAATGGGCTTTGCGCTGGCGCGCCTGCTCTGGACCAAGAACGCCACGCGCGTGCTGGCGCTCGCAGCAAGCCTCACCATCAGCGAATGGCTGCGCGGCCACGCGCTGACCGGGTTTCCCTGGAACGCGTTCGGCTACGCGCTGTCCGAGCCGCTGCCGCTGGCGCAGACGGCATCGCTGATCGGCCTGTGGGGCATGACGTTCCTGACCGTCGCGATCTTCGCGAGCCCTGCGACGCTGATCGATCGCGCGCCCGATCGCCGCCTGCAATGGCGCGCACCGGCCGCCGCAATCGCGCTTCTGATCGTCATGAGCATCTTCGGCGCGATCCGCCTGTCGCTGCATCCGACCACGATGGTTGCTGGCGCCAAGCTGCGCCTGATGCAGCCGAACCTGCAGCAGGACGCGAAATTCAACTACGCCGCCAAGGCGGAGGTGATGAAGAAATATCTGGCGCTGTCAGACCGCGCCTCTGGTCCGCAATCGACCGGCGTTCGCGATGCCACCATCCTGATCTGGCCGGAATCCGCCTTTCCCTTCTTCCTGACCCGCGAAGCCGACGCGATGGCGCAAATCGCCGATCTGCTGCCGAAGGGCACTGTGCTGATCACGGGGTCGGTCCGCGCGCCGGACCTGCCGCGGGGCACACCGATCACGCGCGCCTATAATTCGATCTACGTGATCGACCACGATGGCAGCGTGCTCGCAATGTACGATAAGCTGCATTTGGTGCCGTTCGGCGAATTTCTTCCCTATCAGGAGCTGATGGAGAAGCTCGGTTTCGAGCAGCTGACGCGCGTGCGCGGTGGCTTCATTGCCGGCACCGTGCGACATGCGCTGCCGGTCGCCAGCGCGCCGCCCGCGCTGCCGCTGATCTGTTATGAAGTCATTTTCCCCGGTGAGGTGGCTGCACGCAGCGAACCTCCGGGCTGGATCGTGAACCTCACCAATGACGGCTGGTTCGGCATCTCGACCGGCCCCTATCAGCATCTCGAGCAGGCGCGGATGCGCGCGATCGAACTCGGCCTGCCGCTGGTCCGCTCCGCCAACACCGGCATCTCCGCAGTGATCGATCCGATGGGACGCACCATCGCCAGCCTCGGTCTCGGAATCGAAGGCATTTTGGATGCAAACCTGCCCGCCGCGATCCCATCGACTGTCTATGCGCGCGTCGGCGACGTGCCCGCGGCCATGCTCGTCGCGCTCGCGGTGATTGTGGCGGTCCGCCGGCGTGTCGCCAAACGGCACCCCTGATCGCCTCGCCGCGGACGTGGCTGTATCCTTGACAACCGTAGTCCCACGGTTGACAGACTGCAGGCGGGCTCCTCAATCTGCGCCGGCTGCGAAAGACAGCGGTACATTGCTAAATTTCTCCGCAATGTTTCCCAATAAGAGGGTTCGATTTGACGGTGCTGGCACCCGAGGCAGGCCTGATGATTGCGCCGAGGGTGATGTTTGGAGGGCTGAGGAAATGTCGAAAGCGCCCAACCCTGTTGACAAATATGTCGGCAGTCGCGTGCGTATGCGCCGCATCATGTTGGGCATGAGCCAGGAAAAGCTCGGTGAAGCTTTGGGCCTGACCTTTCAGCAGATCCAGAAATACGAGAAGGGCACCAACCGGGTCGGCGCGAGCCGCATTCAGCAGATCGCCGAGATTCTCCAGGTACCTGTGTCGTTCCTGTTCGAGGGCGGGCCGAGCGGTGTGCCGGGCCCGGATGGCTTCAGCGAAGGCGCCTCGCCCTCTTACGTCTCTGACTTCCTCGCGACATCAGAGGGACTCGCCTTGACCAAGGCGTTCACCCGAATCACCGATTCCAAGATGCGCCGCTCCATCGTCGATCTCGTCGAGCAGATCGCCGCGCGCGAAGGCCCCGACAAGCGCTGACGTGCCCATCGCAATTGGCGATTTGAGACTGCGCCAAATCTGGCCTATGTCGTCATTTCCGACCGCGCCCTCGATGCGCGTTCTCTCCGATGATGCAGTTCAAGGGCATAGATGCGTTCATGGCCAGCTCCAATTGGTTCGATTCCCAAACCATTCTCGATGGCATCCGCCGCTGGGTTGAGATCGAGACGCCGACGGAAGCGCCCGAGCAGGTCAACAAGCTGATCTCCGTGGTCGCCGAGCAATACCGCGGGTTGCCCGCCACGCTCGAGCGCGTCGCTGGGGTCAATGGCTGCGGCGATCATCTCGTGGCGCGCTCGACCTGGGGCCAGGACCGGCCGGGCATCCTGGTGCTGAGCCACCTCGATACCGTTCATCCCCTGGGCTTCATCGAGCGCCTGCCCTTCAAGGTCGAAGGCGACAGCGCGTTCGGTCCCGGCATCTACGACATGAAGGGCGGCGCCTACATCGCCTACCATGCCTTTCGCGCGCTCTGCGCCGCCGGCGACCGTTCGCCGCTCGGCATCACCCACATGTTCACCTCCGACGAGGAGATCGGCAGCCCGACCTCACGTGCGCTGATCGAGCAGGAAGGTCGCCTGGCCAAATACGTGCTGGTGACGGAGCCGGCGCGCGACGGGGGCAGGATCGTCACCGGACGCAAGGGCGTCGGACGCTTCCAGGTCCTCATCAAAGGCGTGCCCGCGCATGCGGGCTCCCGGCCGGAGGACGGCCGCAGCGCCGTCCGCGAGCTCGCCAACGTGATCCTGGCGCTGGAAGGGATGAACGACCTCAAGCGTGGCGTCACCGTCAATGTCGGCGTGGTGCGCGGCGGCACGCGCCCCAACGTGACGCCGGAAGAGGCCTATGCCGAAGTCGATCTGCGCGTGTTGAGCCTCAAGGATGCGGACGAGTTCGTCGGCAAGATCCTCGCGCTCACGTCGAAGACCGACGGCGTCACCGTTGCGGTCGCCGGCGAGCTCAATCGCCCGCCTTACGAGAAGAGCAATGCCGGCGCGGCGCTCTACGAGCATGCGAAGACGCTTGCCGCCGAGATCGGCTTCGAGCTGATCGACACCCACACCGGCGGCGGCTCGGACGGCAACTTTACCGCTGCGCACACCGCGACGCTCGACGGGCTCGGCGTCGACGGCAAGGGCGCACACACGCATTATGAGCAGCTCTACGTCTCCTCGCTCGCGCCGCGCGCGCGGCTGCTCCATCGCCTGTACCAGACGCTGCGATGAGCGAGCGCAAATCAGATCCCGCGCGCGATGACAGCGAGCGCGCCTTCTTCGGACGCCGCAAGGGTCACAAGCTCAGGCAGCACCAGGCCGGGCTGATCGATCAGCTGCTGCCGCATCTTGCGCTCGACATCGCGAGCGAGGCACCGGCGAATGCCGGCGAGATCTTCGACCCCGCGGCGAGCGAGGTGCGGCTCGAGATCGGCTTCGGTGGCGGCGAGCATCTGGCGGCCGAGGCGCAAAGCTTTCCCGCTACCGGCTTCATCGGCTGCGAGCCCTATGTCAACGGCATGGCCAAAATCCTCGCGCAGATCGAGGCGGCCAACATCGGCAACATCCGCCTGTTCGCCGGAGATGCCGCCGAGCTCTTGGCCTGGCTTCCGCAGGCCTCGTTGTCGCGGATCGACCTGATCCATCCCGATCCCTGGCCGAAACGGCGGCACTGGAAGCGGCGCTTCGTCCAGGACAGGACCATTGCCGCAATGGCGCGCGTGCTGAAGCCTGGCGGCGAATTCCGTTTCGTCTGCGACATCGACGATTACTGCGCCTGGACGCTGTCGCATCTTGCCCGCTCTTCGGATTTCGTTTGGCTTGCCGAACGCGCCGACGATTTCCGGCAGCCATGGGTGGGCTACACCATGACCCGCTACGGCCGGAAGGCCGCGCGCGAAGGACGTAAGGCGGCCTATCTGCGGTTCAGGAGAGTGTAGTCCTCATTCCCGGGCGCGCGCAGCGCGAACCCGGATCTCGAGGTTGCGGGTTCGATGCTGCGCACCGCCCGGGGACGATAGGACCTCAAATCGTCTGCCGGTTGCGCCAGAAATTCACGACGCGCTCGGCGGTCGTCGGCATGAGGCGCGTGAAGTTCATGCGCGCGGCCTCGATGTCGGCATCGGCCGGGGTGCGATGCGGCCCGTACCACAGCAGGATGAGCGCGCGCACCGTGGGCCAGCCGAGATTGAGCACGCGCCCCAGGATCAGAATCGGATCGTAGCGATCGCCCGCGATCAGGCGGTCGAGAATCGCGAGGCGGACGCCGGTCATCGCCGAGAGCGAGGCGATCGATTCCTCGTATTTGAGTGCCTTGGCGAAACCGAGCAGCGCGCTCTCACCGAGATGGCCCTCGCGATGCAGGGCCGTCACCGTTCGCTGTGCCGCCGAGAAGTCACGGCGCGGCCCCGGCGGCCGCGCCGCCTCCTCGATGGCCTCCATCGCGCGCTTGATCTCGACCTGGCGCGCGGGATTGACCACGCTGGAGAGGCGGCGGCGGATGACGTCGAGCGTGCCGTTGAGAAGCTCCTTCAGGTGCTCGCCGGAGAGATCGTTGCGCTGACCGATCTTGAGCGTCAGCACGCCGTCCTGCGCGGCTCGCTTGATCAGCTCGGAATAGCTGCCGGGCGAGAAGACAGCACCTGCATTGCCGGCTGCGCGACGCACCACGTCGCGATCACCCCGCTCGACCAGCACGTCGGTGACGACGGCCGGCAAGGTGGGGCGCTCCGTTATTGCCAGCAGATGGCCCTGACCCTTCAGCCGCGCGATCTCGACCAGGGCGCCCTCGTCGAGCACGGGCGAGCGGCGCAGCACGGGGCCGGCCACCGTGATCTCGTTTTCGCGTGCGAACTGGTTCACCAGATGCGGCGGCGCGTTGCCGAGGCGCGAGAAGCGCTCGGCGAGATCGGCGCGCGAAGCGAGTTCGGCATGCGGGACGAGATCGATCAGGAGATTGTCGAACAGATCGATCAGCTCGGGACGGAGTTTTTCGGCATCCCGGAAAAATAATGCGGAGATGGCCCGCGCGATCTCGCCGCGACGTCGGGGGTCGCCGCGTTTGACGATATCGTCCAATCCAGGAATCAGCGAGGTGGCAACGGTCATGGAACGCAACTCGGGGATCTGGCACGCCGTGGGCGCGCCATAGCTCAAGCCGCCCCACAATCGGGGAATCTAGGCCTGCTTGATGAAGGAAGCGTTGCGGGGCGAGCCGCCCAAAGGACGCAAAAAGCGTCCTCTGCCCTGCAATGGGCCTTGTCCGGGAGGGGCGAAAGGGCTATATCAGCGGCAATTCATCTTCTCATACGATCCGCGTAGTGAGAGTGGGCCCGAAAGGACCCGCTCTTTTTTATTACCTGAACGCGGCTTGGCGGAGGATGCGGCCCGACGCGTTGTCGGGAGAGTTCCGAAGCGGGCTTTGACATTAACCCAGCCTTAACCAATCGAGCGCCTGACCCCTGCTATGACCGAACCGAACTCTGGTTCCACGGATGCCGAATTGCTGTCCGAGCCGCGGCTCGTGGTCGAGCCGGGCGTCGCGGCCCGGGTGTCCGCGGTCGCAGCTCCCGTGCTCCAGGGCATGGGCTATCGCCTGGTGCGTATCCGTATCTCCGGAGAGGCCGGCTGCACGGTGCAGATCATGGCCGAGCGGCCGGACGGCTCGATGCAGATTGAGGATTGCGAGGCGATCTCGCGGGCGCTGTCGCCTGTGCTCGACGTCGCCGACCCCATCGATCGCGCGTACCGGCTGGAAATCTCCTCGCCGGGAATCGACCGGCCGCTGGTGCGCCGCTCCGATTTCGAGCGCTATGCTGGACATCTGGTGAAGGTCGAGATGGCGGTCGCCCATGAGGGGCGGAAGCGGTTCCGCGGCACGCTCGGTGCTGTCGAAGGCGATCGCGTGCATCTGCATCGCGACGACGTCAAGGCTGGCGATGACGCCGACGTTCTCCTGACCATGGAGGATATTGGCGAGGCGCGGCTGGTGCTGACTGACGAGCTGATTGCGGAGTCCATGCGCCGCGGCAAGGCCGAGGCGCGCGAGATGCGTCGCAATCTTGGCCTCGAGCCGCCTCCGGCGCCGCACGCCCAGATTAGCGAGAAGATCACCAAGAACACCAAGCCGAAAAAAAAGCCGGCACCGACCAATACAAAGAAACATCGCCTGGCCGCCGAACGCGCGCGACGGGGCGAGATCGAGCCTGACGAAGGAGACTAGCCATGGCAGTCAGCGCCAATCGACTTGAATTGCTCCAGATCGCGGACGCCGTTGCGCGCGAGAAATCGATCGACCGCGGCATCGTCATCGCCGCGATGGAGGACGCCATCGCCAAGGCGGCGCGGGCCCGTTACGGCAGCGAGACTGACGTTCACGCCGAGATCGACCCGAAGAAGGGCGAGCTGCGGCTGTCGCGCCACATGCTTGTGGTCGAGAAGGTCGAAAACCCTTCAAACCAGATCTCGCTGGTGGATGCACAGCGCGCCAATCCCGGTGCCCAGGTCGGCGACACTATCGCCGACACGCTGCCGCCGCTGGAATATGGCCGCATCGCCGCCCAGTCGGCCAAGCAGGTGATCGTGCAGAAGGTGCGCGAGGCCGAGCGCGACCGGCAATATCAGGAATTCAAAGACCGCATCGGCGACATCGTCAACGGCGTCGTCAAGCGCGTCGAATATGGCAGCGTGATCGTCGATCTCGGCCGTGGTGAAGCCATCATCCGTCGCGACGAGATGCTGCCGCGCGAAGTCTTCCGCAACGGCGACCGTGTCCGCGCCTATATCTTCGACGTCCGCCGCGAGACGAGAGGCCCGCAGATCTTCCTCTCCCGCACCCATCCTCAATTCATGGCGAAGCTGTTCGCGCAGGAGGTGCCGGAGATCTATGATGGCATCGTCGAGATCAAGGCGGTCGCCCGCGATCCCGGCTCGCGCGCGAAAATCGGCGTGATTTCCCGAGATTCCTCGGTCGATCCGGTCGGCGCCTGCGTCGGCATGCGCGGCTCGCGCGTGCAGGCGGTGGTGAACGAATTGCAGGGCGAGAAGATCGACATCATTCCCTGGTCGCCCGACATCGCGACCTTCGTGGTCAACGCGCTGGCACCGGCCGAAGTCTCGAAGGTCGTCATCGACGAAGACCGCGAGCGCATCGAGGTCGTCGTGCCCGACACCAACAACCAGCTCTCGCTGGCGATCGGCCGCCGCGGCCAGAACGTGCGTCTGGCTTCGCAGCTCACCGGCTGGGACATCGACATCCTGACCGAGCAGGAGGAATCGGAGCGTCGCCAGGCCGACTTTGAAAACTCCACCCGCGTCTTCATGGAATCGCTCAACGTCGACGAGGTTGTCGGCCAGTTGCTGGCGTCCGAAGGCTTCACCTCGGTCGAGGAACTCGCGATGGTGGACGTCAAGGAACTCGCCAGCATCGAGGGCTTCGACGAGGAGACCGCGCAGGAGCTGCAGAACCGCGCCCGCGAATATCTTGAGCAGCAGGAAGCCGAGCTCGAGGCCAAACGCAAGGAACTCGGCGTCGAGGACGCCCTCAAGGACGTGCCCGGCGTGACCTCGAAAATGCTGGTGAAGTTCGGCGAGAACGACATCAAGACCGTCGACGATCTCGCCGGCTGCGCCACCGACGATCTGGTCGGCTGGACCGAGCGCAAGGAAGGCAGCGAGCCAACCAAGCACGCTGGTGCGCTCGACGGCATCGACATCTCCCGCGACGATGCCGAAGCGATGATCATGCAGGCCCGCGTCAAGGCCGGCTGGATCACCGAGGCCGATCTTGCCAAGCCCGCTGAGGAGGCTGAGGCGACCGAAGATCAGCCGGCTTAAGGGCGAAGGAGAATGTCACCCGGATGCTCGCCAGCACTGACAGCGAACTCGACCATGGGCCGCGGACCGAAAGGTCCGCGACCATGCGCATGTGCGCGGTCAGCCGCAAGGTCCGGCCGATCGACGAGCTGATCCGCTTCGTCGTCTCGCCGCAAGGCGACATAGTTCCCGACCTCAAGCGCAAGCTGCCCGGACGCGGCATGTGGATCACCGCCTCGCGGCAGGTGGTTGCGGAAGCCGTGCGGCGTCACCAATTTAACAAGGCCTTCAAGCGCGAGCTGCGCGCCCCTCAGACGCTTCCCGCCGACATCGAAGCGCTCCTGGTTCGGAGCGTGACGGAAGCCCTTGGGATCGCCGCCAAGGCGGGCCAGGTCGTGGCCGGCTTCGGCAAGGTCGAGAGCGCCCTTCGGGAAGGTACGGTCGAGGTCCTGATCCACGCCAGCGACGGGGCCGCGGACGGAATCCGCAAATTGGACATGCTGGCGCGTCAAAATGCCGGAAATCGCGGCGCCAAGCCGCAGATTCCCGTCGTCACCGCGCTGAAATCGATAGAATTGGATTTGGCACTGACCCGGTCAAATGTGATACATGCTGCGCTGCTCGCGGGCCCGGCGAGCAGGTCATTCCTGTCACGTAGCCAGATGCTGGTCCGATACCGGATGGCGGACGATGACAAGACGGCCGAAAAACACGGCCAGGATTTCTGAGAGACAAGACGAACCGATATGACGGTGCGGCAACGCACAACGACAACAGATCAGGATTAGGACTGCTGAATGGTTGATACCAAGACCCCTGGCGACAAGAAGCTGAGCGTTCCGAGCAAGACGCTATCGCTCAAGCCGCGCGTCGAAACGGGCACCGTGCGCCAGAGCTTCAGCCACGGCCGGAGCAAGCAGGTCGTGGTCGAGAAGCGCGGCAAGCGCCGCATTGGCGACGGCCCCGAGCCGCACACGCCTGAGGTGACGGCGAAACCGGCCCCGGCCGCACCCGCGCCGTCGCGCCCTGCCCCGCCGCCCGCCCCACCGCGCAACGCCGGTTCCGGGGTGGTGCTGCGTACCCTGACCGAAGACGAGCGTTCGGCCCGCGCCAGCGCGCTGGCCGATGCCAAGCTGCGCGAGGTCGAGGAACGCCGTCAGGCCGAGGAAGAGGCGCAGCGCCGCGCTGCCCGCGAGGCTGCCGAACGCGCCGAGCGCGAAGCCGCCGAAGCCCGTCGCAAGGCCGAGGATGAGCGTCATCGCCACGAGGACGAAGCCAAGCGGAAGGCCGAGACCGAGGCCAAGAAGCGTTTTGGCGAAGGCGAACAGCCTTCTGCCGCACGTCCCGCAACGGCAGCTCCGGCGACTAGCGCTCCCCGCTCCGCGCCAGGTACGGCGCGACCTGCGGCGACCACCACTGCGCGCCCGACAACGACCACTCAGCGGCCGGCCGGCCCGGCGGGGCGCGCTCCCGCGGTTGCGGCCGGACCCGACGAGGACGATGGTCCGCGCCAGATCCGTCGCGGTCCCGGCGGTGTTGCGCGTCCTGCGGCCGCCCCCAAGACCACCCACAAGCCCGGTCCACAGAAGGAGCGCGGCCGCCTCACCGTCGTCACCGCGCTCAATGCCGATGAGGTGCGCGAGCGTTCGATCGCCTCGTTCCGCCGCCGCACCCAGCGCCTCAAGGGCCACGCCTCGAACGAGCCCAAGGAAAAGCTCGTCCGCGAGGTGACGATTCCGGAAGCGATCACCATCCAGGAGCTCGCCAACCGCATGTCCGAGCGCGCGGTCGACGTCATCCGCATGCTGATGAAGCAGGGCGCGATGCACAAGATCACCGACGTGATCGACGCCGACACCGCGCAGCTGATCGCGGAAGAGCTCGGCCACACCGTCAAGCGCGTTGCCGCCTCGGACGTGGAAGAGGGCCTGTTCGACCAGGTCGACGATTCCACCGACACCGAACCGCGTTCGCCTGTCGTGACCGTGATGGGTCACGTCGACCACGGCAAGACCTCGCTGCTCGATGCGCTGCGCCATGCCAACGTGGTTTCCGGCGAAGCCGGCGGCATCACCCAGCATATCGGCGCCTATCAGGTGCTGTCGCCGGAGAGCGGCAAGAAGATCACCTTCATCGACACGCCCGGCCACGCTGCGTTCACTGCGATGCGCGCCCGCGGCGCCAAGGTCACCGACATCGTCGTGCTGGTGGTCGCGGCCGATGACGGCGTGATGCCGCAAACGGTCGAAGCCATCAACCACGCCAAGGCGGCAGGCGTGCCGATCATCGTTGCCATCAACAAGATCGACAAGCCTGATGCCAAGCCCGAGCGCGTCCGCACCGAGCTGCTCCAGCACGAGGTTCAGGTCGAATCCTTCGGCGGCGAAGTCGTCGACGTCGAGGTGTCCGCCAAGAACAAGACCAATCTCGACAAGCTGCTCGAGATGATCGCGCTGCAGGCCGAAATCCTCGACCTCAAGACCAATTCGGAGCGTCCGGCCGAAGGCACCGTGATCGAGGCCAAGCTCGATCGCGGCCGTGGTCCGGTCGCGACCGTGCTGGTCCAGCGCGGCACGCTCCGTGTCGGTGATATCATCGTCGCAGGCGCCGAGATGGGCCGCGTCCGCGCGCTGATCTCCGATCAGGGCGAGACGGTGCAGGAGGCCGGTCCTTCGGTGCCGGTCGAGGTGCTCGGCTTCAACGGTCCGCCGGAAGCCGGCGATCGTCTCGCGGTGGTCGAGAACGAAGCCCGCGCCCGCCAGATCACCAGCTACCGCGCGCATCAGAAGCGCGAGAACGCGGCTGCCTCGATCTCCGGCATGCGCGGCTCGCTCGAGCAGATGATGTCCCAATTGAAGACCGCGGGCCGCAAGGAATTCCCGCTGATCATCAAGGCCGACGTGCAGGGCTCGCTGGAAGCGATCCTCGGCTCACTGGAGAAGCTCGGCACCGACGAAGTCGCAGCCCGCATCCTGCATGCCGGCGTCGGCGGCATTTCGGAATCCGACGTGACGCTCGCGGAAGGCTTCAACGCCGCGATCATCGGCTTCTCGGTTCGAGCCAACAAGGAAGCGGCCGCGGCGGCCAAGCGCAACGGCATCGAGATCCGCTACTACAACATCATCTACGACCTCGTGGACGACGTGAAGAAGGCGATGAGCGGCCTGCTCGCGCCGACCTTGCGCGAAACCATGCTGGGCAATGCCGCGATCCTGGAGATCTTCAACATCTCCAAGGTCGGCAAGGTCGCCGGCTGCCGGGTCACCGACGGCACCGTGGAACGCGGCGCCAATGTGCGCCTGATCCGCGACAACGTGGTCGTGCACGAAGGCAAGCTCTCGACGCTGAAGCGCTTCAAGGACGAAGTGAAGGAAGTCCAGTCGGGCCAGGAATGCGGCATGGCCTTCGAGAACTATCACGACATGCGAGCCGGTGACGTAATCGAGTGTTATCGCGTGGAGACGATCCAGCGCTCCCTGTAAGTCCAAATCTTACCGAAGCGTTCGGATCTTTTTGAACTGAGATTGCGGGAGTGCGATGGCCGGATTTTTCCGGCCCTCCACCCCTCTTCGTTTCAACAAGACAAACGACAATGCCCGTGTCCCAAACACGGGCATGACGAGGTGATTTTCGAGAATGCCACGCCATCATCAGAAGAAGAGTTCCGCGCCCGGCGGAGGCTCGCAACGCCAGTTGCGCGTCGGCGAGCAGGTTCGCCATGCGATGGCCGAGATTCTGGCGCAAGGCAACGTGCATGATGCGGATCTCGAAGGTCACAACATCACCGTGCCGGAGGTGCGGATGTCGCCCGACCTGAAGCTCGCAACGATCTACGTGATGCCGCTCGGTGGCCGCGACACCGAGATCGTCATCAGCGCACTCGAGCGCAACAAGAAGTTCCTGCGTGGCGAAGTCGCGCGGCGCGTTAACCTGAAATTTGCACCTGACATTCGCTTCCGCGTCGATGAGCGATTCGATGAAGCGGAACGGATCGAGAAGCTTTTGCGAACACCTGCGGTGCAGAAGGACCTGGAACAGGATCCGGATTCGGATCGGGAAGAAGAACGATGACGATGGACCCGGCTCACGACACGATCAGCGGCGAACAGGCCGATCAACGCGACGTGCAGACAAATAATTTTGCGGATCTGGGCAGCAATTCTCAGCCGCACCAGGAGCCGCGCCGCGTCAACAATGATCCCCGCGCCAAGCAGCAGCAGAAGGGCAACCAGCCGCGCCGCGACCGGCGCGACGTCCACGGCTGGGTCGTGCTCGACAAGCCGATCGGCATGACCTCGACGCAAGCGGTCGCGGTGCTGAAGCGCCTGTTCAACGCCAAGCGCGCGGGACACGCCGGCACGCTCGATCCGCTCGCCTCGGGCGGCCTGCCAATCGCACTCGGCGAAGCCACCAAGACCGTCCCCTTCGTGATGGACGGCCGCAAACGCTATCAGTTCACCGTGTGCTGGGGCGAGGAGCGCGATACCGACGACATCGAAGGGCGGGTGACCGCGACCTCCGACCAGCGCCCGACCCGGGAAGCCATCATGGCCCTGTTGCCCCGGTTTACCGGGGTGATCGAGCAGATCCCGCCGCGCTATTCCGCGATCAAGGTCCAGGGCGAGCGCGCCTATGACCTCGCGCGCGACGGCGAGGTCGTAGAGCTGGCGCCCCGCCCCGTCGAGATTCATCATTTAACCCTTGTCGATCAACTGGATACCGACCGGGCCGTGTTCGAGGCGGAGTGCGGCAAGGGCACGTATGTGCGGGCGCTGGCCCGCGATATGGGTCGGATTCTCGGCACTTTTGGCCATATCTGCGCGCTGCGGCGGACCCTGGTCGGCCCATTTGGCGAAAACGACATGATTCCGCTGGATCAGTTGGAGGCTTTGTGCCATAGAGCCGCGTCCGGCGAGGGCAGCCTCGCCGACGCGCTTTTGCCCGTTGAGACCGCGCTGGACGACATCCCGGCACTGGCCGTCACTCGGGCTGATGCGGCAAGGCTCCACCGGGGCCAGGCCGTTTTGTTGCGCGGACGGGATGCGCCCACTTGTAGCGGCACAGTCTATGTCACGGTGGCAGGCCGTCTTTTGGCGCTTGCCGAAGTTGGCAATGGCGAAATCATCCCCAAGCGTGTGTTCAACCTGACCGGCCTGACTGCCAGCCCCGGTCGCAACGAGAGAAATTGACGATGTCGATTGCCGCAGAACGCAAAGCGGAAGTCATCAAGACGAATGCCACCAAAGCCGGTGACACCGGCTCGCCTGAGGTTCAGGTCGCGATCCTGTCGGAACGCATCAACAACCTCACCAACCATTTCAAGACCCACGTGAAGGATAACCATTCGCGTCGCGGCCTCTTGAAGCTGGTCTCGACCCGCCGCTCGCTCCTCGACTACCTCAAGAAGAAGGACGAGGCGCGGTACAAGGCGCTGCTCGAGAAGCACAACATTCGTCGCTAAAGAGTTCCTGCGCGCGCCACTGGCGCGCGTTTTCGCGCGTGGTTTCGAACGAAAGCGCTTCTTTAAAGGTTTTTGATTGAGGCTGCGTGCGCGTCGGATGCGAGCCGTTGACGGTTGGCATCCGGGCATGATGGCGAAGACCACGGTTCGGTGTTCGCGTTCGTACCGACTGACAGTCCAGCAGCAATCCGGCGGCTGGGCACAACGGGCAAGGCGCCCGTATGACCCGAAAGGATGGACGCCATCCGAAATTCAAAAACCATGGCAGGATCGCAGGCCGCTGGTCATCACGCCGATCAGCGTCCCGCAATCTTGCGCATGGTTTTTGTTTTTCGAAGCGTCCCTTCTTTCGAGAACCCATGAAAGAAGACCTCCTATGTTCAATAAGCATTCAGTCGAGATCGACTGGGGCGGACGCCCTCTCAAGCTTGAAACCGGCAAGATCGCCCGCCAGGCCGACGGCGCCGTCGTCGCCACCTATGGCGAGACCGTGGTGCTTGCCACCGTCGTCGCGGCGAAGACACCGCGCGAAGGCGTCGACTTCCTGCCGCTCACCGTCGATTACCAGGAGAAGACCTACGCTGCGGGCCGCATTCCCGGCGGCTATTTCAAGCGCGAGGGCCGTCCGACCGAGAAGGAGACACTGGTCTCCCGCCTGATCGACCGTCCGATCCGCCCGCTGTTCGTCGACGGCTGGCGCAACGAGACCCAGGTGATCGTCACCGTGCTCTCGCACGACATGGAAAACGATCCCGATATCGTGGCGATGGTCGCGGCCTCCGCCGCGCTGACGCTGTCCGGCGCGCCCTTCAAGGGCCCGATCGGCGCAGCCCGCGTCGGGTTTGCCAATGACGAATTCGTCCTCAACCCGACCCTGGACGAGATGGTCGACACCCAGCTCGACCTTGTCGTCGCCGGCACCGCCGACGCCGTGCTGATGGTGGAATCGGAAGCCAAGGAGCTCAACGAAGACATCATGCTCGGCGCGGTGATGTTCGGTCACCGCCACTTCCAGCCGGTGATCAACGCGATCATCGAGCTCGCCGAGAAGGCCGCGAAGGAGCCGCGCGAAGTCACCGTGATCGACAATTCGGCGATCGAAAAGGAAATGCTCGGCTTGATCGAGCAGGAGCTGCGCGCCGCCTACGCGATCCCCGTGAAGCAGGAGCGCTATGCCGCCGTCGGCCTCGCCAAGGAAAAGGTGATGGCCCACTACTTCCCGGAAGGGCAGGAGGCGAAATACGACAAGCTCCGCATCGCCGGCGTGTTCAAGGAGCTCGAGGCCAAGATCGTCCGCTGGAACATCCTCGACACCGGCAAGCGCATCGACGGCCGCGACTCCAAGACCGTGCGCAACATCGTCGCCGAAGTCGGCGTGCTGCCCCGCGCCCACGGCTCGGCGCTGTTCACCCGCGGCGAGACCCAGGCGATGGTCGTGACCACGCTCGGCACCGGTGAGGACGAGCAGTACATCGACGCGCTGTCGGGGACGTACAAGGAAACGTTCCTGCTGCACTACAACTTCCCGCCCTACTCAGTCGGCGAGACCGGCCGCCTCGGCGGCACCAAGCGCCGCGAGATCGGCCACGGCAAGCTCGCCTGGCGCGCGATCCACCCGGTGCTGCCGCCGCATCACGAGTTCCCCTACACCATCCGCGTGGTGTCGGAGATCACCGAATCCAACGGCTCCTCGTCGATGGCATCGGTCTGCGGCGCCTCGCTGGCGCTGATGGACGCCGGCGTGCCGTTGAAGCGGCCGACCGCGGGCATCGCGATGGGCTTGATCCTCGAAGACAAGCGCTTTGCGGTTCTCTCGGACATCCTCGGTGACGAGGACCATCTCGGCGACATGGACTTCAAGGTGGCCGGCACCGAGCTGGGCATCACCTCGCTCCAGATGGACATCAAGATCGAGGGCATCACCGAGGAGATCATGCGCGTCGCCCTCGGCCAGGCCAAGGATGGGCGTATCCACATCCTCGGCGAAATGGCCAAGGCGCTCACCAATGCCCGCGCCGAACTCGGCGAATACGCGCCGCGTATCGAGACCTTCAAGATCCCGACCGACAAGATTCGCGAAGTGATCGGCACCGGCGGCAAGGTAATCCGCGAGATCGTCGAGAAGACCGGCGCCAAGGTCAACATCGAGGACGACGGCACCGTGAAGGTCGCCTCCAGCGACGGCGAGGCGATGAAGGCCGCGATCAAGTGGATCAAGTCGATCGCGTCCGAGCCGGAAGTCGGCCAGATCTATGACGGCACCGTCGTCAAGGTGATGGAATTCGGCGCCTTCGTGAACTTCTTCGGCTCCAAGGACGGCCTCGTCCACATCAGCCAGCTCGCGTCCAACCGCGTGCAGAAGACCTCCGATGTGGTGAAGGAAGGCGACAAGGTTAAGGTCAAGCTGCTCGGCTTCGACGACCGCGGCAAGACCCGCCTGTCGATGAAGGTGGTCGACCAGACCACCGGCGAGGACCTCGAGGCCAAGGAGAAGGCTGCCGAGGGCGAGAAGGCCCCGCGCGAAGCGGCGGGCGAGTAAGTCTCGCCACACGGACAAAAACACGAAGGGCGGCCGAGAGGCCGCCCTTTTTCTCGCCCCTGGGGAGCGCTGCGCTCCCTCTCCCGCAAGCAAGCGGGAGAGGTGCAGAGCCTCAAGCCGTGAGATCGAACCGGTCGAGATTCATCACCTTGGTCCAGGCCTTGGCGAAGTCCTTGACGAACTTCTCCTTGGAATCCGACGTGGCGTAGACCTCGGCGAAGGCGCGGAGCTGCGAGTGCGCGCCGAAGATGAGATCGACGCGCGTGCCGGTCCACTTGACCGCGTTGGTCTTGCGGTCGCGGGCCTCATAGGTGCCGTCAGCGCCGGCCGGCGTCCACTGCGTGCTCATGTCGAGCAGGTTGACGAAGAAGTCGTTGCTTAGCGTTCCCACCTTGGCGGTGAAGACGCCGTGCTTCGAACCGTTCGCATTGGCGCCGAGCACGCGCAGGCCGCCGACGAGCACCGTCATCTCCGGGCCGGTGAGCCGAAGCAGCTGCGCACGATCGACGAGCGCCTCCTCGGGCATCATAAACTGATGCCGCTTGCCGATATAGTTGCGGAAACCATCGGCCCGCGGCTCCAGCGGCGCGAAGGAAGCAGCATCCGTCTGCTCCTGCGAGGCATCCATACGGCCCGGCGTGAAGCCGACCTTGACCTCGACGCCGGCATCCTGGGCGGCCTTCTCGACCGCGGCGGTGCCGCCGAGCACGATCAGGTCTGCGAGCGAGACCTTCTTCGCGCCGGACGAGGCGTTGAAGTCCTTCTGAATCGCTTCGAGCTTGCCGAGCACCTTGGAGAGCTGAGCGGGCTGGTTCACCTCCCAGTCCTTCTGCGGGGCGAGACGGATGCGCGCGCCGTTGGCGCCGCCGCGCTTGTCCGAGCCGCGGAACGTCGAGGCCGACGCCCAGGCGGTCGAGACCAGCTCCGATACGGACAGACCCGAGGCGAGGATCTTCGTCTTCAGCGAGGCGATGTCCTGCTCGCCGACCAGCTCGTGATTCACGGCCGGAATCGGGTCCTGCCAGATCAGCGTCTCCTTCGGCACCAGCGGGCCGAGATAGCGCTGGATCGGACCCATGTCGCGGTGCGTGAGCTTGAACCAGGCGCGGGCGAAGGCGTCCGCGAACTGATCGGGATGCTCGAGAAAGCGTCGCGAGATCTTCTCATAGGCCGGATCGAAGCGGAGCGAGAGGTCCGTGGTCAGCATCGTCGGCCGATGCTTCTTCGACTTGTCGAAGGCATCAGGAATGATCGCCTCGGCATTCTTGGCCGTCCACTGGTGCGCGCCGCCGGGGCTCTTCGTCAGCTCCCATTCGTACTTGAACAGGTTCTCGAAGAAGTTGTTGCTCCACTTTGTCGGCGTGGTCGTCCATGTCACCTCGAGACCACTGGTGATGGAATCGCCCGCGAGGCCCGTACCGTGCTTGCTCTTCCAGCCGAGGCCCTGATCTTCCAGCGCGCCCGCTTCCGGCTCCGGACCGACCAGCGACGGATCGCCCGCGCCGTGGGTCTTGCCGAAAGTATGGCCGCCGGCGATCAGCGCGACGGTTTCCTCGTCGTTCATCGCCATGCGGAAGAAGGTCTCACGGATATCCTTGGCCGCGGCGATCGGATCCGGCTTGCCGTTCGGACCTTCCGGATTGACGTAGATGAGGCCCATCTGCACTGCGCCCAGCGGCTCGGCGAGCTGACGCTCACCGCTGTAGCGCTCATCGCCCAGCCAGGTCCCTTCGGGACCCCAATAGAGCTCTTCCGGCTCCCAAACGTCGGCGCGGCCACCCGCAAAACCAAACGTCTTGAAGCCCATCGATTCCAGCGCGACGTTGCCCGCGAGCACCATCAGGTCGGCCCACGAAAGCTTGCGGCCGTATTTCTGCTTGATCGGCCACAGCAGCCGGCGCGCCTTGTCGAGGTTGGCGTTGTCGGGCCAGCTGTTGAGCGGCGCGAAGCGCTGCTGACCGGCGCCGGCGCCACCGCGGCCGTCGGTGATGCGGTAAGTGCCCGCGCTGTGCCAGGCCATGCGGATCATCAGGCCGCCGTAATGACCGAAGTCGGCCGGCCACCACTCCTGCGAGTCCGTCATCAGAGCGGTCAGGTCCTTGATGACCGCGTTCAGGTCGAGCGACTTGAACTCCTTGGCATAGTCGAATTCTTTGCCCATCGGATCGGACAGGTCGGAATTCTTGTGCAGCACCTCGATGTTGAGCTGCGTCGGCCACCAGTCGCGGTTTGAGCGCGCGGGTTTTCCGCCCGAAAACGGGCATTTCGAAGTGTCGTCCATGAATACCTCCTCTGGCGGCGGCGAACTCGCGCCCTTGACCAGGTAGAACCACTCTAAGCATCGCCTCCTATCAGGGGAAGTTGACTTTAATGATCGCTGCGATAGGATTTTCTGATGATAAACCTGACGCTGCGTCAGCTTCGCTATTTCGATGCGCTGGCGCGCCACGGCCATTTCGGCCGCGCCGCCGAGGCCTGCTCGATCTCGCAGCCAGCCTTGTCGATGCAGATCAAGGAGTTGGAAGGGACCCTCGGCGGCCTGCTGCTGGAGCGTAGCGCGCGGCAGGTGGCGCTGACCCGGTTCGGCGAGGAGCTCGCGCAACGCGTCCGCGAGATTTTGCGCTCGGTCGATGAGCTCGGCGATTTCGCCCGGGCTTCACAGGATCGCTTCGCCGGCCGCCTGCGCATTGGCATGATCCCGACCATCGCACCGTATCTCCTGCCCAAGATCACCAAGAATCTCACGCGCATGCATCCCGAGCTCGACATCCGCGTGCGCGAAACCATGACGCCGCGGCTGATCCAGGAGCTGGTCGAAGGCCGGCTCGACACCGCCATCGTCGCGCTGCCGGTGTCCGAACCCTCGCTCACCGAGGTCGCGCTGTTCGACGAGAAATTCCTGCTGGTGCGGCCGGGCGCGGACGAGGGCACCCCGGTGCCGTCGCGCGAGATGATGCGCGAGATGCGGCTATTGCTGCTCGAAGAGGGGCACTGCTTCCGCGAACAGGCGCTGTCCTTCTGCAACATGCAATCGGCGCCGCCGCGCGAGATGCTGGATGCGAATTCGCTCTCGACGCTGGTCCAGATGGTCAGTGCCGGCATCGGCGTCACCCTGATTCCGGAGATGGCGGTGCCGGTGGAGACGCGATCGGCCTCGGTCTCGCTGGCGCGCTTCCGCGACCCCGAGCCCTCCCGCACCATCGGCATGGTCTGGCGCAAGACCAGCCCGCTGGCGCGACAGCTGCTGCAAATCTCCGAGGTGGTGTGCCTGTCGGCCGGCAAGGCGCGCCCACGTCAGGCGGCGCGCAGCCTCAGAGCCTGAGTTGCCGGATGTCGCAACCGATCATCCGCATCGCGCGCGCAGACGAATATGACGAGATCGCCCGCGTCTGGATGCTGAGCTGGGTCTCGACCGGCCTCGCCGAGGTCAGCGATTTCCTGCTGGCAAATCTCCGCGTCCGGATCCGACGCGAGATCGAGGACGGCTGGAGCCTGTTCGTCGCCGACGACAACGGCACGATCGCCGCGATGCTGGCGCTGCATCTGCCGAAGCGCTATCTCGACATGCTTTTCGTCGCGCCCGCTTATCAGGGCCAATCGCTCGGCCGGCGATTGCTCGCCTTCACACGCACGCAACTGCCTGACGAGATGTACCTGCGTTGCGTGCGCGAGAACGAAAAGGCCTGGCGCTGGTATGAGCGCGAAGGTTTCGTGTTCGAGACGGAAGAGATCGAACCGTCGAACGGGTTCGTGATGAAATATTATCGATGGAAGAATAAAGGAGACGCGTCATGATCAAGCTTTATTGGTCACCCCGGTCGCGCTCGTTCACGACGCTCTGGTTGATGGAGGAGAGCGGTCTGCCCTACGAGCGCGTGCTGACCGACATCTCGACCGGCGCGCAGAAGGCGCCGGATTATTTGAAGATCAACCCGATGGGCAAAGTGCCGGCGTTGACTGACGGCGACGCCGCGCTCGGCGAGGCCGCTGCGATCTGCGCCTATATCGGCGATCGCTATCCCGAGACCAAGCTCGCGCCCGCTGTGATCGATCCGCGCCGCGCGCGCTATCTGCAATGGCTGTTCTTCTCGCCGAGCTGCATCGAGCCCGCCATCATCCAGATCTTCACCAAGATCGAGATCCCGACCTCGACCGCGGCCTGGGGCAGCGCGACGCAGGTCTTCGACGTGCTGGAAGCGGCGCTCGAGAAGGGACCGTGGATCTTGGGCGACAATTTTTCCGCTGCTGACATCACAATCGGCTCGGGCCTGAACTTCGCGGTGCGTCTGTTCAAGATGGTGCCGTCGCGTCCGGTCTTCGACACCTATCTCGCGCGCTGCATGGCCCGGCCGGCGTTCCAGCGCGCAGAGAAGATCGCGGCCGGCTAGTCCGGCGACTTCAAGTCGTCCGGCTTCGGCATCAGGATGATGTTGTACCCGGAATCGACGTAGTGAATCTCGCCGGTCACGCCGCCCGACAGATCCGACAGCAGATACAGCGCCGAGCCGCCGAGCTCGTCGAGCGTGACGCCGCGGCGCAGCGGCGCATGTTTCTGCTGGAATGCGAACATCGCCCGCGCTTCACCGATGCCGGAGCCGGCGAGCGTACGGATGGGGCCTGCGGAGATCGCGTTGACGCGGATGCCGCGCGGCCCGAAATCCGCGGCGAGATAGCGCACTGAGGCTTCCAGCGCCGCCTTGGCCACACCCATCACGTTGTAATTCGGCATCGCCCGCATCGAGGCGCCGAAGGTCAGCGTGATCATGCTGCCGCCCTCTGTCATCAGCTCGGCGGCGCGCTTGGCGACTTCAGTGAAAGAGAAGCAGGAGATCACCATGGTGCGCGAGAAATTCTCGCGGGTGGTGTCGGCGTAGCGGCCCTTCAGCTCGTTCTTGTCGGCGAAGCCGATCGCGTGGATCACGAAGTCGAGCTGGCCCCACTTGTCGCGGAGCGCTGCGAAGGTCGCATCGACGCTGGTGATGTCCTCGACGTCGCAAGGCAGCACCAGATCGACGCCGAGCTGCTCCGCCAACGGCTTGACGCGCTTGCCCAAGGCCTCGCCCTGAAAGGTGAAGGCCAGCTCGGCGCCCTGGGCATGCAGCGTCCTCGCCATGCCCCAGGCGATCGAATGATCATTGGCGATGCCCATGATCAGACCGCGCTTGCCTTTCATCAAACCTTCCATTGCTTCTTTGCTCCCACTATTCCGGGGTCATCGCCCGCGCAGGCGGGCGATCCAGTATTCCAGAGCCGTATGTGATAGATCGAGAAGCCACGGCACACTGGATGCCCGCCTTCGCGGGCATGACAGCATCGCTAAAATCACACATCCAGCCGGCTGAACACCAGAGTGGCGTTGGTGCCGCCGAAGCCGAAGGAGTTCGACAGCACGGTGCCGATCTTGACGTTGTCGATGCGCTTGCGCACGATCGGCATATCCGCGAACACGGGATCGAGCTCCTGGATGTGCGCGCTCTCGCAGATGAAACCATTGTTCATCATCAGCAGCGAATAGATCGCCTCCTGCACGCCGGTAGCGCCCAGGGAGTGGCCGGTCAGCGCCTTGGTCGCGGAGATCGGCGGGCACTTCTCGCCGACGCCGAACACCCTTCGGATCGCCTCGATCTCCGGCGGATCGCCGGCAGGCGTCGAGGTCGCGTGCGGATTGATGTAGTCGACTTTGGTCTTCACCGTCGACATCGCCATGCGCATGCAGCGCTCGGCGCCTTCGCCTGATGGTGCGACCATGTCGTGACCGTCCGAGGTCGCGCCATAACCGACGATCTCGCCATAGATGCGCGCACCGCGCGCGTTGGCATGCTCGAGCTCTTCCAGCACCAGCACGCCGGCGCCGCCGGCGATGACGAAACCATCGCGATTGACGTCGTAGGGACGCGAGGCCGTGGCGGGCGTGTCATTGTACTTCGAGGACATCGCACCCATGGCATCGAACAGCACCGATAGCGACCAGTCCAGCTCCTCGCAGCCGCCTGCAAAGATGACGTCCTGCTTGCCGATCTGGATCGTCTCGTAGGCATTGCCGACGCAATGGTTCGAGGTCGCGCAGGCCGAGGAGATCGAGTAGTTCACGCCCTTGATCTTGAACCAGGTCGCCAGCGTCGCGGAGGCCGTGGAGGACATCGCCTTCGGCACCGCAAACGGGCCGACGCGCTTCGGCCCCTTGGTGCGGGTGATGTCGGCGGACTCGACGATGGTTCGCGCCGAGGGGCCGCCGGAGCCCATGATGATGCCGGTGCGGACGTTGGAGACTTCGTCGGGCGACAGACCGGAATCCTGGATCGCCTGCTCCATCGCGACGTGATTCCACGCCGCGCCCTGACCGAGGAAACGCATGGCGCGGCGGTCGACCACCGTCGATGGATCGAGTGTGGGCTCGCCTTGTACCTGCGAACGGAAGCCGAGCTCGGCATATTTCTCAGCCCGCGAAATGCCCGACTTCGCCTCGTGAAGGCTCGCAAGCACTTCCTGGGTGTTGTTTCCGATCGACGAGACGATGCCCATCCCGGTGACCACAACCCGCCTCATGACAGCCTCGCCTCAATCGTTGCCTTCTTGGTGATGCGCTCAGCCCAGGCTCGTGCCCTGCTTGAACAGGCCGACCTTCAGATCCTTGGCGCGATAAATAATCTGGTCATCGACCGAAAGCCACCCGTCGGCGATACCGAGCACGAGCTTTGCGCGCATCACGCGTTTGATATCGACGTTGTACACAACCTTGCGCGCGTCGGTCAGCACCTGGCCGCCGAACTTCAGCTCGCTGAGGCCGAGCGCGCGGCCGCGACCTTCGCCGCCGCTCCAGCCGAGATAAAAGCCGACCATCTGCCACAGCGCATCAAGACCGAGGCAGCCGGGCATCACCGGATCGTTCTTGAAGTGGCAGCCGAAGAACCAGAGGTCGGGCTTCACGTCGAGTTCGGCGCGCACTAGGCCCTTGCCGAACTCCCCGCCATTGTCGGTAATTTCCGTAATGCGGTCGAACATCAGCATCGGCGGCAGCGGCAACTGGGCATTGCCCGGGCCGAACATTTCGCCGCGGGCACACGCCAGCAGATCTTCGTATTCGTAACCGTTGCGCCTGTTCAGCATGCACGAGCCTCTGTTCTAATCCCGATTGAGCGGCGTTTTTTGGCGAAAATGGGCCCCGTCTCGGTCGGAGAGCAACGCCAATTGCCATCGTCAGGGGCACCTCCCGCAAGCCCGGATGGACTGCGGACCGGGCCACCATGCTTGGCTGCGCCAAATCGGCTAGGCGGAACCGCGCGCTCTCTAACACAGGCCATTTCGAGTGGCAAAGCGCGTCTATGAAGGTAAAATGACCGGCGCTTCGCGCGGTTCCAAGCTTGATTAGAACCTCTCTACTTGCGAGAAACTTGCACCTGCATCTTTCTGTCCTTATATTGCAAGAGACATATAGTTCACGCGCGCCCGAAATCTGGATAATGAGCGAGAATACCGCGCCCCCTCACGACGACGACGTCCATTCCGCAGCCCTCTTGTCCGGCCGCCAGCCGGCCCTGACCGGTTGCCCGTGGCACGACGTCAACGAAATGCTCCAGTCCGCCGGGCTCCGTCCGACGCGCCAGCGCATGGCGCTCGGCTGGCTCCTGTTCGGCAAGGGTGCGCGCCACCTCACGGCTGAAATGCTCTACGAGGAAGCGACGTTGGCCAAGGTTCCGGTGTCGCTGGCGACCGTCTACAACACGCTGAACCAGCTCACCGATGCCGGCCTGCTCCGTCAGGTCAGCGTCGACGGCACCAAGACCTATTTCGACACCAACGTCACCACCCACCACCACTATTACCTCGAGAACAGCCATGAGCTGGTGGATATCGAGGATCCGCATCTGGCGCTGTCCAAGATGCCCGAGGTGCCCGAGGGTTACGAGATCTCGCGCATCGACATGGTCGTGCGCCTGCGCAAGAAGCGCTGAGATTTGCTGAGATAAATCTGAGATCGTCGTGGCCGGGCTTGTCCCGGCCATTTTTCGTTTGCCCAGCCGTCCTGGACGACGCCTGCGGCGTCAATTCACCTGCTCGTCCGAGTACACGCCCCAGAGGCGCTCCTGCTGGATCCAGCCGTCAAAGCCGCTGCCGGTGACGTGACACCAGCCTGCGCTGCACTTCTTCACTTGCGTGACGACGCCGGCCTGGAGCTTGGCTGCGACCGCGCTGTCGGGATCGGGACGGTCGTAGATCGGCGCGAGGTCGTCCTTGTGCTTCATGGTGACGACCGCGGTACGGCGGCCCGACAGCAGCGAGTGATAGACCCAGCCCTCGGCGCCTTCGGAATCACGCACCCGGCGCCAGTTCTCGAATTCAGCAGTGATTTCCACCGGCAGGCCGGCGCGGGTATAGACCCAGGCCACGTCATTGTCCTTGGTCGGGCCGGCGCGAACGTTGACGTGATCCGACTTGAGGCTGACATAGCGCGGCACCGGCAGTCCGCTGGCGGTCTGGGGGGTGGTGTCCTTCGCCGAATGCGAGGGGCTGACCGAGGCGCTCAACCAGGTGCAAACGAGCGCCATCACCGAACAAAAACGCCCCAACGCCATCAACCCGTCTCCTGTCGAAGACCCGCCCGAGGCGGGTCCTCACCCCAAAATCCAAAACCCTGCCGCGTCAGCCCCTGTCCCGCCCCACGCGGGTGTTCCCCAGAACGAGGTCCGCAAGCCCTGACCCGTGGTTCTTGTCTTGGCCCGGCCTTCTGCTAGAGAGGACGGACGCTTGAACAACCAGTTTGCCCCGATTTTCCGGCCGGAAATATCGGGAGAGCTTGAAGGAAACGCCGGGGACGACACGGCTAGGGCAGTGTCGAACAACCGGGTTAATGAGGCCTCAACGGCCAGCTTTTGGTGACAGAGGCGGGCTGCGACGCCTCATGAGGGCAGGACATGTCGGTGAAGAAAAAGCCCCTCGTCGTTGTGACGCGCAAGCTGCCGGACTCGGTCGAGACGCGCATGCGCGAGCTGTTCGACGCGCGGATCAATCTCGACGATACGCCGATGTCGGCCGAGCAGATCGCGGAAGCCGCGCGCACCGCCGACGTGCTGGTTCCGACCGTGACCGACCACATCAGTGCCGATGTCATCAATCAGCCAGACTGCAAGCTCCGCCTGATCGCCAATTTCGGCAATGGCGTGGACAATATCGACGTCGAAGCCGCGCATGCCCGCGGCATCACCGTCACCAACACGCCAAAAGTTCTGACCGAAGACACCGCCGATATGACCATGGCGCTGATCCTCGCCGTACCCAGGCGGATGATAGAAGGCGCTTCGATCCTGACGGAAGGAAAGCCCTGGGCAGGCTGGTCGCCGACCTGGATGCTCGGCCATCGCATCGGGGGAAAACGGCTCGGCATCATCGGCATGGGCCGCATCGGCCAGGCGGTGGCGCGCCGCGCCCGCGCCTTCGGCCTGCAGATCCACTATCACAACCGCCGCCCGGTCGCGCCGAAGATCGCCGAAGAGCTGGGCGCGACCTATTGGGAGAGCCTCGACCAGATGCTGGCGCGGATGGACATCATCTCGGTGAACTGTCCGCACACGCCGGCGACCTATCATTTGCTCTCGGCGCGGCGACTGAAGCTGATCCGGAAAGACGCCTACATCGTCAACACCGCTCGCGGCGAAGTGACCGACGAGGACACGCTGATAAAGCTGATCGAAGGCGGCGAGATCGGCGGCGCCGGCCTCGATGTCTACGAGCATGAGCCTGCGGTCAACCCAAAACTGGTGCGGCTCGCCAAGGCGGGCAAGGTGACACTGATGCCGCATATGGGCTCCGCCACCATCGAAGGCCGCGTCGAGATGGGCGAGAAGGTCATCATCAACATCCGCACCTTCCTCGATGCCCACAAGCCGCCGGATCGCGTGCTGCCGAGCATGCTCTAGGATCGATCCGTCTTGCGCTTCCGCCAACCTGCGACGAAATCGATGAAGGCCCGCAGCGCCGGCGGCACCTGGCGGCGGCTCGGATAGTAGAGGAACGGTCCGGGAAACGGCTCGCACCAGTCCTCCATGAGGCTGACCAGCGCGCCGGACTTCACGGCGTCATGGACGTAGCCATCGAGCGTTGCCCAGATGCCGGCGCCGTCGAGTACAGCGCGCATGGAAAGATTCATATTGGTCGAAATCAGCTTGGCCGGCGGATCCACCTTCACGATTTGGCCGGCCTTCTCGAATTCCCAATCGTGCATGACGCCGCTTGAGTAGCGTGCGCGGATGCAATCATGGTCGAGCAGGTCCCTCGGATGTTTCGGCCTGCCGCGGCGCGCGACGTAGTCGGGCGATGCGACGACAATATAGCGCTGCGAGCCGCTTAGCGGAATCGCCACCATGTCCTGCGCGAGATGTTCGCCATAGCGCACGCCGGCATCGTAGCCGGCGCTGACGATGTCGACGAAACCGCTCTCGGAGACGATGTCGAGATCGATTTGCGGATATGCTGCGAGGAACGGCCCCGCCATCGGCGCCAGCACGAGGTCGACCGCCGGCGGCGGCGCATTGATACGCAGGCGGCCCGAGGCGACCTCGCGCAGGCCCCGCACCAGATCCAAGGCATCGCCGACGTCGCGCAAGGCCGGTGCGACGCGCGATAGCAGCAGTTCGCCCGCCTCGGTCAGCGCGACACTGCGGGTGGTGCGGTTCATCAGGCGGACGCCGAGGCGCTCCTCCAGGTCCCGTAGTCGCTGGCTAAGGCTCGACACCGACACGCGAATATCCTGCGCCGCACGCCGGAAATTGCGGGTGCGGGCGACCGCCACGAAGACATCGAGATCGCGCAGGTCAGGCTCGGCCATTATTCGCCAGAATGAACAAGCTATTCTGGATTGTCCAGCTTATCGGGGCAATGGACCAAGGGCATATCTGGCCTCGTCACGCGGCGCATTCAGCCTGCCGCACCTTTCGAGGAGAGCCATCATGGAACAGCGCAAACTCGGTTCAACCGGCCCCACGGTTTCCGCCTTTGGGCTCGGCTGTATGGGCATGTCAGAGGTCTACGGCCCCGCCGATCGCGGCGAGGCCATCGCCACGGTCCATGCGGCACTCGATGCCGGCATCACGCTGCTGGATACCGGCGACTTCTACGCGATGGGCCACAACGAGATGTTGGTCCGCGAGGCGCTGAAGGATACTTCGCGCGACAAGGTCCAGATCAGCGTCAAATTCGGCGCGCTGCGCGGCCCGGCCGGCGAATTCGCCGGCATGGATTGCCGCCCCATAGCGATCAAGAATTTCCTGGCCTATTCGCTGCAACGTCTCGGCACCGAGTATATCGACATCTACCGCCCGGCCCGGCTCGATCCGAACGTACCGATCGAGGAGACGATCGGCGGCCTCGCCGAACTGGTGAAGGCCGGCTACATCAGGCATATCGGCCTGTCCGAGGTCGGCTCCGACACCATCCGCCGCGCGCATGCCGTGCACCCGATCGCCGACCTCCAGATCGAATACTCGCTGATCGAGCGCGGCATCGAACGCGATATCCTCAAGACCTGCCGCGAGCTCGGCATTGGCATCACGGCCTATGGCGTGCTGGCGCGTGGACTGATCAGCGGCCATTGGACGAAGGACAGCGGCAAGGCCGGCAAGGACTACCGGCTGATGACACCACGTTTCCAGGGCGCGAACCTCGACGCCAATCTCGCGCTGGTGGAGCAGCTTCGCGCGGTCGCGAACGACATCCGCGCAACGCCGGCACTGGTTGCGATCGCCTGGGTGGCGGCGCAGGGCCAGGAGATCGTACCGCTGGTCGGCGCGAGAACCCGCACCCGTCTGGCCGAAGCACTCGGCGCAACCAAGGTGACGCTGACACAGGCTCATCTCGCAGCGCTGGCAAAGGCATTTCCGCCGGATGTCGCCGCCGGCACGCGCTATGCGGCCGAACAGATGGCGCATCTCGACAGCGAGAAGCCGGCCACGCGGTAGCGGCGATCAGGTGCGATGAGCGCTGAGATCAGTGATGACGGGCCCATCGCCGTTGAGCGGATTGGCGGGATCGCGCCCATAGCGCAGCGTTTCGAAGCGCATCGCGCGCGCATCGATCATCAGGAGGCGGCCGATGAGGCCGTCGCCAAAGCCGACGATCTCGCGGATCGCCTCCAGCGCCATCATCGAGCCGAGCACGCCCGCCAGCGCCCCCATGACGCCGGCCTCCGCACAGGCCGGCACCGTGCCAGGCGGCGGCGCCTCGGGAAACAGGCAGCGATAGGTCGGATTGAATTCGCCCTGCTCGTTCATCTCATGTGCACGGATGGTGGTGAGCGAGCCGTCAAAGGTTCCGAGCGCCGCGGTGATCAGCGGCCGCTTTGCAAAGAAGCAGGCGTCCGAGACCAGATAGCGCGTTGAGAAATTATCGGAGCCGTCGAGCACGAGATCGTAATCGCCGATCAGGCCGAGTGCATTGTCGGCGTTGAGCCAGGTGGCGTGGCCGACGAACCGGACATGTGGATTGAGTGCCGCGATCCGCTCGGCCGCGCTTTCGACCTTGTGCCGGCCGATGTCGGGCGTCGTATGGATCACCTGTCGCTGGAGGTTGGACAGCGACACCACGTCGTCATCGACCACGCCGAGCGTGCCCACGCCGGCGGCGGCCAGATACATCAAGGCGGGCGCGCCGAGCCCGCCGGCGCCGATCACCAGCACCGAGGCCCGCTTCAGCGCAGCCTGTCCGGGACCGCCGACGTCGCGCAGCACGATATGACGGGCATAGCGTTCGAGTTCGTCCGGGCTCAGCATCGTCGTACGCCTCTCTACACCCTCGCTATCGACCCTCGCGGTGCGGAGCGCGGAACGCGCTCTCCGGACGATGCTTCGCATCGCCCGGCGAACCATGAAGGCCCGGATCTCGCCTGCGGCCATCCTTCGAGACGCCGCTTGCGCGGCTCCTTCAGGATGAGCGGCACCGTCTGAACCACCGCGAGATTGTTCGCGACCAACGAGATGTGCTTCAATGACATGGCGTTCAATGGGCTGGCTGGATTTGTCATGAGATCGATGCTTGCGGCAACACTGATGTTTGCGGCCGCCACAGGCGCGAACGCCCAGATGACGGCGCCACAGGTCCCCGGTACCAAGCCGAAGACGGTCCAGACCGTACCGACCCGGCCTCCCGCGATGCAGACTCCGTCGGCCACAATGGATGCCATGGCAAGAGCTGAGCGGCTGGCGCTTCAGTCAGACCTCGCCTGGGTCGGCCAGTATAATGGCGCCATCACCGGCGACGCCAGTGAGCGCATGGTCAATGCCATCAAGGAGTACCAGAAGGCCAAGGGCAGCAAGCCGACCGGCGTGCTCAATGCGCAGGAGCGCGCCGCGCTGGCTGAGGCGGCACGAAAGAAACAGGAGAGCGTCGGCTGGAAGATCGTGACCGAGCCGACCACCGGCGCCCGGCTCGGCATCCCCGGCAAGCTGGTGCCGCAGCAGGCGAGCGACGCCAGCGGCGCGAAATGGACTTCCCCGACCGGCACGGTTCAGGTGCTGCTCAGCCGCCGCCAGGAGGTGAATCCGACATCGGCGAGGCTCGCCGATCTGGAGAAGGAGCCGTCTGGGCGCAAGGTCGATTACACTGTGGTGAAGCCCGACTTCTTCGTGCTGTCGGGATTGCAGGGTCTGAAGAAGTTCTACGTCCGCGGCACCTTCAAAGGCGACGAGGTTCGCACCATGACGATCCTCTACGACCAGGCAGCCGAGAACGTTGTCGAGCCGGTCGTGATCGCGATGTCGAGCGCCTTCAATGCGTTTCCGTCGGGGCCGCAAGCCGCGCCGCCGCCGCGCAAGACCGTCGACTACGGCACCGGAATTGTCGTCAGCGATGATGGCGCGATCGTCGCCGACCGCCTCGTCACCGATGGCTGTCTCACCATCACGATCGGCGGCTATGGCAGTGCCGACCGTCTCGCCGAGGACAAGGAGCACGATCTGGCGCTCCTGCACGTCTACGGCGCACGCGGCCTGAAGCCGCTCAGCCTCGCCGGCGACGCAGCGAAGGCGAGTGCGGATGTCATCGGCATCGCCGATCCACAGAGCCAGGGCGGCGCCACCGGCGTGTCGAGCCTCAAGGCTGCGCTGGCACCGGTGACAAACAGCAATTCCGCGCTGTCGCCTCCGCCGGCGCTCGGCTTCTCCGGCAGCCCGGCCATCGGCGCCGACGGCAGGTTTGCGGGCATCGCGCTGCTGAAGCCGGCGACGGTCGCGGGTCCCGCCACATCGGTGCCGGCGTCACAGGGGGTGATGATCGCCGCCGAGACGGTGCGCGATTTCCTCAAGGCGAACGGTGTTGCGGCGAATGGCACATCGACGGATGCGAAAGCCGCGGTCGTACGCGTGATCTGCGTGCGGAAGTAGGGTGCTGCAAGCATCTCCATTCTCGTGTCCCAGGCGTTGATGGCAGTTGGTGAGACCGATGTAGCCGCGAGCTCCCGACCCTCTCCCGCAAAGCTTGCAGGAGAGGGAGCGCACCACACCTCGATCAGCATGGCCGAGTTATTTCTGACATTTCGGGCACCAGAAGGTCGACCGGCCATTCTGCGTAAACCGCTTGATCGTGCCGCCGCAGCGAGGCATCGTGCATTTCTCGCCTTCGCGGTCGTAGACCTTGAAGGAGTGCTGGAAATAGCCGAGCTCGCCCGAGGTCTGGCGATGGTCCCGCAAGCTCGAGCCCCCGGCCTTGATCGCATCGTTCAGCACGGTGTGGATCGCGCCGACCAGGCGCTTGGCATGGTCCGTCGGCTCACCCTTCTTGGTCGATAGCGTCGCGGCGATCCGGCGCGGCGAAAGGTGCGAGCGATGCAGCGCTTCGCAGACATAGATGTTGCCGAGCCCCGCCACCACACGCTGGTCGAGCAGCGCCGCCTTCAAGCTCGTGGTCTTGCCGGCACAGGACTGCGCCAGCATCGCGGCATCGAACTCGTTGCCGAGCGGCTCGGGACCGAGTCCGCGCAGCAGCGGCTCTTCATCAAGCGCATCGCGCGCGATCACTTTCATGTAACCGAAGCGGCGCGGGTCGTTGAAGACGATGTCCGCTCCGGAGGACATCCGAAACAGCACGTGGTCGTGCGCGGAATCCTTGGCTCGCGGATAGTGAAACTCGCCAGGCTGCGCGTCGTTGTCCGGTCTGATGACACGAAACGAACCCGACATGCCCAGATGCATCAAGAGCACGTCGCCGGAGGCGAGATCGGCCATGAGATATTTTGCGCGGCGGCCGAGGCCGGTGACGACCTGCCCCTTGAGCCGCGCGACGAAGTCCGGCTGGAACGGAAAGCGCAAATCCGCCCGCCGGGCCTCCGCCTTGAGGATTTTCGCTCCCTCCATGACGGGCTGAAGGCCGCGGCGGACGGTCTCGACTTCGGGCAATTCAGGCATGGTCGGGCATTCACCTTATGAGAGCGGTGTGATAGCGCCATTGCGGCGGGCGCGCTATGGTCCGCCAGTGGAGTAGAGTAATGGATCGGCCGGGCGAAACCACGCATTTTGGCTTCAGGGACGTGCCCTTAGGGGACAAGCAGACGCTGGTGAACGACGTGTTTCACAGCGTGGCCGCGCGCTATGATCTGATGAACGATCTGATGTCCGGTGGCCTGCACCGGGTCTGGAAGGACATCATGATCAACGCGCTCGACCCGCCGAGGAGCGATCGGCCGTTCGCGCTGCTCGACGTCGCCGGCGGCACCGGCGACATCTCGTTCCGCGCCGCCAAGGCGGCAGGCGCTGGCTTCCACGCCACTGTCTGCGACATCAACACCGACATGCTGGCCGTCGGCCGCGAGCGCGCCGCCAAGCGGCATCTCGAGACTCAGGTCGATTTTGTTGAGGGCAACGCCGAAGCACTCGCCTTTGCCGATCGCAGCTTCGACGCATACACGATCGCTTTCGGCATCCGCAACGTGCCGCGGATCGATCTGGCGCTGCGCGAGGCCTATCGGGTGCTGAAGCCGGGCAGCCGCTTCCTATGCCTGGAATTCTCGACCGTCGAAATGCCCGGGCTCGATCGTCTCTATGACTTGTTCTCGTTCAAGGTGATCCCGCCGCTTGGCCGCATGGTCACGGGCGACGCCGAGTCCTACCAGTACCTGGTCGAATCGATCCGCAAGTTTCCAAAGCCCGGCGCCTTCGCCGACATGATCCGCGACGCCGGCTTTTCTCGCGTCAGCTGGCAGACACTCACCGGGGGTATCGTCGCACTGCATTCAGGCTGGCGTTTGTGATCTCTGCCATCACCCACATTTCGCGCCTGATCCGCGCCGCGTTCGTGTTCGCGCGCGAGGGCGTGTTCGGTTCGGTCGATCCGAGCCTGGTGCCGCCGCCCGGGCAACTCGCGCTGAAGCTTGCGCGCCTGATCGAGCGGCGCGGCGTCAAGCACGGCCCGCGAATATCGCGCGCCCTCACCCGAATGGGCCCGGCCTATCTCAAGCTCGGGCAGTTCCTGGCAACGCGCCCCGACGTCGTCGGCGTCATCATCGCGCGCGACCTCGAAAGCCTCCAGGACCGCCTGCCGCCGTTTTCGCAAGCCGAAGCGGAAGCCACGATCACGATATCGCTGGAACGGCCGCTGAAGGATGTGTTTGCAAGCTTCGGCCCGCCGGTCGCGGCCGCCTCGATCGCACAGGTGCATCGCGGCGAGGTCTTGCGGGGCGGCATCCGTAGGCCGGTGGCGATCAAGGTGCTCCGGCCCAATGTCGCCGCACGTTTCCGCCGCGACCTCTCCGACTTTTTCTTCGTCGCGCACAAGGCCGAAGCCTATTCGGCCGAGGCGCGGCGCCTGCGCCTCGTCGAAGTCATCAACACCATGTCGCGCTCGGTCGCGATGGAGATGGACCTCCGGCTCGAAGCCGCCGCGCTGTCGGAGATGGCGGAGAACACGCGCGACGATCCTGATTTTCGCGTGCCGGCCGTCGACTGGCACCGCACCACACACAACGTGCTGACGCTGGAGTGGATCGACGGTATCGCGCTGAACGATCACAAGCGCCTTGCGGAGGCGCAGGTCGACCTGCCCGATCTCGGCCGCAAGGTGATCCAAAGCTTTTTGCGGCACGCGCTGCGCGACGGCTTCTTCCACGCCGACATGCATCCGGGCAATCTGTTCCTGGACGATGCCGGCCGTCTCGTCGCAGTCGATTTCGGCATCATGGGCCGGCTCGGCATGAAGGAGCGGCGCTTCCTCGCCGAGATCCTGCTCGGCTTCATCACCCGCGATTATCGCCGCGTCGCCGAGGTGCATTTCGAGGCCGGCTATGTGCCCGCGCATCATTCGGTCGAGAACTTCGCGCAAGCGATCCGCGCCATCGGTGAGCCGATCCACAACCGCACCGCCGAGGAAATCTCGATGGCGCGGCTGCTGACGCTGCTGCTCGAGGTCACCGGCCTGTTCGACATGACGACGCGGCCCGAGCTGATCCTGCTTCAGAAGACCATGGTCGTGGTCGAGGGGGTGGCGCGGGCTTTCGATCCCAAGCTGGATATCTGGAAGATTGCCGACCCCGTGGTGCGCGAATGGATCGAGCGCAACCTCGGTCCGATCGGCCGGGTCCAGGGCGCGCTGGCGGGCACCGGGGACATTGCGCGGGTGCTGATGCGGCTGCCGGAGATCGCCGAGCGGTCGGTGAAGGTGCTGGAGCAGCTCGAGACCATGACGCGGGACGGCATAAGGCTGTCGCCGGAGAGCATCGCGGCGATGGGCCGCAGCGAGGGCCGCAAGAACCGCTGGCGCACCGTGGCGCTCTGGATCATCGCCGCGACCTTCATCGGCATCCTGATCGCCGTCCGGAATCTATGATTGCACTGCAATCACACGAATGATAGCATCGCGATCATTCCGTGTTGGAGGGCGTCATGGCAAGCCTGACCATCCGCAAGCTCGACGATGCCGTCAAAACCTATCTCCGGCTGCGCTCGGCCAAGAACCGCAGGTCGGTCGAGGAAGAGGTCCGGGTCATCCTGCGGGAGCTGATCGAGGGCCGCGAGGAGCCGCTGACGCCGTTTGCGGTCCCACCTGCGGCATCCTCCTCAGCTCCGACACAACAACGTACCAGCGCCGTTCCCGAAGCCAGCGTCACCCTGATCATCGGCGGCGGTATCGCGGCCTATAAATCGCTCGACCTGATCCGCCGGCTGAAGGAACGCCGCGTCGAGGTTCGCTGCGTGCTGACCAAGGCGGCGCAGCAATTCGTCACGCCGCTGGCGGTGAGCGCGCTGTCGCATGAGCGCGTCTACACCGACCTGTTCGACCCGCAGAGCGAGTTCGACGCCGGCCATATACGGCTGGCGCGCGACTGCGACCTGATCGTGGTGGCGCCGGCAACCGCCGATCTCCTGGCCAAGCTGGCAAACGGTCATGCCGATGATCTCGCCAGCGCCATCCTGCTCGCCACCAATCGCAAGGTGTTGCTGGCGCCGGCGATGAATCCGCTGATGTGGAACAACGCGGCGACACGCCGCAACGTCGCGCAGCTTCAGCGCGACGGTGCGGTGTTGATCGGACCCAATTCCGGCGAGATGGCGGAAGCCGGCGAGGCTGGCATCGGCCGCATGTCGGAAGCCATCGAGATCGCCAATGCCGCCGAGCGGCTGCTGCGGCCGCCGGTGCCGCGCCCGCTCGCCGGCAAGCGCGTGCTCATCACCGCAGGTCCCACGCATGAGCCGATCGATCCGGTGCGCTACATCGCCAACCGCTCCTCCGGCAAGCAGGGCTTTGCCATTGCCGCCGCCGCGCAGGCCGCGGGCGCCGAGGTGATCTTGGTCAGCGGTCCGGTCGACCTCGACGATCCCCAGGGCGTGACGGTGAAGCATGTGGAATCGGCACGGCAGATGCTGGAGCAGGTGCAGGCGGCGCTTCCCGTCGACGTCGCGATCTTCGCCGCCGCGGTCGCCGACTGGCGCGTCGCCAACGAGGGCGAACAGAAGCTGAAGAAGACCTCGGCCGGCATGCCACCGCTTCAGCTCGTCGAAAACCCCGACATTCTCGCCACCATCGCCAAGCTGGCCGACAAGCGCCCGCCGCTGGTGATCGGCTTTGCCGCCGAGACCGAGCATCTCATCGACAACGCCAAATCAAAACTTGCCCGCAAGGGTTGCGACTGGATCGTCGCCAACGACGTCTCGCCGGCCACCGGCGTGATGGGCGGCGATCGCAACACCGTGCACCTGATCAGCCGCAAGAATGGCGCGAAGGACGGCGAGTTTGCAGTTGATTCCTGGCCGGTGATGACCAAGGAACAGGTCGCCATCGAACTGGTCGCGCATGTCGCAAGGACCGTGACCGACAAATCCCGGGAGCCGGCATCTTGAGCACGAAAGTCACGGTCGAACTGCAACGCCTCGCGCATGCCGATGGCCTGCCGCTGCCCGCCTATCAGACCGCCGAGGCCGCCGGCCTCGACCTGATGGCTGCGGTTCCGGACAGCGAGCCCTTGACGCTCGCGCCCGGTCAATATGCGCCGGTACCGACGGGCCTCGCGATCGCCTTGCCGGCCGGGCACGAGGCGCAGGTGCGGCCGCGCTCGGGGCTTGCGGCCAAGCACGGCGTCACCGTGCTGAACTCGCCCGGCACGATCGACGCGGACTATCGCGGCGAGATCAAGGTGATCCTGATCAATCATGGCCAGGCGCCCTTCGTGATCAAGCGCGGCGAGCGCATCGCACAGATGGTGATCGCGCCCGTGGTGCAGGCCGCGCTGGTTCCCGTGGCGACCTTGTCGACGACCGATCGCGGCGCCGGCGGCTTCGGCTCGACCGGCCGCTAAGGCACGATAGCTCCGGCCGAATCACCCGAAGAACTACGTGCGTTGGAACAACGTGCCCGGCATTTTTGGGGGGCCGCCTTTGCGTTCACGATCTGGACTCTTACCGGCGGAGTCACGGTGAGGGTATTGTCTTTTGATTCGCGCGCGACGGGGGTCGCCGCGCGCAAATCCGTGCGATCTTGGGGCAACTATGTCAGGCGTGATCGTGTCGATGCGTCGGACGCTGCTGTCGTGCACATCGTTGGTGCGCAACGGCTTGTTGGGAGGCGCTTTGGCGGCGCTGCTGCCGGCTGCGCCGGCTGAGGCCGCCGACCTCGTCGACACTCTCTCCATCATGCTGGATTTCAACCGGCAGGAACTCGCGGTGCTCGCCACTGCGCTGGCCCTGCTCGGCTTCTCGGTGATGGCCGCGATCCTGTTGATGCGCACGCGCGTGCGCACGGCGAAGAACGAGGCGCGGCTGCGCGCGCGAATCGGGGAACTGCAACTTCAGGCCGATCGCTTCGGCGCCCTGCTGTTCGCCGAGCCGCAGATCCTGATCTCCTGGGCGGCCGGCGACAATCGCGCGCAGATTTCCGGTGACCTCTCCATGGTGCTGCCGCGCGATTCCTCGCCGCAACGCGTGCTCGCATTCGGAACCTGGCTGCCGCCGGAACCCGCGCTCCAGATGGATCATGCGGTCGATGCGCTGCGCGAGCGCGGCGATGGGTTCCAGCTGACGCTGACGACTGCGCATGGCCACACGCTCGAGGCCATCGGCCGCGCCATCGGCGGCCAGGCCATTGTGCGGATTCGCGAACTCTCCGGGCTCCGGCGCGATCTGGCCGAGACCAATCTGCGTTACAAGGCGCTCTCCGACGAGACCGAGATGCTGCGCGGCTTCGCCGCCGCAGCACCCTGGCCGATCTGGGCCAAGGGGGAGAATGGCGCACTGACCTACGCCAACCCCGCCTATGTCCGAGCGACTGAGGCGAACAGCATCATCGATGCCCAGGAGCGCAAGCTCGAGCTGCTCGACAGCGCCAACCGCACCGCGATGGACCGAGGGCTGAAGGACGCCGCCAATTTCACCTCGCGGCTGCCGATCGTGATCGGTGGTGAGCGGCGCATGTATGACGTGCGCGCGGTCAATGTCGGCAGCGGCAGTGTCGGCGTCGCCATCGATGCCAGCGAGGCAGACGCGCTGAGCTCGGCCCTCGTACGCATGGCGGAAGCGCATCGCCGCACACTGGACCAGCTCTCCTCGGGCGTTGCCGTGTTCGATGGCCAGCGGCGCCTCGCCTTCTACAACGATTCCTATCGGCGGCTGTGGGACCTCGACCGCACCTTCCTCGACGCCAACCCTGATGATTCCGGTGTGCTCGACCAGCTCCGCGCCGCGCGCAAATTGCCGGAGCAGCCGGACTTCCGCGCCTGGAAGGCCAAGCTGCACGAAGCCTATCGCGCGGTCGAGACCGCCAAGGACACCTGGTACCTTCCCGACGGCCGCGCGCTTTCCGTCGTCACCACGCCGAATCCCGAAGGCGGCGTCACCTATCTGTTCGACGATGTCACCGAGAGCCTCGAGCTCGCCCGCCGCTTCGACGGCATGATCCGGGTTCAGCGCGAGACGCTGGACAGCCTCGCGGAAGGCGTCGCGGTGTTCGGCAGCAACGGCAAGGCGCAGCTGTTCAACCCGGCCTTTGTCCGGATGTGGAAGCTGTCCAGCGATGCCATGCGCGACGAACCGCACATCCAGACGGTCGAAGGCTGGTGTCATCAGCTCTACGATGATCCCGTGGTCTGGCGCCAGATCCGCGAAGCCATCACCTCGATCGAGAACCGCGCCGACGTGCCGCTGAAGCTGGAACGCAAGGACGGCAGCGTGCTCGATGGCATGATCCGCCCGCTGCATGACGGCGCGACCATGTTGACGTTCCAGGACATCACCGACACCGAGAATGTCGAACGCGCGCTGCGCGAGCGCAACGAGGCGTTGGAGGCCGCCGACCAGATGAAGGTGGATTTCGTCCACCACGTCTCCTACGAGCTGCGCTCTCCCCTTACCACCATCATCGGCTTCGCGCATTTCCTCAGCGATCCCTCGACCGGACCGCTGACGCCGAAGCAGGCCGAATATCTCGACTACGTCACCAAATCGACCAATGCGCTGCTGGCGCTGACCAACAACATCCTCGATCTCGCCACCATCGACGCCGGCGCGATGAAGCTGGAACTCGGCCCGGTCGACGTCAGCAAGGCCATCGAGCTCGCGGCCGAGGGTATCCAGGACCGCCTCGCCACTGACCGCATCCGCCTCAAGGTCGAGATCGCGCCCGACATCGGCAGCTTCATCGGCGACGAGAAGCGCGTGGTGCAGGTGCTCTATAACCTCCTTGCCAACGCAGTCGGGTTTTCTCCACAGGATTCCACCGTCGGCATCAGCGCACGCCGCACCGAGCGCAGCGTGGTCTTCACCGTGACAGATTCAGGGCCTGGAATACCTGCCGACATGAAGGACAAGGTGTTCAACTGGTTCGAAAGCCGCTCGCAGGGCTCGCGTCACCGCGGCGCCGGGCTCGGCCTGTCGCTGGTGCGCTCCTTCGTCGAGCTGCATGGCGGCAAAGTACGGGTGGACTCGATCGTCGGCCGGGGCACGATCGTGATCTGCGACTTCCCGACCGACCAGGCGGCGCATCGCGACGCCGCCGAATGACCGAAGCAACCACATTCTCCGTCGCGCTCCACAACGAGACGGCTACCGCGCAATTGATGGCCGACCTCGCGCTGCTGGTCGGCCCCGGCGACGCCGTCACGCTCACTGGCGATCTCGGGGCCGGCAAGACCGCAGCCGCGCGCGCCCTGATCCGCTATCTCGCCGGTGACGAGACGCTGGAAGTTCCGAGCCCGACCTTCACGCTGGTGCAGGGCTACGAGCTGCCACCCTTCCCGGTGATGCATGCTGACCTCTACCGCGTCGAGGACGAGAGCGAGCTCGAGGAGATCGGGCTGTCGCCGCTGCCGGACGCAACCCTCGTTCTGATCGAATGGCCAGAGCGTGCGCCGTCGGCGATGCCCGAAGACCGCATCGACATCGCGCTGACGCACCGGCCGGCGCTGGGCTCGAATGCGCGCGCGGCCGACATCACCGGTTACGGCAAGGGCGCCGCGCAAGTCGTGCGACTGAAGGCCCTGCGCGAATTCCTCGACGCCTCCGGCTATCTCGACGCGACGCGTCGGCGCATGGCCGGCGATGCCTCGACCCGCTCCTATGCGCGGCTGCTGCGCGACGGCGAGACCGTCATTCTCATGAACTTTCCGCAGCGCCCCGACGGCGCCGCCCTTTATGACGGAAAGTCCTACAGCGCCGCAGTGCATCTCGCCGAAAATGTAAAGCCCTTCGTCGCCATCGACGAAGGCCTGCGTGCACAGGGAATCTCTGCGCCCGCGATCCACCATTCGGATCTCGACCACGGCTTTCTGATCACCGAAGATTTCGGCAGCGAAGGCGTGATCGAAGGCGATCCGCCGCGCCCGATTCCCGAACGCTATGAGGCTGCGATCGATGTGCTGGCCATGCTGCACGGCAGGACGCTGCCGGAAACCTTACCGCTCGCCGGCCAGAGCTACGAGATACCGGTCTTCGACGCCGAGGCGCTGCTGATCGAGATCGGCCTGATGCCGGAATGGTATCTGCCCGATCGCAATGCTCCGCTCAGCCAAGAGGCGCGCGCCGAGTTTCTCGCGATGTGGCGCGAGCTGCTGAAGAAGCCCTTGGCGGCGCCGCGGACGTGGATCATCCGGGACTACCACTCGCCCAATCTGATCTGGCTTGGGAATCGCAGCGGCATCGAACGCGTCGGCGTGATCGATTTCCAGGACACCGTGCTTGGACCGAAATCCTACGATGTGGTGTCGTTGCTCCAGGACGCCCGCATCGACGTGCCCGAAAGCCTCGAGCTGACGCTGCTGTCGCGCTATATCAAGGCACGCCGCGCCAGCGACGCAAGCTTCGACGCCGCCGGCTTCGCCGAGCTCTACGCCATCATGTCGGCGCAGCGGAATACCCGCCTGCTCGGCACCTTCGCCCGGCTGAATCGCCGCGATGGCAAGCCGCATTATCTGCGTCACCAGCCGCGGATCTGGACCTATCTCCAACGCTCGCTGGCGCATCCCGCGCTCGGCTCTTTGCGCGACTGGTATCTCGCCAACGTCCCGCCGCCGCAACCCTGATCCGGGCCCGATTTACCAGCCGTTAGCCAAGATGTCGCTATTCTGGCCGCGAGGCAGCCGGATCGTTACGGGGCTGGAGCAAGGGTGATGACGGCGAAAGCGGATCAGCGCGGCAATAACCGGGTCGTTTTCGAGCGCGGGGTTCCGGCCCAGATGATGGGCATCGACGGCACCTGGCGGCGTGACTGCACCATGGAGGACGTTTCCGATACCGGCGCCAAGCTGACCATCGACGGCTCGGTCGAAGGCCTCCATCTGAAGGAATTTTTTCTCCTGCTGTCGTCCACCGGACTTGCGTACCGGCGCTGCGAGCTGGCCTGGGTCAATGGCGACCAGATCGGCGTCAATTTCCTCAAGCTCGGCGACAAGAAGAAAAAGGTGCGCTCCACCGCCATCGGGGCGTGACGGCAACACCCGTCGTACAACCGTCACGGCGGGCGATTAAGGCGGTTGGGATGCGGTGCGGCTGGCCGAGGCTCATGCTAGGATTGCCGCGAAAGCGAAATCAAGGGATTTGAGAAAGCGAGAATGTCCGTCAAACCGACCAAAGCCATGGTGCTTGCCGCAGGGTTCGGCCTGCGCATGCGTCCGCTGACGGACAAGATGCCGAAGCCGATGGTGCCGGTGGCCGGCCAGCCGCTGCTCGACCACGTGCTCGACAAGCTCGGCCATGCCGGCGTGACCGAGGCGGTGGTCAACGTGCACTATCTGCCGGACCAGATCATCAATCACACCGCATCGCGCCAGCATCCGCGCGTGACCATCTCCGACGAACGCGACCAAGTGCTCGGCACCGGCGGCGGCGTCGTGAAGGCGCTGCCGCTGCTCGGCGACGCGCCGTTCTTCCACGTCAATTCCGACACGCTGTGGATCGACGGCGTGCGCTCGAACCTGACGCGGCTTGCGGAAAACTTCGACCCCGCGCGCATGGACATTCTGCTGCTGATGGCGCCGACCGCGACCAGCATCGGCTATAGCGGCCGCGGCGATTACGGCATGCTGCCCGACGGGGCCTTGCGCAAGCGCAAGGAAAAGGAGGTCGTTCCGTTCGTCTATGCCGGCGCCGCGATCATGTCGCCCGCGATCTTTGCCGATGCGCCCAGGGGCGAGTTCTCGCTGACAAAAATGTTCGATCGCGCCAACGAGCAGGAGCGGCTGTTCGGCCTGCGGCTCGACGGCGTCTGGATGCATGTCGGCACGCCTGATGCGGTGCATGCGGCTGAAGAGGCGTTTCTGGAGAGCGTGGCCTAGGGCTGCTTCCATGTCCCGGACGCGGTGCAGCGCGTAGCGGTGCGCCGCTGAGCCGGGATCCAGAAAGCTACAGGCAAGGCGGCGAGATGGGCCCCGGCTCTGCAGCGCATCGAAGGAGCGCTGCGCTGCGTCCGGGGCACGAGAACGGTGATGCCGCGCAAACGGCGGGGAAGACGTCACCTCGGCCCATGACCATTTGACCTTGTCTCCCTATATTGGCGCCTGATCGAATCAGGCAGCCCATGCGCGTTTTCAGCGTTCCCATCTCAGTTCCGTTCCTGCGCACGGTCGTCGCGAGCCTGCTCGACGGCCGGCTGGCCGATGGCTTCGAGGCGCGCAAGGAACCGGCGCGGCTTGCGGATGCGACTCTGTACCTGCCGACCCGACGCGCGATGCGCGTGGTCCGCGAGATCTTCCTCGACGAGATGAAGGCGGATGCTGTGGTGCTGCCGCGCATCGTCGCACTCGGCGACATCGACGAGGACGAGCTCGCCTTTGCCGACGAGGGCGAACAGTTCTCCGGCGCGACGCCGCTCGACATTCCGCCCCGGCTCGGCGAGCTCGAACGGCGGCTGACACTTGCGCAACTGGTGGCGGCCTGGGCCAAGCGCCCGGTGCTGTCCCCGCTGGTGGTCGGCGGCCCCGCCTCGACGCTTGCATTGGCGTCCGATCTTGCACGGCTGATCGACGACATGGTGACGCGCGGTGTCGACTGGAGCGCGCTCGATGGGCTCGTGCCTGATAATCTCGACCGCTACTGGCAGCACTCGCTCGAATTCTTGCGCATCGCGCGCGTTGCCTGGCCCGGCCACCTCGCCGAGATCAAACGGATCGAGCCGGCGGCACGGCGCGATCTCCTCATCGCGGCGGAAGCCAGGCGGCTGACCGCGCATCCGAACGGGCCGGTGATCGCGGCCGGTTCAACCGGCTCGATGCCGGCCACCGCTAAATTCCTCCATGCGGTCGCATTGCTGCCGCATGGCGCCGTGGTTCTGCCGGGCCTCGACACCGATCTCGACGAGGACGCCTGGCGCACCATCGGCGGCGTGCGCGATGCGCTCGGCAAGTTCGCGGAGCATCCGGCGTCGAACCATCCGCAATATGCCATGCATGCGCTGTTGCAGCGTTTTGGCATCAAGCGCAGCGACGTCGACATTCTCCAGCCGCCGGCAGAAGGCGGGCGCGATCTGCTCGCATCGGAATCGATGCGGCCCTCGGCCAAGACGGAAGTTTGGCATGACCGGCTGAAGCAGCCGGATGTCGCCGCAAAGATCGCTGGCGGCATGAAGAACCTGGCGGTCGTGGAAGCCCCCAACCCCGAAATGGAAGCCCTCGCGATCGCCATCGCGATGCGCGAGGCGCGGCATCTCGACAAATCGGCGGCGCTGGTGACGCCCGATCGCGCGCTGGCGCGGCGGGTAATGGCTGCGCTGACCCGATGGGACCTCGCCTTCGACGATTCCGGCGGCGACGTGTTGATGGAAACGTCGGCCGGTGTCTTTGCCCGCCTCGCAGCAGAGGTCGCGACCAAGGGCCTGGAGCCGCCGACGCTCCTGGCGATGCTGAAACATCCGCTGTGCCGGCTCGGCCGGCTACCTGGCGCATGGAAGGCGGCGATCGAGGGACTCGAGCTCGCGGTCTTGCGCGGCACACGCCCACCCGCCGGCACGGCCGGCCTGTTGCGCGAATTCAACCGCTTTCGCGACGAGCTGGCAAAGCTGTGGCGCAGCGAAGTCTCCGCGCTCCATCGCGCGGAGCCCCGCGCGCGGCTCAAGGCGGAGGATCTCGATCGCATCCAGGCGCTGATCGATGCTTTGCGACACGCATTGGCGCCGATCGAGAGCCTGGCCTCATCAAAACCTTATGACTTCGCCGAGCTCGCGCACCGGCATCGCGAAATCCTGATCGAGCTGTCGCGCGACGAGCAAGGCATTCCGCTCGCCTTCGAGGATCGCGAGGGCCTCGCCCTCGCCAGCGCCTTCGACGATCTGCTGCGCGGCGGAACGACCAGCGGGTTGATGGTGCCGTTGCCTGACTATCCCGATGTCTTCCAGACCGCGTTCGGCGACCGCGCGGTGCGGCGGCGGGATAGGCCCGGCGCGCGGCTGCAGATCTACGGCCCCCTGGAATCGCGCCTGATGCAGGCCGACCGCATCATCGTCGGCGGTCTGATCGAGGGCGTCTGGCCACCGGCACCACGCACCGATCCCTGGCTGAGCCGGCCGATGCGGCACGAGCTCGGTCTCGATCTGCCGGAGCGCCGCATCGGCCTCTCCGCGCATGACTTCGCACAGCTGCTCGGCGCCGACGAGGTGATCCTCACCCATTCCGCCAAGGCCGGCGGCGCGCCGGCGGTGGCGTCGCGCTTCCTGCACCGGTTAGAGGCGGTTGCGGGCGACCATCATTGGAACGCGGCAGTTCGCGCCGGCGAGAAATACGTGCAGTTCGCCGGCGCAATGGACCAGCCCGACGAGGTCAGGCCGATCAAGCAGCCGGAGCCGCGACCGCCGCGCGCGACGCGGCCGCTCAAGATGTCGGTCACCGAAATCGAAGACTGGCTGCGCGATCCCTACACGATCTACGCCAAACGCATCTTGCGATTGGATGCACTCGATCCGGTCGACATGCCGCTCTCGGCTGCCGACCGCGGCTCGGCGATCCATGGCGCGCTCGGCGAGTTCACGGAAACCTATGCGGCACGCCTGCCCGACGATCCCGCGCGCGTGCTGCGCGCGATTGGCGAAAAACATTTTGCCCCGCTGATGGAGCGGCCCGAGGCGCGGGCGCTGTGGTGGCCGCGTTTCCAGCGCATCGCGCGCTGGTTCGGCGAATGGGAGACGGCGCGGCGCGACGCGATCGAGGCCATCACGGCAGAGACCCACGGCGAGATCTCGATCGCGCTCGACAACGCGCGCAGCTTCCGCCTCTCCGCGCGCGCGGACCGCATCGAACGGCGCCAGGGCGGCCGCTATGCCATCCTCGATTACAAGACCGGGCAGCCGCCCACCGGCAAGCAGGTCCGCATGGGCCTGTCGCCCCAGCTCACGCTGGAAGCTGCGATCCTGCGCGAGGGAGGCTTCCCAGACATCGAGGCCGGCGCGTCCGTGAGCCAGCTCGTCTATGTCCGCCTCAGCGGCAACAATCCACCGGGCGAGGAGCGCGTTCTCGAACTCAAGTTCAAGCCAGGCGACGAGCCGCAACCACCGGACACCGCGGCGGCCGAGGCGCGCGCCAAATTGGAGGCGCTGATCCGCGCCTTCGAGGACGAGAACCAGGCCTATACCTCGCTGAACCTGCCGATGTGGGCGAACCGCTACGGCACCTATGACGATCTCGCCCGGATCAAGGAATGGTCGGCGGCCGGCGGATTGGGGATCGAGGAATGGTGAAGGCACCGCGCCCCATCCCCGACGAGGTGCGCGCGCGGCAGGCGCGTGCATCCGATCCGACCGCATCGGCTTTCGTGTCGGCCAACGCCGGCTCGGGCAAGACGCATGTGCTGGTGCAGCGGGTCATCCGTCTGCTGCTCGCGGGCGTCCCGCCGGAAAAGATCCTCTGCATCACCTTCACCAAGGCCGCGGCCGCCAACATGGCCGAGCGCGTGTTCACCACGCTCGGTCATTGGGTGACGCTGGACGACGCTGCGCTCGACGCAGCCATTCGCGCGGTCGGCATCCCGCATCCCAGTGCAAAGCTGCGGCGCGAGGCGCGAAAGCTGTTCGCCTGCGCGCTGGAAACGCCGGGCGGGCTGAAGGTGCAAACGATTCACGCGCTGTGCACGCGCCTGCTCCAGCAGTTCCCGTTCGAAGCCAACGTGCCGGCACGCTTCGCCGTGATCGACGAGCGCGACCAGACCGACATGATGGAACGCGCCAATCTGAGGGTGCTGCTGGAGGCCGCGCGTGATCCCGAGAGCCTCACCGGCCGCGCACTGTTGACGGCAATGGCGAGCGCCGCCGACGTCACCTTCAAGGAGGTCGTACGCGAGGCGTGCCTCAGCCGCGATCATTTCATGGCCTGGACCGACCAAGCTGGCGATGCCGGAGCGGCGGTCGAACAGATGGCGGCTGTGCTGGGAGTCGACGCGGGCGACCAGATCGAGGATGTCGAGACGGAGATTCTCGACGGCCCTTTCCTGCCGCGGTCGCGCTGGGACGATATCGCGCTTGCGCTGGAGGACGGCAGCAAGTCGGACAAGGACCAGGCCGGCCGGCTCCGCGAAGCAAAAGTCTTTTCCGGCAGCGCGCAGGTCGATGCCTATCTCTGCGTCTTCCTTACCGACGACAAGCTGCCGCGCAAGGTGGTGCTGACCAAGAAGCTTTGCGATCACAACCCGTCCGTGGCCCGCCTGTTCGAGGCCGAGGCGCAGCGGCTCGGTGGGCTGATCGAGAAGCGCCGCGCGGTGACCATGCGCGACCGCACCGCGGCCCTGCTACATATCGCGACCGCTGCTGCCCAAAACTACCGCCGCGAGAAGCAGGAGCGCGGACTGCTCGACTACGACGACCTCATCGACAAGACCCTGGCGATGCTGGACCGCGTCTCCGCGGGCTGGGTGCATTACAAGCTCGATCGCGGCGTCGATCACGTCTTGATCGACGAGGCCCAGGACACCAGCCCGCGGCAATGGGACATTGTCGCGCACATCATCTCCGAGTTCACCGCAGGCGAAGGCGCGCGCGAGGGGCTGAACCGCACCATCTTCGCCGTCGGCGACGAGAAGCAATCGATCTTCTCGTTCCAGGGCGCGGCTCCCCACGAATTCGATGCCCGACGGCGCGAGCTGCACCGCAAGTTCACCGCGGCCGGGCTGAAATTCGACCCGGTCGCCTTCACCTATTCGTTTCGCTCGGGCGCCACGATCCTGCACTCGGTCGATCACGTCTTCCGCGATCCCCAGATCTACAAGAGCATCCATTCGGTCGAGATCGGCCACCCCCTGCACAACGCCCTCGCCGATGCAGGGCCGAGCGTGATCGAGCTGTGGGATCTCGCGGAGGCCGACGATCGGCAGGATATCGAAGGCTGGCGCGCCCCCTTCGACGGCGTCGCCGTCACCAGCCCCGAAGTAAAGCTCGCTCACCGCATCCAGGCCGAAATCAAGCGGCTGGTCGAGAGCGGCACGCTGACGGGGCACGAAGGCGAACGCCGGCCGCTGCGCTATGGCGACATGCTGATCCTGGTGCGGCGACGCGGCAACGCATTCGATGCCGTGATCCAGGCGCTGAAGCATGCCAACGTGCCGGTCGCCGGCGCCGATCGACTCAAGCTCACCGAGCACATCGCCATCATCGATCTGATGAATCTCGCCGATGCGCTGCTGCTGCCGCAGGACGATCTCGCGCTCGCGGTGGCGCTGAAGAGCCCGCTGTTCGGGCTCGACGACGACGACCTCTTTACCCTCGCCTGGGATCGCAAGGCATCGCTGCGCCGTGCGCTTCGCGAGCATGCAGCCACACGCGAGAAGTTCGCCACGGCATTGCGGCGCCTGGAAGCCTGCGAGGCACGCGCGCGCGAGGAGACGCCGTTCGCGTTCTACGCCTGGCTGCTCGGCGGCGATGGCGGCCGTGCGCGCATCCTGCGCCGGCTCGGCTTTGAGGCCAACGATGCGCTCGACGAATTTCTTGAGCTGGCACTGAACTACGAGCGCAAGGCGCCGGCCTCGCTGCAAGGCTTCATGGCCTGGCTGCGTTCGGCCGACACCGAGGTGAAGCGCGACATGGAAATCTCGCGCGACGAGGTGCGGGTGATGACGGTGCACGGCGCCAAGGGCCTGGAGGCTTCGGTCGTGTTCATGGTGGACACCACGTCCTCGCCCGCGGACTCGCAGCGGCTGCGGCTGATCCATGTGCCGCGCGGCAATGGCGGCGAGGTGGTGGTCTGGGCCGGCCGCAAGGCGGACGACCCGAAGCCGGTCGCCGAGGCGCGCAAGGCGATGCTGGAGGAGACCGAGGACGAGTATCGCCGCCTGCTCTATGTCGCGATGACGCGCGCGGCCGACCGCCTGATCGTCGGCGGCTGCATGCCCGGCAACATGAAGACCGTCCGCAAGCTGAGCTGGTACGATCTGGTCGACACCGGTCTCGCCGGCTCGGGCCTGGACAAGCAGGTCATCGAGACGCCGCTCGGCAAGGTGACGCGGTTCTCGCGGCCGGAGGATATCGTGGCACTGGGCGCACCGGCGGCATCGGTCCGCCAGACGATCACGCTGCCGGGCTGGCTGCGGGCGCCGGCTCCGCGCGAGATCGTCGACGATGATGCCCTGCGCCCCTCGGGCCAGTCGGCCGAAGAGGGCCGCAGCGTACGATCAGGCGAATCGGTGCAGTCGCGCGCGCTGGCGCTGCAGCGCGGCACGCTGGTGCACCGCCTGCTGCAATCGCTGCCCGACATTGCCGCCGAGCGCCGGCGCGAGGCCGCACGCGACTTCATGGCCCGCAACGCCTCGGACTGGCCGGAGGCCGACCGCGCCGCGCTGGCCGACAAGGTGCTCGCCTTGATCACTGAGCCGCGCTTCGCCCCGGTATTTGCCGCCGGCAGCAGGGCCGAGGTTGCCATCGCCGGCAAATTGGAGCGGCCGGGCCGCGCCCCGGCGCTGGTGTCGGGGCAGATCGACCGGCTGGTCGTTCGCCCCGAGGAGGTCCTGATCGTCGACTTCAAGACCAACCGGGCGGCGCCCGGAAGCGCGGCCGAGGCACCCGCCGCCTATGTCCGGCAGCTCGCGCTGTACCGGGCGGTGCTATCGCGGCTTTATCCCCAAAAGCTGGTCCGCGCCGTCCTGCTCTGGACCGAGGCCCTTGAATATATGGAGATTTCGGCCCCCGCGCTGGACGCGGCGCTGGCATCCCTTCATCTCGGTGTGAGCGTCCTTGACCCGGCAAGGGGCCGTTCATAGGTTGACCTCATGATCCCAAGCGCGATTCCAGGTCGCGCCGATTCTTTCAACCGAGTGAGGTACTCCAATGGCCGTTAGCAAGGTTTCCGACGCCGATTTCGAAACCGAAGTGCTCAAGGCGAACGGCCCCGTGGTCGTCGATTTCTGGGCCGAATGGTGCGGCCCCTGCCGCATGATCGCGCCCGCGCTCGACGAGATCGCCGGCGCGATGGGCGACAAGGTCAAGATCGTGAAGCTCAACGTCGACGAGAGTCCGAAGACCGCGTCCAAGTACGGCGTCATGTCGATCCCGACCCTGATGATCTTCAAGGGCGGTGAGATGGCTTCCCGCCAAGTGGGCGCGGCGCCGAAGGCGAAGCTTCAGCAGTGGATCACCTCCGCGGTCTGATCCGCCTCGCGCAGGATTATTTTCGAAAGCGGCCGGCGAAAGCCGGCCGCTTTGCGTTGACGGGACATGTTCAGCGTAGGACGAGTCCCAGCCCTTGCCAGCCCCTCCCGCAAAACGCGCCCGAAAATCGGCCTCTCTCGTAGCAATGGAGGCGAGGTCGGTCGAGGCGATCCCGCGCGGCAAGGAATGGCAGTACGAGCCGAAATGGGATGGCTTCCGCTGCTTGCTGGCGCGCAGTGGCAGCAACGTCGATCTTCGCTCGAAGTCCGGCGAGGATCTCGCGCGCTATTTTCCTGAGATCGTCGCCGCCGCGCTGAGCCTGAAAGCGGATCGTTTCACGCTCGACGGCGAGATCGTCGTGCCGCACGGTAAAGGCTTTTCCTTCGACGCATTGCTGCAACGAATCCATCCTGCCGCAAGCCGCGTGAAGAAACTCTCGCAGGATACGCCGGCGCTCTACCTCGTCTTCGACCTGCTCGAAACGGCCAAGGAGAAGCAGCTTGCCGGAAAATCGCTGAGCGAGCGGCGCCCGCTCCTGGAAGCATTTGCGAAAGACCATTTGAAGAACAGCCTTTTCCATCTCTCGCCGGCGACGACGAGCTACGCCACCGCCCAAAAATGGCTGGCGCAGTCGGGCGGCGGCTCGGACGGCGTCATCGCCAAGCGCATCGACCTGCCCTACCAGGCGGGAACGCGCGAGGGCATGCAGAAGATCAAGAAGTTTCGCAGCGCCGATTGCGTGGTCGGCGGCTTCCGCTATGCCAGCAATAAGATCGGCGGACGCAACGTGGTCGGCTCGCTGCTGCTCGGGCTCTATGACGACAATGGCTTGCTGCACCATGTCGGCTTCACCTCGGCCATCAAGGCGCAGGAGAAGCCGGCGCTGACCGATCGCCTGGAGGCATTGATTGGCGAGCCCGGTTTCACCGGCAACGCCCCGGGCGGACCGAGCCGCTGGTCCACCGAGCGCTCGGCCAAATGGTGTCCGCTCAAGCCGAAGCTGGTGATCGAGGTCTGCTACGACCATTTCAGCGGAGAACGCTTTCGCCACGGCACCTCGATCCTGCGCTGGCGTCCCGACAAGGCACCACGGCAATGCACATTCGAGCAGTTGATGCAGAAAGTGGCCGATCCGATGAAATTATTGAAGTGAACGTAGCCGCAGCTACTTGATCCACCCCGTCGCCAGCGCATTCGCCAGTTCGGGCTGATTGTTGCGTCGCGCCAGCGCGGCCATGGCCTCGTGATCATAAGCGACGTGGCGGAACGTCACCTGCCAAGCGCCGTCAGCGAGTTCGAGAACGGCATAACGCGCGTGCGGCGTGCCGGCTTCGACGGCATGCGGGAATGGATGCTTGTCCCGAAAGCCGGGACTGCCGACGCTGCCGGGATTGACGATCAGCCGCCCGTCGGGCAGGCGCACGGCCCGCGCAAGGTGGGTGTGGGCGCAGAGGATCAAGGATTGCGTGATGCCTTGCGCGAATGGTTCGATGCGATCGAGCGGCGATAGCGCGACCGTGCCGTCGGGACGCACGGTATCGAGCCAGTACACCTCGTCGCTGCCGGGCGTCGCATGGCAAAGGAACACCTGTTCTCGGAAGACCCGTGTCATCGGCTGCGCGCGCAGCCAGTCGAGCTGCGCGGCGTCGATCTGCGCATGGGCGGGGCGATCCCACGAGCCCATCTTTTCCGGAGCGCGGTCGAGCAGATAGCGATCGTGATTGCCAAGCACGTGCACGGCGTCGATCCTCATCAGGATCTCGATCGTCCTGCGAGCATCGAGTGGCCCGCTCAGCATGTCGCCGAGATTGACGATGTCGGCAATGCCGAGTGTGCGGATGTCGGCGAGCACCGCTTCGAGCGCGAGGTAGTTTCCGTGGACGTCGGCAATCGCAGCAAAACGCATCGTGGTCACCGTAGTCGCTATGCAGGAGGCGTGCCGTTGATTGCGAGCACGTGGCCGGCCAGATACAGCGAGCCGGTGATCAGGATGCGCGGCGGCACCTCGTAGGCGAGCTTCGCCAATGCGCGCAGCGCAGCTTCGATGCCGGGCGCGGGCTCCACACGCATGCCGAGGCTGCGCGCGGCGTCCGCTAGGCGGTCGACCGGCATCGCGTTCTCGGTATCAGGGATCGGCACCGCGATGATGTGACGGGTAAGCCCGGCGAAATTGGCAAGAAAACCCTGCGCATCCTTGTTGGCCATCATGCCGGCGATGACGACCAGCGGCCGCGACACCCGCTCTTCGAGATCACCGAGCGCGGCGGCGGCCACGCGGCCGCCTTCAGCATTGTGCCCACCATCGAGCCAGATGTCCGAGCCCTGCGGTCCCCAAGAGAGCAGCTCCCCCGAGGTGATGCGCTGCATTCGTGCCGGCCATTCCGCCCCGACGATACCGGCCTCGAACGCCGTCTGGCTGACCTTGAACGCCGGGACGGCGCGCAGCGTCGCGATTGCAAGGCCGGCATTGTCGAACTGGTGGCGGCCGAACAGGCGCGGCGCCGCAAGATCCATCAGGCCGCGATCGTCAGAATAGACCAGACGTCCGCGCTCGACATTGACGTGCCAACTTTCGTTCGCCGCAAACAGCGGCGCACGCATGCGCCTGGCCTGTGCTTCGATCACGGTCATCGCCTCGGCAGCCTGCTCGGCACAAATCACGGGCGCGCCACGCTTGATGATCGCGGCCTTCTCGCCGGCGATGGATGCCAGGGTGTCGCCGAGGAAGTCCATGTGGTCCATGCTGACAGGCGTGATCACGCAGGCCGCCGGCGCATCGACCACATTGGTCGAATCGAGCCGGCCGCCGAGACCAACCTCGAGCAGCACCACGTCGGCCGCATTTTGCGCGAACAGATGAAAGGCCGCGGCGGTCTTCAGCTCGAACAATGTCGCAGCCTCGCCGGCATTGGCGCGCTCGATCTCTTCCAGAGCGGTGCGCAGTTCATCATCGCTGACGAGCACGCCGCCGCCGACGCGACCGAGCCGGAAGCATTCGTTGATGCGGACGAGATAGGGTGAGGTATAGGCGTGGACGCGCAAGCCTGCGGCCTCCAGCGTCGCGCGCAGATAGGCGAGCGTGGAGCCCTTGCCGTTGGTCCCGGCGATGTGGATCACCGGCGGCAGCTTGCGTTCGGGATGGCCGAGCCGCGCGAGCAGACGATGCATCCGCTCGAGCCCGAGATCGATGCGTTTCTGATGCAGGGCCGACAGCCGCCCGATCAGTTCGCCGAGCGGCGGCTTTGTGCTGTCAGAGGAGGCGTTCACGCGTGGGGCGCAGCCGGCGCCGTCTCGGCGGCCGATACGATCTGCGCGGGGCTCGCGACCGGCTGCACCGATCTCGATGCGCCTTCCTGCGGCGGCGCCTTGGTCAGCAAGCGGCAGAGCCGCGCCAGGGTCGGACGCAATTCGTGGCGATGTACGACCATGTCGACCATGCCGTGCTCCTTCAGATACTCGGCGCGCTGGAACCCCTCGGGGAGCTTTTCGCGGATGGTCTGCTCGATCACGCGCGCGCCGGCGAAACCGATCAACGCGCCGGGCTCGGCAATGTGCACGTCGCCCAGCATGGCGTAGGACGCGGTGACACCGCCGGTGGTCGGATTGGTCAGCACGACGATATAGGGCAGTTTTGCCTCACGCAGCATCTGCACCGCCACCGTGGTGCGCGGCATCTGCATCAACGACAAAATGCCTTCCTGCATGCGCGCGCCGCCCGATGCGGCAAACACGATGAATGGCGACTTCTTCTCGACCGCGAGCTCCATTCCACGCACGATGGCTTCGCCCGCGGCCATGCCGAGCGAGCCGCCCATGAAATCGAAGTCCTGCACGGCGACGACGACGGCGGAGCCTTCAAGCTTGCCGTAGCCGACCTTGATCGCGTCGTTGAGGTTGGTGCGCGCGCGCGCATCCTTGATGCGGTCGACGTATTTTTTCTCGTCGCGAAACTTGAGCGGGTCGGGCGTGACCTCGGGCAGCGCGACGTCGAACCAGGTCTCGTTGTCGAAGATCGACTTCAACCGCGCCACCGCGCCCATGCGCATGTGGTAGTTCGAGCCGGGGATGACGAACTGGTTGGCCTCGACGTCCTTGTAGAACACGAGCTGTCCGGAATCCGGACACTTGATCCACAGATTCTCCGGCGTCTCCCGCCGCAGCATGTTGCGGATCTTCGGCCGGACCACATTGGTAAGCCAGTTCATGCTTTGCTCCGATGCGCGAACCCGCCTCGCGGGTCGCCTGTAGAATATATGGCGGCCGGGCCGCTGCCCGGCAAGCTGCCGTGTCGCCTGCCCGGAAAGCGGAACTATGGCCTATTCCGCCGCTTGCTGCGCCCCCTTGACGCCCTGGGCCAGGGCCGCCGTCAGCTCGGCGACGGCGTCAACGGTTTTATCGGTCGCTCGCCCCTCGGCATCGAGGCTGTTCTTGAGCGCATCCACCAGTGCTGTGCCAACCACCGCACCATTGGCGTGCGAGGCGATCGCCTTGGCTGTCTCCGGCGTGCGGATGCCGAAGCCGACGCAGACCGGCAGCTTGGTATGTCGCTTGATGCGCGCAACGGCTTCGCTCACCGCCGAGGAGTCCGCAGCCGCCGCTCCGGTGATACCGGTGATCGAGACGTAGTAGACGAAGCCCGATGTGTTGGCGAGCACGGCCGGCAGGCGCTTGTCGTCGGTGGTCGGCGTCGCCAGGCGGATGAAGTTGAGGCCGGCCTTCATCGCCGGCAGGCACAGCTCGTCGTCTTCCTCCGGCGGCAGATCGACGATGATGAGGCCATCGACACCTGCGCTCTTCGCGTCAGCCAGGAACTTGTCGACGCCGTAGATGTAGATCGGATTGTAATAGCCCATCAGCACGATCGGCGTCGCGTTATCGTCCTTGCGGAAGCCGCGCACGAGCTCTAGCGTCTTCTTCAGCGTCATGCCGGCCTTGAGCGCGCGGAGACCCGCGGCCTGGATCGACGGACCATCGGCCATCGGATCGGTGAAGGGCATGCCGATCTCGATCACGTCGGCACCCGACCGCGGCAGCGCCTTGATGATCTCGAGCGACGTCGCCGCATCAGGGTCGCCGGCCATCAGGAAGGTCACGAAGGCCGGGCGGCCCTGCTTCGCAAGCTCGGCAAAACGGGTGTCGATACGCGTGCTCACTTCTTGCCCCTCAGGATGTCGCCGACTTGCGGGACGTCCTTGTCGCCCCGGCCGGACAGATTGACGACCATCAGGTGATCCCGAGGCCGCTTCGGCGCGAGCTCCATCACCTTGGCGATGGCGTGCGCCGGCTCGAGCGCCGGAATGATGCCTTCCAGCCGCGACAGCAATTGGAACGCAGCGAGTGCTTCGTCGTCCGTCGCGGAGAGATATTTGACGCGCCCGACCTCGTGCAGCCAGGAATGTTCGGGGCCGATGCCGGGATAGTCGAGACCGGCCGAGATCGAATGCGCGTCCTGGATCTGACCGTCCGCATCCATGAGAAGATAGGTGCGGTTGCCGTGCAGCACGCCGGGACGGCCGCCCGCGATCGAGGCGGCGTGCAGCTGCGTGAGTCCGTGGCCGGCGGCTTCGACGCCGAAGATCTCGACGGAGGGATCATCGAGGAACGGATGGAACAGGCCCATCGCGTTCGAGCCGCCACCGATGCAGGCCACCAGCGAGTCCGGCAAGCGGCCCTCGATCTCCTGCATCTGCGTCTTGGTCTCGTTGCCGATGATCGACTGGAAGTCGCGCACCAGCGTCGGATAGGGATGCGGGCCCGCCACCGTGCCGATGCAATAGAACGTGTTGTGCACGTTGGTGACCCAGTCGCGCAGCGCTTCGTTCATGGCGTCCTTCAGCGTGCGCGTGCCTGACTGCACCGGCATCACCTTGGCGCCCAGCATCTCCATGCGGATGACGTTGGGCTGCTGCCGCTCGACGTCAACGGCGCCCATATAGACCACGCATTCGAGGCCGAAGCGCGCGCACAGCGTCGCGGTGGCGACACCGTGCTGGCCGGCGCCGGTCTCGGCGATGATGCGCTTCTTGCCCATGCGCCGCGCCAGCATGATTTGGCCGAGCACATTGTTCACCTTGTGTGAGCCGGTGTGGTTGAGCTCCTCGCGCTTGAGATAAATCCTGGCGCCGCCGAGATGCTCGGTCAGGCGCTCAGCGAGATAGAGTGGCGAGGGCCGGCCGACATAGGTCTTGAGGTAGCCGTTCATCTCGGCCTGGAACGCCGGATCGGCCTTGGCTTCGGTATAGGCCTTCTCCAGATCGAGGATCAGCGGCATCAAGGTTTCGGCGACGAAGCGGCCGCCGAAAATACCGAAATGGCCGCGCTCGTCGGGGCCACTACGGTAGGAATTGGGTTTGGCGACGTTCATCGGACACTCAACTCTTGGCTCGTATCTTGGCTGGCGCGCGCGGCGCGGATGAAGGCCTTGATCATCTCCGGATCTTTCACGCCCGGAGCGCTCTCGACACCGGAGGAGACGTCGACGCCGCCGGCTCCGGTGACGCGGAGGGCTTCCGCAACGTTGTCGGCGTGAAGCCCGCCCGAGACCATATAGGGCAGGCTCACATCGAGATTTTGGAGCAGGTGCCAGTCGAAGGGGGCGCCGAGACCACCGGGGCGGGTTGCATCTTTCGGTGCGCGCGCATCGAACAGGATGCGGTCGGCGACTGCGGCGTAGCCGGGCAGCACCGCGAGATCGGCAGATGTGGCGACCGGCACCGCCTTCATCACCGGACGGCCGAACCGCTGCTTGATGTCGCGCAGCCGCGCCACGCTCTCCTTGCCATGGAGCTGAAGAATGTCCGGCGCCAGCGCGTCCATGATGTTGTCGAGCATGGCATCGTCGGCATCGACGATCAGCGCGACCTTGAGCGCACGGCGCTTCACCTGGCGCCCGAGATCGCGTCCCGCTTCCAGCGACAGGTGCCGCGGCGACGGCCGAAAGAACACGAAACCCACCATGTCGGCACCCGCCTCGAGCGCCACCTCGAGCGTCTCGGGCGTGGACAGACCGCAGATTTTGACGAGCAGGGACATGGTCTCAAAGGGGATGGAGGCCGCGGGCCCGCGGCCGGAAAACAGGGCTTTCGATTGCGGCCGCTTCTACAACGTCGCGCGCTGCTTGTCTCGCCCGATGGGCCCATAAAGGCCGACCCCCGAAGGGACTGGGAGGCGCTGGGACTCGGGCCTTGCCGCCGCCATTTGGGCCCGCAGATCGGCCAGTTCGCCCCTGGCAGCGCGTGCATCCGCCTCATTGCGGCGCGCCGCGCGCCGCCAGTGCCACTGGCCGAGCCAGACTGCGCATCCACCCGTCAGCACGCCAAGGGCAGCGACCAGGATCAAAAGCAGGAACAGCGGCAAGGTGACCGACAGCGAGGGGTCGGCCGACATGAAGGGATCGAAGGAGACGGTGACGAAATGCCGGTTGGCGACGGCGAAAACCAGCAGGAGCAGGCCCAGCGGAATCACGATCAGCGCGGTCAGGAACTTTCGCATCTCGCTTCGCTCGCCTTGAATCAAGCTTGCGGCCGCATCATGCGCGACCGCAGAAAATCCTGATGCCCGGCTCAATCTGCCGCGCCGGGATCCGGATGGTCGCGGTTCAGCCGCTCGCGCATTTCCTTGCCGGTCTTGAAGAACGGGACGCTCTTCTGGTCGACAGGCACATGAGCGCCGGTGCGCGGATTACGTCCGGCGCGTGCAGGGCGATGCTTGACCGAGAAGGCACCGAAGCCGCGCAGCTCGACGCGATCACCGCGTGCGAGGGCCGCTACGATCTCTTCGAGAATCGCATTCACAATGTTCTCGACATCCCGCTGGTACAGATGCGGGTTGTGCTCGGCGATACGCTGAACAAGTTCGGATTTGATCATCGAGAGATAGGACCCGGGAGCGTGCGGATGACCATTTCCGTGAAAATACCTTGATCTGTCAAGACGCTAAATCAAGATTGAGCGTCGTGAAAATACGTGACAAATGCCGAAAAAGCAGGCTGTGCCGGCACCCGTCACGCGGGAAAACCCCCGCACGCTCGCCTCGGTTCCGGTCAGTTTGACGCGGCCGGCTGCCACAGGGCCAGCATTCCATCCATTCCGAACCGATCGACCGCCTGTGCGACGCCGGTTTGCCCGATTTGATGCGCAATCGAGCTCAAACCCAGCGCTTCCAGCGTCACGGCGGCGGCCGTCTTGAGGAAGGGCAGATCGCCGAAGCGCGGCTCGAGCTTGTAATCGCGCACGCTGAGCCCCTTCTTGACGCCCTTCTGCTCGACCAGCCAGGTCACCGCCGTCTTCTCGTCGCCGATCTGGTCGATCAGCTTGAGATCGATCGCCTGGCGGCCGGTGAAGACGCGGCCATCGGCCACTTTCTCGAGCAGCGTGTCATCCATGCCACGCCGTTCCTTCACCAGGCCCCTGAACCAGGCGTAGGAATCCTTCACCAGCGCATCGAGCGCGGCCCGCGCCTCGGGGCTGGTGGGCTCGAAACCATTGGGCGCGGCCTTCAGCGGCGACGACTTCACCTCCTCGACCTTGACGCCGATGGTCTTCAGCAACTCGGAGACATTGGGGTATTGAAACAACACGCCGATCGAGCCGACCAGCGAGCTCTGCTGGGCGATGATGTGGTCGCTGGCGATCGCGGTGATGTAGCCGCCGGAGGCGGCAAGGCCCTCGACCACGACGACGAGCGGCTTCTTCGCCTTCAGTCGGGTGAGCGAATCGTAGAGCTGCTCGGAGCCGGCGGTGGTGCCGCCCGGCGAGTTGACGTGAACGATGACGGCAGCGGCCTGCGAATTCTCCAGCCGCTCCAGCGCCTGGGTGCGATCGGAATCGCTGCGGATCAGGCCCTCGATGTGGACGCGCGCGATCGAACCAGCAGACGCGAACGTGCCGCGCGCACCTGGTGTCGCGATCAGCGCAAAGCTCGCGATCGCCGCGATCGCGATCAGCGCGGCCATCACGCGCCAAAACGTCAGCTTGCGGCGGATCCTGCGGCGATCGACGATGATGTCCGAATCCAGCGACATCGGAATATCTCCAAAATGAAAGACGGAGCGCGTTGTGCCGTCACAGCGTGACCGTCGGCTTATTCTCGATACATCAATTGCGGCGCAATTTGAAGAAAACAAGGCCCGTCCTAGCCCGGATGGAGCGAAGCGCAATCCGGGATTGGCGGCGCAAGGACTTTCCCGGATGACGCTGCGCTCCATCCGGGCCGCGAGCACGCAACAAAAAGCCCCGGCTCGCGCCGGGGCTTCGATGCAGCGAAACGTGCGTTTCGCTTACTTGTTGTCGCGGTTCTTGAGCGCGGTGCCCAAGATGTCGCCGAGCGTTGCACCCGAATCGGAGGAGCCGTACTGCGCGATGGCTTCCTTTTCTTCGGCGACTTCGAGCGCCTTGATCGACACCTGGACCTTGCGGGCCTTCTTGTCGAACTGGATCACGCGGGCATCGACCTTCTCGCCGACGGCAAAGCGTTCAGCGCGCTGGTCGTTGCGGTCACGGGCGAGCTCCGAGCGCTTGATGAAGGTCGAGAAGTCGGTACCGGCGATCTTCACCTCGATGCCGCTCTCCTTCACTTCGAGCACTTCGCAGGTCACGACCGCGCCCTTCTTGACATCGCCCGGCTCGGCGAAGGGGTCGCCTTCGAGCTGCTTGATGCCGAGCGAGATGCGCTCCTTCTCGACGTCCACGTCGAGCACCACGGCCTTGACCATGTCGCCCTTCTTGTAGTTGTCGATCACCTGCTCGCCCGGAAGCTTCCAGTCGAGGTCGGAGAGGTGGACCATGCCGTCGACGTCGCCTTCGAGACCCAGGAACAGACCGAACTCGGTCTTGTTCTTGACCTCGCCTTCGACCACCGAACCGGTCGGGTGAGCTTCGACGAAGACCTCCCAGGGGTTGCGCATGGTCTGCTTGAGGCCGAGCGAGATGCGGCGCTTGACGGAATCGACTTCCAGCACCTGCACGTCGACTTCCTGCGAGGTCGAAACGATCTTGCCGGGGTGCATGTTCTTCTTGGTCCACGACATCTCGGAGACGTGGATCAGGCCTTCGATGCCCGGCTCGAGCTCGACGAACGCGCCGTAGTCGGTGATGTTGGTGACGCGGCCGGTGAAGCGGGCACCCAGCGGGTACTTGGCTTCGATGCCCTGCCACGGATCATCCAAGAGCTGTTTCATGCCCAGCGAGATGCGGTGCGTCTCGTGGTTGATCTTGATGATCTTGACCTTCACGGTCTGGCCGATCGAGAGCACCTCGGTCGGATGGTTGACGCGGCGCCAGGCGATGTCGGTGACGTGCAGGAGGCCGTCGATGCCGCCGAGATCAACGAACGCACCGTAGTCGGTGATGTTCTTGACCACGCCGTCGATGACCTGACCCTCTTCGAGATTCTGCACCAGCTCCTGACGCTGCTCGGCGCGGGTCTCTTCCAGCACGGTGCGGCGGGACACGACGATGTTGCCGCGACGGCGATCCATTTTGAGGATCTGGAACGGCTGCGAATTGTTCATCAGCGGCGCGACGTCGCGGATCGGACGGATGTCGACCTGCGAGCGCGGCAGGAAGGCCACGGCACCGTCGAGGTCGACGGTGAAGCCGCCCTTGACCTGGTTGAAGATGACGCCGTTGACCTTCTCGTTGTTCTGGAACGCCTTCTCGAGCTTGCCCCAGCTCTCTTCGCGGCGCGCCTTGTCGCGCGACAGCACGGCTTCGCCGAGGGCGTTCTCGATGCGATCGAGGAACACTTCCACCTCGTCGCCGACCTTGATCTCGCTGTCACGGCCGGGGCCGGAAAATTCGCGCAGGGCAACGCGGCCCTCGGTCTTCAGGCCGACGTCGATGACGGCCATGTCCTTTTCAATTGCAACCACCTTGCCCTTGACGACGGAGCTTTCCTGCAGGTTGCCGCCTGCGAAGGATTCGTCGAGCATCGCGGCGAAATCGTCGCGCGAGGGGCTATAGGTATCAGCAGAAGTCGAAGCCATTTGTTCTCCAGTTGCGGAAGTCTTGCCGGCCGTTGGGTTCATGGGCGCATCGCACACGCAGTGTCGGAAGGTCCGCAAGACCTTCGAGCGACCGCTCGCGGCTCCGGCTCGGTGCTGGAGCAGCGGAAGCGGGCCGGCTGAGGCCCGCGCGTTCGATACGTGGAAATTCTTGTCCGGAGCCTGGATCGCGTCGGCCCCAAATAGGGACCGAAGGTTATCGACCTCAAAGAGCGGGAGCGGGCGCTTCCTCCAATGACGGCTGCGGCTTAACCCCGCGACCGGCCCGCTCGGACGGCCTCGATAATGTCGATGGCAGCCCGGACGCCGCCTTCTATATCCAGTTGGGAGTTATCAAGCAAGTAAGCATCCGGCGCCGGCTTTAAAGGCGCAATCGGCCGGTTCTTGTCGCGCTCGTCGCGCTGCATGATGTCGGCAAGCACGGCCGCCTCGTCCGCCTCCTCGCCCCGCGCCCGCGCCTCCATGGTCCGGCGGTGAGCGCGGACCCTGGGGTCGGCGACCACGAAAATCTTCACGTCGGCATGGGGGCAGATCACGGTTCCAATGTCCCGGCCATCGAGCACGGCGCCGGGCGGATCGGCGGCGAATTGCCGCTGGAAATTGACCAGGACTTCGCGGACTCTCGGAATGGCCGAGACGATGGAGGCCCCCTCGCCGACCGTCTGGGTCTTGAGGACGGGATTGCCGAACTTTTCGGGGTCGAGTTCCAGCGCCGCCGCGACCGCGGCTGCCTCGTCGCGGAGATCATGACCGGACTGCATCAGCTCGTAAGCCACTGCGCGATAGATGACGCCGGTATCGAGATGGCGATAACCGTAATGGTGGGCGAGGCGCTTGCCGAGCGTCCCCTTGCCCGAGGCTGCGGGCCCGTCGATGGCGATGATCATGAAAACTCGGCCCCTAGCGAACGCATCATCGGAATGAAATCCGGAAAGCTGGTGGCGATGAAGGCGGTGTCGTCGACGCCGACCGGCTGGTCGGACGCGCAACCCATCACCAGCGCGGACATCGCGATGCGATGGTCCATGTGGGTGGCAACAACGCCCCCGCCGGGCACGTGACCGCGGCCTTCGACGATCAGATCGTCACCGGAGACCTCGACCTTGACGCCGTTGACGCGAAGCATGTCGGCCGTGGCCTCGAGCCGGTCGGATTCCTTGACGCGCAGCTCTTGCAGGCCGCGCATGATGGTCGTGCCCTCGGCGAAAGCGGCCGCGACGGCCAATACGAGGTATTCGTCGATCATCGAGGGCGCGCGCTCCGGCGGCACCTCGACGCCGCGCAGCTTCGACGCGCGCACGCGCAGCTGGGCCATCGGCTCGCCGGCGTCGCGTCGTACGTCGCTCTCCTCGATCGAGGCGCCCATTTCGCGCAGCGTGGTGAACAGGCCGGTGCGCAGCGGATTGGTCATTACGTCGGACAGGACGACGTCGGAGCCATCGGCGATCAGCGCGGCAACGACGGGGAAGGCCGCCGAGGACGGGTCGGCCGGCACGATGACGTTGGCACCGTGCAGCTCTGGCTGGCCTTGAAGCGTGATGCGGCGGCCGTGCTGGCCTTCCTTCGTGGAGGTGATGGCGGCACCAAAATGCTGCAGCATCAGCTCGGTATGGTCGCGGCTCGCCTCGGTCTCGATCACCGTGGTTGTGCCCGGCGCAGCCAGGCCCGCGAGCAGCACGGCCGATTTGATCTGGGCCGAGGCGACCGGGGTCATGTAGGTGATCGGCAGCGGATCGCGCGCGCCCTGCAGGGTCAGCGGCAGACGGCCGCCCTCGCTGCCCGACAAGGCCCTGGCGCCCATCTGTTCGAGTGGATCGAGGATCCGGCGCATCGGGCGGCTGCGCAGCGAGGCGTCCCCGTCGAACACCGCCGAGATCGGGCAACCCGCGACGGCGCCCATGACCAGGCGGCAGCCGGTGCCGGAATTGCCGAAATCCAGCGCCGCCTTGGGCTGGGCGAAGCCACCGACGCCGACACCGTTCACCGTCCAGGCGAAATCACCGGTGCGCTCGACCCTGGCGCCCAGCGCCTGCATGGATTTGGCGGTGTTGAGAACGTCTTCGCCCTCGAGCAGTCCCGAAACCCGGGTCTCGCCGACCGCGAGCGCCCCCAGGATCAGGGCGCGGTGGGAGATCGACTTGTCACCGGGTACCCGTACTTTCCCGGTCAGGGGGCCGCTGGCGCGAGACTGCAGCGGCCTCGGTTGGTCGGAATGGGTCAAGATTGTGTCCTTGGATGCGCCCTAAGGGGCTGGGGCGCAGGTACCACATGGTCCGCGCCCCGTCACGGGCATGTCGTTCTCCTGTAATGCGCTATTGACAGCGGGCCGCCAACTAGCCAAGTGAAGCACCGCTTTTCAGACATTCCCAGGATTCCTGCCGTGGCCAAGTCCGAACTCGGAACTAAACGTATTTGCCCGACCACGGGCAAGAAGTTCTATGACCTCAACAAGAATCCGGTGATCTCGCCCTATACCGGCGAAGTGGTGCCGATCGCCCCGGTCGCGCCCGCACGTGCGTCCCGCGGCGCCGAAGCCCGCAACGTGGCCCCGGACACGACGCCGGAGCCGGCAGAGGCCGAGGAGTTGGTCTCGCTCGAGGAGGCCGACGCCGAGGAGAACACCGGCAAGGTCAAGGCCGTCGTTCCGGAGTCCGAGGACGACATCGAGGTCGACGAGACCATCGAGGATGACGATGACGACGATTCGACCTTCATTGCCGACGACGAAGAAGGCGATGAGGACGTAACCGACATCATTGGTGATGTCGGAGGTGATGAAGAGACTTGAGATCAGCCCTGATCTGTGAAAAAGGGTGCACCGCGCGAGTCACCAGGGCTCGCCGGTTGGGGTGATCCACCAGGTTCATCCGGTCTAAGTTAAGGGGCCATAGCTCAGCTGGGAGAGCGCTTGCATGGCATGCAAGAGGTCGGCGGTTCGATCCCGCCTGGCTCCACCACGCTTCGCCCTTCGGGCTTCGCGTGGCGCAGCCACGCAGAGCCCGAAGGGTAAAGCGTGGTGTCCGGCGTAGCCCGAAGGGCGAAGACGGACTGGTGCGACGCCCACCTAACGACTACCCAGGCGATAGGCGTCAATGTGGTACGTCTACATTCTCCAAAGCGTTGACTTTCCTGATCAGGAATACATCGGCGCCACGGAAGATTTGAAGCGGCGAATTCCGGAACACAATGCCGGCAAATCTAGCCACACCGCTAAATATAAGCCTTGGAAACTGATCTGGTACTGCGCCTTCCCCGACAAGTACAAAGCTCTGGCGTTTGAAAAGTACCTGAAGTCTCATTCCGGCCGCGCCTTCACGAAGAAGCGGCTTTCCTAGGCTCTGACGAACTCCCCTACTCCCCGATCACCGCATTGAGCCGGTCGCGCAATGCGACGATCTCGTCCTTCATTGCGACCAGTTCCGGCACCGAGCAATCCGAGGCCGCCAGAATGGATTGCGGCACGCTGCGTGCCTTGTCCTTCAGCGCCTGGCCCTGCGGCGTCAGGGCGATCAGCACCTGACGCTCGTCCTCGCTCGAGCGGGTGCGCCTCACGAGATGGGCGGCCTCGAGCCGCTTGAGCAGCGGCGTCAGCGTGCCCGAATCCAGGAACAGCTTCTCGCCGATGTCCCTCACCGGTACGTCGTCGCGCTCCCATAGCACCAGCATCACCAGATATTGCGGATAGGTCAGGCCGAGCCGACCGAGCAGCGGCTTGTAGACACGATTGAAAGCATGCGCGGCCGAATAGACCGCAAAGCAGATCTGATTGTCGAGCCGCAGCGGCGCGTCCGCTGCCGATGGTTTCCGGGCCATGGGGACTCTCACGGGATTTGCCCGTATTGTGGGGTCGGGCGGCCGTAAATTCAATTGCAAACAATTAAATGTGAGGCACTGTAATTTCAGTTGTGCGCGATCTAATTGAAGCGATACAGATCGCGTCCACCCGAACCCCCAGGGAGATGAAAATGTCCGTGAACGTCCTCTACAAGACCAGTGCCAAGGCGACCGGCGGCCGCGACGGCCATGCTGCAACGCTCGACGGCGCCCTAGACGTCAAGCTGACCACGCCGAAGGAGCTCGGCGGCGGAGGCGGCGCCGGCAACAATCCCGAGCAGCTGTTTGCGGCGGGCTATGCGGCCTGCTTCATCGGCGCGATGAAGTTCGTGGCGTCGCAGGGCGGCCCCAAGGTTCCCAATGACGCGTCCGTCACTTCGACCGTCGGCATCGGCCCGCGCTCCGAGGGCGGTTTCGGTCTCGAGATCGATCTCGCCGTCTCGCTGCCGGGCCTGGCTCGCGCCGAGGCTGAGGCGTTGGTCGAGAAGGCGCACCAGGTGTGCCCGTACTCCAACGCCACGCGCGGCAATGTCGACGTTCGTCTGACGGTCGTCTGACCGCAATTGCGGATTGGCTGGCCCGAGATCCCCCTCGGGCTGGCCGCTTCCCATTGGTTTGCCATTCTGGGATTGCGCCGCGGCGGCGCATGCGGCCCTACGCGCGAAGCCATTGCTGGGATGCACGAACCTCGCTAGGCCTGTGATCAAGCATCGACACAGGGGAAGCGAAGGCATGAGTTCTGAAGCCGCCACAGGTGCCATGAGCGGATTGCGCGTCATCGATCTCACGCGCGTGCTCGGCGGTCCCTACTGCACCCAGATCCTCGCCGACCACGGCGCCGACGTGATCAAGGTCGAGCCGCCCGCGGGCGACGAGGTGCGCGAATGGGGCCCTCCCTTCCATGAGGAGGATGCGGCCTATTTCGTCGGCATCAACCGCAACAAGCGCTCGATCGGCCTCGACCTCGCCTCCGAAGGCGGCCGCGCCGTGCTGCTGAAGATGCTGGAGACGGCCGACGTCCTGATCGAGAACTTCAAGCCAGGCACGCTGGAGAAATGGGGCATCGGCAACGAGGTGCTGCGCGCAAAATTCCCGCGCCTCGTGCACTGTCGGATCTGCGGCTTCGGCGCCGACGGCCCGCGCGGCGGCAATCCCGGCTATGACGCCATCATCCAGGCCATGACCGGCATGATCGCGGCGACCGGCTCGCCGGAGAGCGGCCCGATGCGGATCGGCGTGCCGCTGGTCGACATCACCACTGGCCTGTACGCGGCGATCGGCATCCTGATGGCGCTGTCGGAGCGCCAGCGCTCCGGCAGGGGCCAGTTCCTGGAGACGACGCTGTACGAGACCGGCCTTGCCATCATGCATCCGCACACCGCCAATTATTTCATGCATGGCAAGCCACCCGCGCTCACTGGCAACGAGCATCCCAACCTCGTGCCTTACGCGATCTTCCCGACGAAAACCGACAACATCTTCATCGGCGTCGGCAACGACGGCACGTTCCGCAAGCTCGCCAAGGAGATCGGCAAGCCCGAGCTCGGCACCGATCCGCGCTTTGCCCGCAACAAGGACCGCATCGCCAATCGCGAGGCGCTGCGCGCCGAACTCGCCGCGGTGTTCAGCCAGCACGAGGCCGAGCCGCTCTGCAACCGCCTGCTCGCGGCGGGCCTGCCCGCTGGCCCGGTGCAGAAGATCGACCAGGCACTCACGAATCCGCACACGATCGCGCGCGGCGATATCATCGAGAAGGATTGGTACAAGGGCGTCGCCTCGCCGATCCGGCTCGACCGCAGCAAGCCGAGCCTGCGCCGCCTGCCGCCGAAATTCAGCCAGCACGCGGCTGAGGTGCTGGGCGAGTTCGGCTACTCCCGGGCGGACATCGACGCGATGGTCGAAAAGGGCGTGGTCTGCGGCCCCGAGCGTAAGCGCTGAGGCCTCGTGAAATAGACTTCAGCGTTGCCGCAACGGCGGTGCGCTCCCTCCCCGCTTGCGGGGGAGGGTTGGGGAGAGGGCGTCTCCAGAACGGGACAATCCCCAAGCGGAGAGAGCAGTCACCCGCGCCTTCGGCGCGACCTCTCCCGCAAGCGGGAGAGGTGTTCGAGATCGCCGCCTGATGGACAACTCACGTCATCCAATGCCGCACTGCGGCGCGAGCACGCGTGTGCAGCGCGAACGCACGGCGCGGTCTCCCGCACGCCTTCGCCTATTTTCCGGCTTCCCTTTTCCAGCGCTTGCCGCTTTCGTTTCGGCCGCTTACACAGTCATGTGAACGTCATGTGGCACTGCTAGCGCAAGCGCTTCTTTATTGACGGGCAAGGGAGGTTTTCTTGATGGCTCTTCGACATTTTGGTGCGGCTGCGGCTGTCGCAGTCACGGTCGGCATGATGGCCTCGCCGGCCCTGGCCGTGACCGACATCCAGTGGTGGCACGCGATGACCGGCGCCAACAACGACGTCATCGTCAAGCTCGCCACCGACTTCAACGCGTCGCAGAGCGACTACAAGGTAATCCCGACCTACAAGGGCAACTACCCCGACACGATGAACGCCGGCATCGCGGCCTTCCGCGCCGGCAATGCGCCGCACATCATGCAGGTGTTCGAGGTCGGCACCGCCACCATGATGGCGGCGACCGGCGCGGTGAAGCCGGTCTACAAGCTGATGGCCGAGACCGGCGAGAAGTTCGATCCGAAGGCCTACCTGCCCGCGATCACCGGCTATTACTCGACCTCGAAGGGCGAGATGCTGTCCTTCCCGTTCAACTCGTCGTCGACGGTGATGTGGGTCAACCTCGACGAGCTGAAGAAGGCGAACGTCGCAATCCCGAAGACCTGGCCTGAAGTGTTCGATGTCGCCAAGAAGCTGCACGACAACGGCCACCCCACCTGCGGCTTCTCCAATTCCTGGGTCACCTGGGTCAATCTCGAACAGCTCTCCGCCTGGCACAACGTGCCGCTGTCGACCAAGGCCAACGGCCTCGACGGCTTCGACACCGTGCTCGAATTCAACGGCCCGCTTCAGGTCAAGCACCTCGAGAAGCTGGTCGAGCTCCAGAAGGACAAGACCTACGATTATGCCGGCCGCACCAACACCGGCGAAGGCCGCTTCACGTCAGGTGAATGCCCGCTCTATCTGACCTCCTCGGCGTTCTTCGGCAACGTCAAGGCGCAAGCCAAGTTCGCCTTCACCGCCGTGCCGATGCCCTATTATCCCGACGTCAAGGGCGCACCGCAGAACTCGATCATCGGCGGCGCCTCGCTCTGGGTGATGGGCGGCAAGTCGGCCGACGAGTACAAGGGCGTCGCGAAATTCCTGGGCTTCCTGTCCGACACCGACCGCCAAGTCTACATCCACAAGGCCTCCGGCTATCTGCCGATCACCAAGGCGGCCTATGAGAAGGCCAAGGCGGAAGGCTTCTACAAGGACCAGCCCTATCTCGAGACCCCGCTGCTCGAGCTGACCAATAAGGAGCCGACCGAGAATTCCCGCGGCCTGCGCCTTGGCAACATGGTGCAGCTCCGTGACGTCTGGTCGGAAGAGATCGAGCAGGCGCTCGCCGGCAAGAAGACCGCCAAGCAGGCGCTCGATGCCGCGGTCGAACGCGGCAACACGATGCTGCGGCAGTTCGAAAAGACCGCCGTGAAGTGAGGCGATCGGCGGCAGGCCGGTAACCCGGCCTGCCGCTCCTGCGCGCATCATGCAAAAGCAAGCCATTTTCCAATCGAAGCTATTGCCCTACGCGCTGGTTGCGCCGCAGCTCGCGATCGTCCTGATTTTCTTCTACTGGCCGGCGTTGCAGGCAGTGATCCAGTCCTTCCTGCTCCAGGACGCCTTCGGTCTTTCGACGAGCTTCGTCTGGTTCGACAACTATCTCGAGCTTCTGCAGGACCGCGCCTATTTCGAAGCGATCGTGCGGACCTTCTTCTTCTCGTTCGCCATCGCGGTCTCATCGCTATCCTTTGCGCTGCTCCTCGCCGTGATGGCGGACAAGCCGCTGCGCGGCTCGATGCTCTACCGCACGCTGCTGATCTGGCCCTATGCGGTGGCGCCGCCGGTCGTCGGCGTGCTCTGGATTTTCATGCTGCATCCCTCGCTGGGCGTGCTCTCGCGTTATTTGCGCGTCCTGGGCATCGACTGGAATCCGCTGCTCGACGGCGACCAGGCCGCAACGCTGATCATCCTCGCCGCCGCCTGGAAGCAGATCTCCTATAATTTCCTGTTCTTCCTCGCGGGCCTGCAGAGCATCCCGCGAAGCGTGCTGGAGGCCGCCGCGATCGACGGCGCGCGCCCGATGCGCAGGTTCTGGACCGTGACCTTCCCGCTGCTGTCGCCGACCATCTTCTTCCTTTTGGTCGTCAACATCGTCTACGCCTTCTTCGACACGTTCGGCATCATCGACACCATGACCCGCGGCGGTCCCGGCAAGTCGACGGAGACGCTGGTCTACAAGGTCTATTCCGACGGCCTGCTCGGCGGCAATCTCGGCAGCTCCGCGGCGCAATCGGTGATCCTGATGATCATGGTGATCGTGCTGACGGGAATCCAGTTCCGCTTCGTCGAACGCAAGGTGACCTACTGATGGTCGAGGAAGAAGGCTTTCGGCGCTACGTCGCTCATATCATCCTCTGGATCGGGATCGCGATCGTCGCCTTCCCCGTCTACATCGCGATCGTCGCCTCGACCCAGGACAACGCGCTGATCGCGAACGGACAGATGTCGCTGCTGCCAGGCGGTCATTTCTTCAAGACTTACTACCAGACGATCTTCATCGGCACGAGCGGCTCGACCCGGGAGCCGGTCGGCAACATGATGCTGAACTCGCTGGTGATGGCGCTCTTGATCGCGGTCGGCAAGATCGCGATCTCGATCATCTCGGCCTATGCGATCGTGTATTTCCGCTTTCCGTTCCGGATGCCGATCTTCTGGCTGATCTTCATCACCCTGATGCTGCCGGTCGAGGTGCGCATCTATCCCACCTACAAGATCGTCGCCGATCTGCACATGCTCGACAGCTATGCCGGCCTGTCGCTGCCGCTGATCGCGTCGGCCACCGCAACGCTGCTGTTCCGCCAGTTCTTCATGACCGTGCCGGACGAGCTTTTGGAAGCCTCGCGGATCGACGGCGCCGGTCCCTTGCGCTTCTTCTGGGATACGCTGTTGCCGCTGTCGCGCACCAACATGGCGGCGCTGTTCGTCATCCTGTTCATCCTCGGCTGGAATCAATATCTCTGGCCGCTGCTGATCACCACCCGCGACGACATGCAGACGATCCAGATCGGCATCCGCAAGATGATCACCACCACCGACGCGCTGACCGAATGGCCGATCGTGATGGCAACTGCCGTGCTGGCCATGCTGCCGCCGGTGTTCGTCGTCGTCGCCATGCAGAAGCTGTTCGTGCGCGGCCTGGTCGAGACGGAGAAGTAGGTTCTTGCAAGTGAGTTTTCATGGCTAACGTCACCCTGCGCAACGTTCGCAAGACCTATCCCGGCGGCTTCGAAGCCATCAAGGGCATCGACGTCGATGTCGGCGACGGCCAGTTCTGCGTGCTGGTCGGCCCGTCCGGCTGCGGCAAGTCGACCTTGCTGCGCATGGTCGCGGGGCTGGAGACTGTCACCGGCGGCGAGATCGACATCGGCGGCCGCGTCGTCAACCAGATCGAGCCCGCCGATCGCGACATCGCGATGGTGTTTCAGAACTACGCGCTCTATCCGCATATGAGCGTCTACAACAACATGGCCTATGGCCTGCGCAACCGCGGAATGGCGGAAGCCGAGATCAAGACCCGCGTCGGGGAAGCGGCGCGCGTGCTCGAGCTCTCCGCCATGCTGGAGCGCAAGCCGCGCCAGCTTTCCGGCGGCCAGCGCCAGCGCGTCGCCATGGGCCGCGCCATCGTGCGCCAGCCGAAGGTGTTTCTGTTCGACGAACCGCTCTCCAATCTCGATGCCAAGCTGCGCATCGCGATGCGCGTCGAGATCCGCAGATTGCAGCGCCGGCTCAACACGACGTCGATCTACGTCACCCATGACCAGCTCGAGGCGATGACGCTCGCCGATATTCTGGTGGTGATGAATGGCGGCCAGGTCGAGCAGGTCGGCAATCCCCTCGCGATCTACCAAAAGCCGGCCACGACCTTCGTCGCCTCTTTCATCGGCGCGCCGCCGATGAACCTGATGTCCACCCGTCCCGACGAGATCAAGTCGCAGCTCGGCGGCAGCGCGGGCGAAGCCGGCATCCTCGGCATCCGTCCCGAAGACTTCGTCATCACCGACCAGACGCCCGCCGGCGGCGTCGCGCTGCCACTTACCGTTGAAGCGATCGAACGCGTCGGCGCCGAAACCTTCGTCTACGGCTCGCGGGCTCAGGAAGACCAGCGCGTCGCCGCCACGCCCGGCGAGCTGCCGCCCGGCGAGGTCATCGTCCGCCTTCCCGGAACCGAGGCGCCAGCCATCGGCCAGCAGATCCGCGTCGCAGCGGTTCGCCAAAAGCTGCATTTGTTCAGCGGCGATGGGCGGAAGCGGTTGGAAGCCTGACCGGGTTCCGAAGGGACAGCTAACAAAAAGTGCGAAAACAACCCCATGCACAGTAGCGGGGCCTTGTTTTCATTGACATAAATCGGCCTGCAATTTGCCGTCCCCGAACTTGTCCCGGGCGTTGCTCTGGCTGTCGAGAGAAAGGTCGTGGGGGATATCGGCGAGCGGTAGCGACGCCGTCCTACGGACGGCCATGCCCCGGCCATGACGATGTGGAAACGCCCGGCGCGAAGCAAAGCGCATCACATGCGGGAATGCCACCTGTGCAGGGCTCCTGCTACCTGCTTGAACCCACACGGGGATATGCCCATATTGCTGACCAAGGGGTGCCGCTTGCGGGCTCCGACACACCAAAGTCGCTTCTGCGAGGACTTTGTAAACTATGTCTCGTGTTCCAACGCTCTCCAGTCCCTTCCTGCTGGGCTTCGACGAGATCGAGCGCGTGCTCGATCGGGTCGTCAAAGGTGCCGACGGTTATCCTCCCTACAATATCGAGAGGTGCGACCGGTCGGACGGCCAGCCCGAGCGTTTGCGCATCACGCTGGCGGTCGCCGGCTTCACCCGCGACCAACTCGATGTAACTATTGAGGAAAACCAGCTCGTGATCCGCGGGCGGCAGCAGGACGACAAGACCCGGCAATACATCCATCGCGGGATCGCCGCCCGCCACTTCCAGCGCACCTTCGTGCTGGCGGAGGGGATGCTGGTGCTGGGTGCGGATCTGAAGAACGGGCTGTTGTCGGTCGATCTGGCCCGGCCTGAACCGGAGAGGATCGTTAAGACAATCGCTATCAATGAACACGAATAATGGAACGAGTAGCGGACTCGACCGCTTAGTGTTCCAGAGGAGTCGAGACCATGAGTGAAGGTCACGTTGCGTTCGAATACGAAGCCAAGAATGTCTCGCCCGAGACGCTGGCAACCCTCGGCGAAGGCCATATCGCCTATGTGAAGCAGATCCGCTCGGAGGACGTGCCGGGCCTGTTTCCCGAAGCACCGAAAATCGCGCCGGGCTTAAAACTCTTCGCGCTCCACGCCGCCGACGGCACGCCGATCATGCTGACCGACAGCCGCGAAGCCGCGATCGCCAATGCCTGGAGCAACGAGCTGCAAGCGGTGAGCGTGCACTGAGCACGCGCGTCGCGCGAACAGGGTTTCAAACGGGCATGCCTTCATGAGAAGGCGTGCCCGTTTTCATTTCGGGAGATGCAGTCTCGCGCGTCGTCACTGCGAACGCGGCGGAGTGCGGCTTAACTCTCGTGTCCCGGACAAGCTGCAACGCCCAGCGCTGCGCTGCGTCCGGGGCACGCGCCCTTAGAGTCGGCAATGACGCTCAAGCCGCCGTCGCCGGCGGCAGGGCCAGCACCGAATAGATCGCCTGGGCGTCGCGCGAGGCGCGGAGTTTCTTGGCGATGTCCTGGTCGCGCAAGAGGCGAGCGATGCGGGCGAGTGCCTTGAGATGGTCGGCGCCGGCGCCTTCGGGGGCGAGCAGCAGGAAGACGAGATCGACCGGCTGGCCGTCCATCGATTCGAAATCGATCGGGCGATCGAGGCGCGCGAACAGGCCAAAGATCTTTTCCAGCTTGGGCAGCTTGCCGTGGGGAATGGCGACGCCGTAACCGACTGCGGTGGTGCCGAGCTTTTCGCGCTGAAGCAGGACCTCGAACACGGAGCGTTCGTTCTGCCCGGTCAGCTCGGCGGCCTTGGCCGCGAGTTCCTGCAACGCCTGCTTCTTGCTGTTGACTTTCAATGCCGGGAGAATCGCCTCGGGTGCGACCAGATCGGTAATCGGCATGGAAGCTTTCCGAGGTGAATTAAGCCGTCAGGTTCCGATTTGGCCAGCTTGATAGACCAAGCTGCGCCGACGTCAATAACATGAAGCAGGAGGCGGACTTAGCCCCGGTCCTGATGTGGGGCGCTTCTACTCCAACGCAATCCCGGTGCCAACTCCCGCGTGCGGCTTTGCCACGGACATTGTTAAAGGCCCGGGATGGTACGGAGCCCGGGTCTCGGACCTAACCATCGGACTTACCGTCCACCTTGGCCCCCGGAGGGTCGATCCAGCCGACATTGCCATCCGCCCGGCGGTAAATGATGTTCACCCGGCCCGAGGAGCCGTGCTGGAAGACCAGGCAGGGCGCCCCGCTGAGGTCGAGTTCCATGACGGCCTCGCTGACCGAGAGGCGCTTCAGCGAGGTGGTTTGCTCGGCGATGATGACGGGGCTGTAGCCGGCGACCTCGTCCTCGCCTTCGGGCGCCTCGAGCACATAGCTCGTGGCATCGAGCGCAGCCATCGCCTCGGAGGCGACATGGGCCTTGCGGGCGGAACGGTCCTTGAGGCGATTCTTGTAGCGGCGCAGCCGCTTCTCGATCATCACCAGCGCCTGGTCGGCGCTGGCATAGGCGTCCGGCGCGTTCGAATCGGCCTCCAGCGTGATTCCCGAATCGAGATGCAGCGCGCAATCGGTGCGGAAGCCGAAGCCGTCCTTGCTCAGCGTGATGTGACCGGAATAATTGCCGTCGAAATATTTGCGCAGCACCTCATCCGTGCGGTCGGCAACGCGGCCGCGCAGGGCCTCGCCGACGCTGATGCTCTTTCCCGAAATTCGAAGAGTCATGTGATGCCTCGCTTGGTTCAAGTGCCTAGCTTGGATCGGTCTCGATGGGACATCGAGAGTAGCGCGATTTCGCGCCAGCGCAATCAGGCCGGCTCGGTGTTGCGGGGGCGATCGGACATTGCGGTGGCGAGGACGTTACCAAGAGCGCTCTGCTTGTCGCGGCGGCGTTGCACCGAAGAGGGAATGCGCATGGCTTCGCGGTACTTCGCGACCGTGCGGCGGGCAATATCAATGCCCGAAGCGCGCAAGCGTTCCACGATGGTGTCATCCGACAGGATTGCCGTGGGCGCTTCCGAATCGATCAGCTGCTTGATGTGGTGACGTACCGCTTCGGCGGAATGCGCCTCGCCGCCGTCAGCCGAGGCGATTGAGGCCGTAAAGAAATATTTCAGCTCGAACGTGCCGCGATTGGTCGCCATGTATTTGTTGGCGGTAACGCGCGACACCGTGGATTCATGCATCTGGATGGCGTCTGCGACAGCCTTCAGATTGAGCGGCCGCAAATGCGCCACGCCATGGGTGAAGAAGCCGTCCTGCTGGCGCACGATCTCGGTTGCAACTTTCAGGATGGTGCGGGCGCGCTGGTCGAGTGCGCGCACGAGCCAGGTCGCGTTCTGGAGCGCATCGGTGAAGTAGGATTTGTCGCCGTCCTTGCCGATCTTCTTCGACAGCTCGGAATAGTAGGTCTGGTTGACCAGCACGCGCGGCAGGGTGTCGCTGTTGAGCTCGACATGCCAGCCACCGTCGGGACCGGGGCGGACATAGACATCGGGCACCATGGTCTGGAGCCGCGCCGAGCCGAACTTCATGCCGGGCTTGGGATTGAGGCGGCGGATCTCGCCGATCATGTCGGCGATGTCCTCGTCGTCGACGCCGCAGACCTTGCGCAAGGACGCGATGTCGCGCTTGGCGAGAAGATCGAGATGCTCGACCAGGGCCTGCATCGCCGGATCATAGCGGTCGAGCTCGCGGAGCTGGATCGCCAGGCATTCGCTCAAGTTGCGCGCGCAGACGCCGGGTGGATCGAATTTTTGCAGCACGGCAAGAACGTCCTCGACGTCCTGTTGCGATGCGCCGAGACGCTCGGCGGCCTGGCCGAGAGCCGGCGGCAGATAGCCGGCCTCGTCGACGAGGTCGATCAGGTACTGGCCGATCATGCGCTGCGCCGGCGCGGTGAAGGCAACCGAGAGCTGCTCGGCAAGATGGTCCGACAGGGTCCTCTCTGCCGCGACGAAGGCTTCGAGATTGTAGGGTTCATCGCCGGAGGCACCACCGCCCCACTCGGTGTAAGTGGTCGGCGCGGCGTCCTGGGCATTGCGCGCGGCCGCCTCGGCCGGCTCCTCGGAGAAGACGTTGTCGAGGCCGGTGTCCAGGGTCTGCTCGATCTCGGCGCGGGTGCCGAGATCCTTGCTCATCCATTCTTCCTGTCCGGGCTCGAACGCCTCGGCGCTGCCGCCAAAGCCGTCGTCACCAACCCCATCACCGTGGCCGCCTTCGTCACCATCACCGAACTGGCTGGCCTCCGCGGTCGCTTCAGCGCCGCCGGCCTCGTCATTGGCCCGCTCCAGCAGGGGATTACGCTCGAGTTCCTCCTCCACGAAAGTCGTGAGATCGAGATTGGACAATTGCAGCAGCTTGATCGCCTGCATCAGCTGCGGCGTCATGACCAGCGACTGCGATTGCCGGAACTCTAATCTCTGCGTAAGCGCCATGAAGCAAGAACCGTTCCCAAAATTGGTCCGATTTTTGCTTATCCTAGTCCGGGCCCGATGTACACGCCTTGACGCCGCGCAAAAACAGGCTAGAGGCGGAATTCCTCGCCAAGGTAAAGCCGGCGCACGTCCGGATCGGCGACGATCTCATCCGGGGTACCCTCGGTCAGGATTTCACCGGCATAGACGATGTAGGCACGATCGGTGAGGCCGAGCGTTTCGCGCACATTGTGGTCGGTGATCAAGACCCCGATGCCGCGATTGGTCAGATGGCGGACGAGGTCCTGGATGTCGCCGACCGCGATCGGATCGATGCCGGCGAAGGGCTCGTCGAGCAGCATGTAGTTCGGCCGTGTCGCCAACGCGCGCGCAATCTCGACGCGGCGGCGCTCCCCACCTGATAGCGCGATCGACGGCGATTTCCTGAGGCGCGTGATGTTGAACTCGTCGAGCAGCGAATCGAGCTGGTGCTCGCGTTTCTTGCGCGAGGGCTCGACCACTTCGAGCACCGCGCGGATGTTCTGCTCGACGGTGAGGCCGCGGAAGATCGAGGCCTCCTGCGGCAGATAGCCGATGCCGAGCCGTGCGCGCTGATACATCGGCAGCTTGGTGACATCGTGCCCGTCAAGCTCGATCGCGCCGCGATCGGCCTTGATCAGGCCGGTGATCATGTAGAACACGGTGGTCTTGCCGGCGCCGTTCGGGCCGAGCAGACCGACCGCTTCGCCGCGGCGCACGTAGATGCTGACGCCGCGCACCACCTGACGACTGCCAAAGGCCTTTTCCACACTGTGCACAGCCAGGAAGCCGGGCCGCCGCAGCAGCTGCCCGCCTGTACCATTGGATCTGCTGCCGGCCCTGACCGGGTGAACCGCCTGCGGACGCGGCGGCTCGGCTCGATAGTCCGCCTGATAGTCGGCGTGATGGTCTCCTTGGAACTGGTCGGGCGCACGCACCGGCTGGCTCCGGGCGGTCGGCGGCGCATCCCGCACCGGGCTGGTGACGAGACCGCCGACATCGTCACCGAGCGCGCTGATGTCCTGACGCGCAAATCCTGGCCGGCCGCGTTTGGCGGGTCGCCGACGGAACATGCTGAAGAGATCGACCATCCCCGCCTTCTAGCCTTTCACGACGATCCTGCACGACAATCCTGCACGATGGTCCGCGCGTGATCCCGCGATCTGCCGCCCCGGTCTTTGCGATCCGCCGGTGCAGCCTGAGTGAGGGATGTCTCATGCCCAGTGAAACACGCCCGAAAAGCGGCGAACCCCGCTTCGAAAGCCCTTCGCGCTAGATACAGTCTTGCCGGGCAAGCTTCAACCTCGGATCGGGAGCAACCAAAGCAAGTTATTGAATTTACTTTTGTTTACTTGCGCCGGGCAACTGCAGAGGCGGTGCTGTGCCGGGTTTGGCGCCTTGCCCGCAATCATTGCTGCCGCCCTGCGGCAGCAGGGCCTGGACCCGGCCGCTCTCGGATTCCACCCGCGACACGCCCGTGGTCATGTCGACCATCAGGCGGTCGCCGCGCAGCACGTTCTTGCACTGCGTCAAGACCACGCCGCCGAGCATGGTGATGAGGTTGGTCTTGGTGTCGAACACGGCGGTCTCGCCCGTTACCACCTGGTCCTTCTGAGTGACCACGACATTGCCGCGCGCCTCCAGCCGCTTGATCGCGGAGCTGCCGCCCGGGCCGGGCGTTGTCGACTGCATCGGTGCCGCCTTCGCGCCCTTGGCCGCCGGCTGCGGCACGGCCGGCTTGTCGCCGCCGCCCGATTCATAAAACACCACCAGCGTCTTCGAGGTCATGGTGGTGTCGCCCTGCACGACCTTCACATTGCCGGCGAAGGTCGCCTCCTTCTTCTTGTCGCGCATTTCGAGCGAGGCGGCCTCGATCTGGATCGGCTGGTCGCGGTTTTGCGAAAAGCCCTGCATCGCGTTGGGCACGCCTTGCATCGTGCTCTGTGCAATGGCGGCCCCGCCAGCGACCACCGCAACGACGGCGGCGACAAGCACGGCTGTGCCGAGGACGGCACTCCGCATGTAGTCGCTGCGCGAAAAAAAACTGATCATGGAAATCACTTTGAATTGGCAGACTTGTTCTGAGGCGTACGCGTCTTTGCAGGTGGCGCAGGCTCGGCCGGGGGCGCAGGCTGTGCGGCGGCGGGGTCGTCCAGCTTGTCCAGGTGCATCACCACATTGCCTTCGAAGCGGATGAGATCGCCGCCCTCGGTGATCCGCAGCCGGTCCGCGGTCAGCGTGCCGTTGGTCAGCTTGACGTCGACGCGCTCGTCGGAGGTGACCGTGCCCTTGTTCATGTCGACGAAGGCCGAGTTCAGCCGCGCTTCGTAGCCGGTCGAGGTGCGCAGCAAGATGTCCTTGTGCAGATCGAGCTGCTGCTGCTTGTTGTCGAAACGGCCGGTGCGGGCGTCGAGGAACAGGGTGGATTGATCCTCCATCAGCACCTTTGCACGCAGATCCGAAAGATCGACATGATCGGGGTCGGTGATGTCCTGCGTCGCGGTCTTGGCCCAGAGCTCGTAGGGCCGCTGGTCAGGCGTGAAGCCGGCGAGGTGCGGCGTTTCCATGGTGATCTTAGTGCCCGACACCACCAGGTTTCCGGAATCGAGCGGCAGTTTCGGCATCAGCATGCGGAACGGATTGAAGACCGACACGCCGACGATGGCGGCCATGGAGAGCAGCACCGCGCCCGGCACCGCGACACGCAGAATCCGCACCAGGCGGCTGTGGCGCGCCGCGCTGGCAAACTTCGCCGCAAGCGCGGCGTCGTAGGTGGGATTCTGGGCCGAATTCACCTGGACTCCTGATTCACTCCTGAAGTGGCGCTCGCCTTGTCCGGTGGAAGGACGCCCCATTGTACCCGGCGCCGCCAAAATATGCAGCCGGCGACAGGCCGTTACGAAAGTGTCCGAAACGGGGCGGCAGCCCTGACCCTAGCGGCCACGAGCGGCATCAGGAATGCGCGAAAATGTCCTCTTCCGCCCAGCCCTGGAGGTCGAGCAGGGCGCGGGTCGGCAGGAAGTCGAAACAGGCCTGCGCCAGCGCGGAGCGGCCTTCCCGCACCAGCATGGCATCGAGCCGCTCGCGCAGGCCGTGCAGATGCAGCACATCGGAGGCGGCATAGGCGAGCTGCGGCTCGCTCAGGCTGTCGGAGCCCCAGTCGCTGGACTGCTGCTGCTTGGAGAGGTCGATGTTGAGCACCTCGCGCACCAGGTCCTTCAGACCGTGGCGGTCGGTATAGGTGCGGGTCAGGCGGGAGGCGATCTTGGTGCAGTAGATCGGCCCGGTCATGACGCCGAAGGTCTGGTACAGCACCGCGATATCGAACCGCGCGAAGTGGAAGATCTTCGTGATGGCGGGATCGGCCAGCAGCGCCTTCAAATTCGGCGCGTCGGTGTGCCCCTTGGGGATCTGCACCACGTCGGCGCTGCCGTCGCCGGGCGAGAGCTGCACCACGCAGAGCCGGTCGCGGTGCGGGTTCAGGCCCATGGTCTCGGTGTCGATCGCCACCGCTGCGGTGTAGCGGGACAGGTCGGGCAGGTCGCCGCGATGCAGGCGCACGGTCATGGCGTTTCAAAACCTCGAATGGTGTCGGCAGAATAGGCTAATCGGGATTCCCCGCGATGTATCCACTCACGGCGGGCCGCGCAAGCGCCGGCCGTGACCTTACGGGTCCGGTCAGATCGCCGCCAGCATGATGCAGATCATCGCGGCCACCGTGATGCGGCTGGGGCCGTCGCGGAAAGCGTAGATGATCGGATCGTCAGGCATCTCGCGGCGGTGCGCCATCATCAGGGCGCGGCCGAACCAGTAGAGCAGCAGCGGGTTGAGCAGCCACAGCATCCAGGGACGGCTGTAGAGCGGCGTCACCGCGGAGGAGGAGACGTAGAGCGAGAACACCGTTGCCGCGTTCATCGCGCTCGCCGCCGCCATCGCGGCGATGACATGCAGATCAGTGATCCTGTAATCGCGGTTGGAGGGATCGGCGAGGCCCGCGCTCTCGCGCATGCTGAGCTCGCTGAAACGCTTGATCAGCGCCAGCGAGGTGAACACGAACAGCGAGAAGATCAAAAGCCATTCCGACAGCACCACGCCGACGCCGACGGCGCCGGCGATGATGCGCAAGCTGTAGAGACCAGACAGCGTCACGACGTCGACCAGCATCTTGCGCTTGAGCGCGAGCGAATAAGCGATCGTGGTGACGAGATAGGCGCCGAGCACGCCCAGGAAGAGAGGCGAGATGCAGAGGCTGGCGACAAGCGCGAACAGCCACAGCGCAGGAATCGCTGCTAGCGCCGCGGAGATCGGCAGATCGCCGGCCGCGAGCGGGCGATGGCGCTTGGTCGGATGCTGCCGGTCGGCCGAAAGATCCAGGAGATCGTTCATCAGATAGGCGCCCGACGCGCAGGCGGAAAACGCCATGAACGCCAGCAATGCATAGCCGAGCGTTGGAAGGTTCATCTGATGCGCGGTGAGCGCCGGCACGAACACCAGCGTGTTCTTGGCGTATTGATAGACGCGCAGGGCCTTGGCCCAGGTTTTCCAGCTGACGTGGCTGTGGCCGCGGCTCTCGATGCGCTCGATCGCGCCGCGATCGAACGGCAGCGTATGGCCCGCGGCAAGATCGGCCGGCGTCACGACGCCGTCAAAGCCAAGATGTGCGGCAATGCCCGCCGCATGATCGGCGAAACGTCCGGCGACAAGATATATCTTCGCGCCCTGCGCCCGCGCCGCCAGCGCCTGATTCAGCACATCGGAATCATAGGGCAGATGGGCATAGTCGATCTCGGCCCGCGCCAGGATATCCGTGAGCGCGGCCATACCCGGGCGTCCGCCGGCGCCGAAGCGGGCCAGCATGCGGCCGGGCGCACTGAACAGCGCTTCCATCAGCAGTTCGGAACGCAGCAGCGCGCCTTCCAGATCGATCACAAGCGTCCGCCCAGCCGCCGCAATTGCCGACGGTGCGGGGGCGCCAGAATCATGTTGCCAGGCAGGCTGCTCCATCCGGAAACACTCTTACTTGACGCAAAATGACCGGCCCAAAGGCCGGGGAGCAGGGGAAAGGGATGGTCGCGAGCCTAGAGGGCATTCGCTAAGGGCGGCTTAATTCCCCCGGACAGGAGCGGGTTCGCGCGGGCGCCCTGTTGCCCGGATCCCACAACCCGCCCCGCGCTTCCTGTTGCGGCAGAGCTTTTACCTTGCCGCCGGTGGACATCGTCGCCGTCCACCCTATCTGCCAGTTTCGCGCGCCCCGCCGCGCTTACCCTGAATCAGGTGCCATGACCGAACAGACGCTCGCCGCGGCCGTCGACGACCCACAGGAGCGCCAACGCGGCTTTTCGCGCTATCAGGCGCTGCTCATCGCGCTGCTCGCGTTCACGCAATTCACGATCATCCTCGACTTCGTCATCATGTCGCCGCTCGGCGCCATCCTGATGCCTGCGCTCGACATCACGGCCGGGCAGTTCGGCGTCGCGGTCTCGGCCTACGCGTTCAGCGCGGGGATCTCGGGCATCCTGGCCGCCGGCTTTGCCGATCGGTTCGTCGCAAGCGCCTGCTGCTGTTCTTCTATGTCGGCTTCACGCTCGGGACCATGCTCTGCGCCGCCGCGCAGAACTACCATGTGCTGCTGCTCGGCAGGATCGTGACCGGATTGTTCGGTGGCGTGATCGGCTCGGTTGTGCTCGCCATCATCACCGATCTGTTCCCGCTGCACCTGCGCGGCCGCGTGATGGGCTTCATCCAGACGGCGTTTGCCGCAAGCCAGGTGCTCGGCATTCCCGCCGGGCTGTTCCTCGCCAATCACTGGAGCTGGCATGTCTGCTTCGCCGCGATCGTCGTGGTGTCAATCGCAGCGATCGCGGTCATCGCTTTCACCATGGAGCCGGTCGATGCGCATCTGAAATTGAAGCAGGACAGAAACCCGTTCCGGCACTTGATCGCGACCGTCGGGCAGAAGCGCTATACGCTGGCCTTCGCCGTCACGACGCTGCTGGCGACCGGCGGGTACATGCTGATGCCGTTCTCCAGCGCCTTCACCGTGCACAATCTCGGCATCGACATTGCGCATCTGCCGACGATCTATCTCGTCTCCGGCCTGTTCAGCATCGTCACGGGGCCTCTGGTCGGCAGGGCGAGCGACGCGTTCGGCAAATACCCGACCTTCGCGTTCGGCAGCGTCGTGTCGGTGATCATGGTGCTGGTCTACACCCGTCTCGGCCACGTCTCGCTCGCGACCGCGATCCTCGTCAACGTCTTGATGTTCGTCGGCATTTTCTCGCGCATGATCCCGTCGCAGGCGCTGATGTCGGCGATCCCCGATCCGAGCCAGCGCGGCTCGTTCAGCGCGGTCAGCGCCTCGCTTCAGCAGCTCTCCGGAGGACTCGGCTCAGTGCTCGCCGCCGCCATCATCGCCCAAGCGGCGGACGGCTCGCTGATCCATTTCGACCGGCTCGGCTACGTCGTGGTCGCGACGACGATCGTCGCGCTGGGCGCGATGTACTTTGTGCAGAAGGCGGTGGCGGAGCGGGCGGGAAAAGCGGGTGGTGTGAGAGCGGACGGGCTGATCTGTCCCATCAAGGGACCCATGCCACCTCGGTGCTTGGATCGTCGGCTACCATCGCGACTGATCGGAAGCAGCCCCATTTTGCGTCAAATCTTGCAAATGGTGCCCAGGAAAGGACTCGAACCTTCACGGCCGTTAAGCCACTGGCACCTGAAGCCAGCGCGTCTACCAATTCCACCACCTGGGCATGCCGTTTGGGGCACGGAGGCGGTTACTACGGTTCGGTGACGCCGTTGTCAATTCATGCGTGAAGCCTGTTGCGGGATGCCGATTGCGCATCGCAAACCGGCCCGATACAAGCCTGACAACCCCTTACCCACCTGCAGGAACCGACCCCATGGCATCGAATCTGGACACGCTCGTCACGGTTTTCGGCGGATCTGGGTTTTTGGGCCGGAACGTCGTCCGCGCCCTGTGCAAGCGCGATTACCGCATCCGGGTCGCGGTGCGGCGGCCGGAACTCGCCGGATATCTCCAGCCCTCCGGCAAGGTCGGGCAGGTCCACACCGTGCAGGCCAATTTGCGCTATCCGGCCTCGGTCGAGGCGGCGCTGCGCGATTCGCATGTCGTGATCAACCTCGTGGGCGTCCTCACCGAGAGCGGCGAGCAGACCTTTGACGCCGTCCAGGCCAAGGGCGCCGAGACCGTCGCCAAGGCGGCGGCCGCCGCCGGCGCCAGCCTGGTGCATGTCTCCGCGATCGGCGCCGACGCGGAATCGCCCTCGCGCTATGCCAAGGCCAAGGCGGCCGGCGAAGCCGCGGTCTTGGCCGCCGTACCGTCGGCGACGATCTTCCGCCCTTCCGTGATGTTCGGGCCCGAGGACCAGTTCACCAACCGCTTTGCCGCGCTGGGGCGAATGTTGCCGGTGCTGCCGCTGATCGGCGGCGAGACCAGGATGCAGCCGGTCTATGTCGGCGACGTCGCCACCGCGATCGCTGATGCCGTCGACGGCAAGGCCAAGGCCGGCGCGACCTATGAGCTCGGCGGGCCGGAGGTGCTGACCATGCGCGAGATCATCGAGACCATCCTCGAGATCACGGACCGCGAGCGAATGCTGATCCCGCTGCCGTTTGGGCTCGCCCGCTTCAAGGCCGCCTTCCTGCAATTCGCGCCGGGTGCACTGAAGCTGACGCCGGACCAGGTCACGATGCTCGAACGCGACAATGTCGTGTCGGATGCGGCGAAGGCCGCTGGCCTGACGCTGGAAGGGCTCGGCATCACGCCGGATTCGCTGGAGGCGATCGCCCCGCAATATCTCTGGCGTTTCCGCGCGGCCGGCCAGTTCCAGCGCAAGAGCGCCTAAAGACTCTCTCTCCGTCGTCATGGCCGGGCCGTTCGGAGAACGGCGTCGCTCTGCTCGACTATGCGAGGCCATCCACTCAGATCAGCGGTCGCAGCAAGACGTGGATGCCCGGGTCAAGCCCGGGCATGACGAGTTTGGAGGACGAGCAGGGCCAGAGGACGCACCGTCAGCGCGGCGAGACGTCAAAACTTCAGCTTCTTGAACACCGCTTCCGGCAGCGTCTTGATGATCAGCATCACGAGGCGCCATTTGCCGCTGACATAGACGACGTCGATTTTCCTCTCGACCGCCTGAAGGATCGCATCGCCGACCACCGGCGCCTCCACCGTGAGCGGGCCGATCAGCTTCATGCCTTCCGTCATCTTGGTGCGGACGAAGCCGGGCTTGACGGTGACGACATGCACGCCGCCGCGGCTGGCGCGGGCACGCAGGCCGGACAGGAAGGCGGAGAAGCCCGCTTTGGCCGAGCCGTAGACATAGTTCGAGGCGCGGCCGCGATCGCCGGCAACGGAGGACACGCCGACGATCGTGCCAGTGCCGCGGCCCAAGAATTTTTCGGCGAACAGGCCGAGGATCAGCGACGGGCCTTCGTAGTTGGAGCGCATGATCGTGGTGGCGTGGGCGAGATCGGATTGCGCGTTCTCCTGCACGCCCAAAAGGCCGACGATCGAGACCACGACATCAGGCAACGCCGGCAGGCCGCCGACAAAGCTCTCGAATGACGCGGTGTGGAGCACATCGAATTTGTGAAGACCGACCTCGATATTGTAACGCGCGCGCAGATCGGCGGCATCCCGCTCCAGCGTGGCGACGTCGCGGCCGGCGAGGGCGACGTCGTATCCCGCCTTGGCGAAGGCGCGCGCGGCGGCGCGGCCGATATCGGAGGAGCCACCCAGCACAATTGCGGACTTGCGTGACGTCACGGGCTAGACCTCATCAAACAGGCGTTGTGAAAGCTTCGAGCGGATGTTGCCTGTGGGATCAAGCGATCTGCGGATCGCGTTGAACCGCTGCAAGGCGGGATAGCCGGCCGCGAACGTCGCGCGCGACTGGCGCGCATCCTTGGCGAGGTACAGCCGCCCGCCGGCAGCGACGACCAGGCGATCGATCTCGTCGAGGAAATTCAGGATGTCGCCCTTCAGCGGGAAATCCAGCGCCAGCGTGTAGCCGGGCAGCGGAAACGACAGGATGCCGTCGCCCTGGCCGAGCTTCTTGAGCACGGCGAGGAAGGAGGCATCGCCGCGATGCGCGACGCGCTGGAGGATATCGCCGAGCACCTCGCGCGCGCCCTGCTCCGGAATCACGCATTGATGCTGAAGGAAGCCGCGCTTGCCATAGATGCGATTCCAGTCTTTGAGGCCGTCGAGCGGAAAGAAATACGGATAGAGCGAGACCACTTGGCTGCCGCCGGCGCGCCGCGCGCCCACGCGGTAGTACAGCTCGTTGAAGGCGCGAATGCTGAGGCGGTTCAGCGTGATCGAGGGCAGATCGACGGGGACGCCGAGGCCGGGATCTTTGCCGACGGGAAACGCAGCGGCGCCAGCGGCGAGTTCGTCTCTGCCGGCGTGTTCGCCGAGATAGATCAGCGCGCGGCCGAGATCGCGTCCTCGCGCCGCGCAATCGAGCCAGGCCACCGAATAGGTCGCAGCATCGCCCGCGTCGAGCGCTCGCATCGCGGCATCGAGATCGGACGCAGAGATCACCCGCTCGCGGATCCATCCGGTTTCGACCGGCCGCAACCGCATCGTCGCCTCGAGGATGATTCCGGTCAGGCCCATGCCGCCGACGGTCGCGAAAAAGGCATCGGAATTCTGCTCGCGCGAGGTTTCGATCACCTCGCCCTGCCCGGTGCGCAGCAAAATGCTGTCGAGGTAGCGACCGAAGCCGCCCTCGCCATGATGGTTCTTGCCGTGCACGTCGGCAGCGATTGCACCGCCGATCGACACGAAGCGCGTGCCGGGCACGACGAAGGGCAGGAAGCCGCGTGGGCCGAATGTCTCGATCAGGTCCGACAGCAGCATGCCGGCCTCGAGGCGGATGCGCCCGCTCGCCGGATCGAACCACCTGACCCGGTCGAACCCCGTCATCGCGACGGTCCTGGCGGCGCCGATCGCGGCATCGCCATAGGCGCGGCCATTGCCGCGCGCGACGGTGCCGGCCGAGACAGCCTCGCCGACGGCCGCGAACGAGCGCGGCCGCAGCACGTTGCTATCGACGACCGGAAAACGCCCCCAGCCGCTGACGAGGGTCATGGTTCAGCTCCTGTGCCGGGCACGCCGCCCTGGGCTGGAGACTGATTAGCGATCAAAAGCTTATTTTGCGTTGAAAACACCAGCAACCGGGTGTCTCGATGCCCACCTCTCCCCAGCGGGGAGAGGTGCGTCGGAGCACTTCAGCGCGAGCTGATTTGGATCGAGGGTTTCTGGCTTTACCGCCCCAGCGCCAGCGCGATCAGGCCGAGCGTGCCGACGATGACGCGCCACCAGGCGAACACCACGAAACCGTGTCGGGTGACGTAGGTCAAGAACGTCTTGACCACGATGATCGCGGTGATGAACGACACCACGAAGCCGATCGCGACGATGTTCATATGGTCCATCGTCATCTCGGCGCGGTTCTTGTAGAAGTCGTAGGCGAACGCGCCGATCATGGTGGGGATGGCGAGGAAGAACGAGAACTCCGCCGCCGCTCGCTTGTCCGCACCGAGCAGCATGGCGGCCACGATGCTGGCGCCGGAGCGCGACACGCCCGGGATCATCGCCACGCACTGCGCGATGCCGATATAGAGATACATCAAGAGTGGAAACTTGGTGGCTTCATGCTCGCGCGGCTTGAGCTCGAGCTTGTCGACCCAGAGCAGGATGGCGCCGCCGACGATCAGCGTGAAGCAGACGACCCACGGATTGAACAGCATGCTCTTGATGTACTTGCCGGCGAGGAGGCCGACGATCACGGCCGGCAGGAAGGCGACCAGCACGCCGATCACGAAGCGGCGCGCATAGGCATCGCCCGTGAACAGGCCAATCGCGACGTCCCACAGCTTCCTGAAATAGAGCCCGACGATCGCGAGGATCGCACCCAGCTGGATCAGAACCGTAAACGAATCCCAGAAGGCACCTTCACCAAGCTGGAAGAAGCGCTCCGCGAGCAAGAGGTGGCCGGTCGAGGACACGGGAAGGAACTCGGTCACCCCCTCGATGATGCCGAGGATCACTGCCCGTATTGCGTCTGACATATTACGGTCCATTTCGGCTGGAAAAGCGGGGCTCTTCTCGCCTATTCGCCCCCATGCCGCAATCGCAAAATGCGACGTCACGCCCTTGCTTCGCGGTTTTGAAGGACTAGTGTGGCGCCGCACAAATATTGATGGATTCTTAAGCACCATCAAATAGTCAAAGGCTTCATGTTTACGCTGTTTCATCATCCGTTCTGTCCGCACTCGCGCTTCATTCGCTTGATCGTGGGCGAATACGGGCTCGACCTGAAGCTGGTCGAAGAGCGCAGCTGGGAGCGGCGCGAGGCGTTTCTGCTGCTCAATGCGGCCGGCACGACACCAGTTCTGGTGGACGACGAGCAGCCGCCCATACCGGGCGCGGCGATCATTGCCGAATATGTCGACGAGGCCTATGGCGCCGCGATGGGCCCCAAGCGCCTGATGCCGGAAACCATCACCGAGCGCGTCGAGGTGCGCCGGCTGATGGCCTGGTTCAACGAAAAATTCTTCGAGGAGGTCTCGCACCCTCTCGTCACCGAGCGCATCTACAAGCGGTTCATGAGCGAGGAGGACGGTGGCGGCCCGCCTTCGGCCGACGTGATGCGCGCGGCCAAGGCAAACGTGCGCTATCATCTGGCCTATATCGGCTGGCTGGCGCAGACGCGTAACTTCCTCGCGGGCGACCGACTCACCTACGCGGATCTCGCCGCCGCGGCGCATCTCTCGGCGATCGACTATCTGGGCGACGTGCCATGGAGCGAGGACGATGCAGCAAAGGCGTGGTACGCGCGGGTGAAATCCCGCCCGTCGTTCCGTCCGCTCCTCAGCGAATGGCTGGCCGGGGTGCCGGCGTCGCGGACTTACGTGGACCTGGATTTCTGAATTGCGATCCGACTGAACTGAAGACACAGCTGGCGCACGAAGCACGCGCGCTCGGCTTCGACTGCATCGGCATCACTGCACCCGGCACGATCGAGAGCGCCGGAAAATACTTCCTTGAATTCATCGCCTCCGGCGGCCATGGCGACATGGATTGGCTGGCCGCGAGCCCTGAGCGCCGCGTCGATCCGCGCGGACTGTGGCAGGATGTGCGCTCGGTGATCATGCTCGGCGTCAATTACGGCCCCGACCAGGATCCGCTCGCGATCCTCAAGCAGCGCACGCATGCGGCGATCTCGGTCTATGCGCAAGGCGACGATTATCACGATCTGATCAAGAAGCGGCTGAAGGCGCTGGCGCGCTGGCTAATTGCGACCGCGCCGTCGGACGTAAAGGTGTTCGTCGACACCGCGGCCGTGATGGAGAAGCCCTTGGCGCAAGCCGCGCATCTGGGCTGGCAGGGCAAGCACACCAATCTCGTCTCGCGCGAGTTCGGCTCCTGGCTGTTCCTCGGCGCGATCTACACCACGCTCGAGCTGCCGCGTGACGACGCAGAGATCGACCATTGCGGCTCGTGCCGGGCCTGTCTCGACATCTGCCCGACCGCGGCGTTCCCTGCGCCCTACAAGCTCGATGCGCGGCGCTGCATCTCGTACCTCACCATCGAGAACAAGGGTCCGATCCCGCGCGAATTTCGCAAGGCCATGGGCAATCGGATCTATGGCTGCGATGATTGTCTTGCCGCCTGCCCCTGGAACAAGTTCGCGCAGGAGGGTCGCGAGGCCAAGCTCGCGGCGCGTGACGAGCTGCGCGCGCCTGCGCTCGCGGCGCTGGCCCGGCTCGACGATGCTTCATTCCGCACGCTGTTCACGAAGTCGCCGCTGAAGCGCATCGGCCGCAATCGCTTCGTACGGAACGTGCTGATCGCGATTGGCAACTCCGGGGAGCTAGCGCTGGCTGCGGAGGCGCGGCGATTGCTCGACGATGCAAGCCCACTGGTGCGTGGGGCGGCGGTGTGGGCGCTGGGGCAATTGGTGGAGCGCGAGGCGTTTGCCGAGGTGAGGCTGCAGGTTCTCGATCGCGAGCCCGACGAGAGTGTTCGTGAGGAGTGGCGCGCAGAATTCACGGTTAGCTCCTCATCCTGAGGAGCCGCGCAGCGGCATCTCGAAGGATCGAGGCCGAGCTGCCGCAGCGGAGCCTGCATGGTTCGAGACGGCGCTTCGCGCCTCCTCACCATGAGGGTTGAGGGCCTTGATTTCCCCGCGCCTTTCTTCAATCTCGCGCCTCATGACAAACATGCCTTTCTTTACCCGCGACGGCGACACATTCCATCCGACGGAAGTCGCCAACGGTCCCTGGGATCCGAAATCGCTGCACGGACGCGTCATCATCGGCCTGCTCGGCTTCGTCATCGAGGAGCGTCATTCCGGCCCCGAATTGGTGCCGGCGCGGCTCACCGTCGATATGTTTCGGCTACCGACCATCGACAAGCCGATTGAAGTGACGACGCGCCTGGTGCGCGACGGCCTGCGCATCCGCGTGGTCGAGGCGGAGTTTGTCTCCGGTGGCGTCAGCATGGCGCGGGCGTCTTGCCAGCTGCTGCGCAAGACGCAAAATCCCGAAGGCAATGTCTGGTCACCGCCGAACTGGGACGTGCCGAAGCCGGCCGACATTCCCAAGCCCACCGATCCCAGGCTCGGCATGAACGGCAAATGGACGACGCGCCCGATCGTCGGCCATATGGGCTCGCTCGGCCCGCGCCGGCTCTGGATGAGCGACGTGCGCGAGCTCGTCGCGGGCGTGGCGATGACGCCGTTCGTCCGTGTCGCCACCGGCGCCGATTTCGCCAGCCCGTTTGCCAATGCCGGCGACAGGGGGCTCGGCTACATCAACAGCGACGTCACCATCTATCTGCATCGCCTGCCGATCACAAACTGGATCGGATTCGAGGTGGTGAACCATCACGCCACTGATGGCGTCGCGATCGGCGAATGCTGGCTCTATGATGAACAGGGACCGATCGGGACCGCCACGGTCGCCGCACTGGCGCAGCGCAAGCCGATGGCGAATCCGTCGAAGCGGTAGCGCTCTCTCTACTCGTCGTTCCGGGCTCGCGCCAAGGGCCGCGCCCCGGAATGACGAGTGGAGACAGTTACGCCAAATGCCGCTGCATTTCCGGGCGCGCCTTCAGCTCGGCGCCCTGCTTGGCCACGATCTTCGCGATCCGCTCCGGCGCAAACTTCAGGTCGACGAACGCCGGCGCAGTGTTGGCAACTTCGTGATAGCTGGCAATCTTGCCCTCACGCAGCGTCATTATCGCCACGCCCTCGAACATCGCCCGCGCGCCATTCGCGTCCAGCAGGGTCGAACGATAGCTGAAGGTGTAGCGCGCATAGAGCGTGGTGCCGTCGGTGACGGGATCGTGCATGTCCCAGCGGAAATCGGTCGCCGTGCGATAGAACCAGTCGTCGATCAGCTCGGCGATCTTCTCGCGACCGGTGAAGACACCGTAGAAGACGTCGTGGTAGATGCCGTCCTCAGTGAAGAGGGCGGCGAACGCTTTGCCGTTGCGCTGCTCGACCGCGTCGCAGAACGCACGCAGCATGGCGACGGTGGTCATTGGCATTTCTCCCTCCCCGTTCTCTGTCATGCCCCGGCTTGCCGGCGCATCCAGTACGCCGCGGCTTCTCGGCTTAGGTATGACGGCCTCTGGAATACCGGATCGTCCGCTCAAGTCGGACGATGACATCGAGTGCTGAGCGGCAGTTTCACCCGATCTCCGCCACGGCGGCAAGAATGCGCGCGATGTCCTGCGGGCGGGAGAGGCGGTGATCGCCGTCCTGGATCATGGTCAGCACGACGTCGTCAGCCGGCAGGCGATGTGTCAGCGCGAAGGCGTGCTGCCATGGCACGTCGGGATCTTTCGCGCCCTGCAGGATGCGGATGGGGCAGCCGAGATCGATGGCGCTGCCGAGCACCAGGTGATTGCGTCCCTCCTCGATCAGATTTCGCGTAATCGGATAGGGCGAGCCGTCGCCATAGTCCGACGGCCGCAGCCAGAGGCCCTTGGTCTCGATCTCTTTCTTCACCGCCGGCGAAAAGTTCTTCCACATCAGCTCCTCGGTGAAGTCGGGCGCCGGCGCGATCAGGACGAGACCGGACAGCGAGGCCACGGCCTGTTGCGTCTCCTGGCGCTTCTTGATCTCGCGCGCGAGCAGCAGTGCCATCCAGCCGCCCATGGACGAGCCGATCAGGATTTGCGGGCCGGCGCAGAAGCGCTCGAACACTGCTACGCTCTCCTCCAGCCAGCGTCCGATGGTTCCATCGGCGAAATCGCCGCAGGATTCGCCGTGACCGGAATAGTCGAATCGGACCATTGCGCGGCCGTGCTCCCCGGCCCAGGCATCCAGCGCCATGGCCTTGCTGCCCTGCATGTCCGATTTGAATCCGCCGAGCCAGACCAGCCCGGGGCCTTTTCCGGCGCGGCGGCGCACCGCAATTCTGCGCGCCAACGGGCCTTCGCCCACGGTGATGAAGTCGAGCACGGTATCGGAAATTGCATCGGTCATGGAACGTTTACTCTGGCTGTGCTGTTTGAGCTGTTTGGACACGTCCGCCAGCACAATCCGACCTCGGCATTGGCCGTTTGGGACGCTTGCGGAACAGAACCAAGGTGTCTATGTCGTCTGCGTGCCAACGGGCGTGGCCAAAATGCCTCGCATTTGAGGGTTTTTCGCCTCTCGCACGAGCGACTTGCTTGCCGGCAAACGCATCTTCCTTCAAGATAGCCGCTTCCTTCACAACTTTGGAGAACCACCCATTCGCCGTCCTAATAAAGCTCCGCCCGCTGCCAGCAAAGACGGGCCGCGCATCAATGATGATATCCGCAATGCGCAAATCCAGCTGATCGATCAAACCGGTGACAACAAAGGCACGGTCGAGACGGTCCTGGCCATCAAGATGGCTCAGGAAGCCGGCATGGATCTGGTCGAGATTTCGCCGAATACCAGCCCTCCCGTCTGCAAGATCATGGACTACGGGAAGTACAAGTATTCCGCTCAGAAGAAAGCCGCCGAAGCCCGCAAGCGGCAGAAGACCGTCGAGATCAAGGAGATCAAGCTCCGTCCGATGATCGACGATCACGATTACGACGTGAAGATGCGCGCGATGCAGCGGTTCTTCGAAGAGGGCGACAAGGTCAAGATCACGCTGCGCTATCGTGGTCGCGAAATGGCGCACCAGGAGATCGGCACCAAGCTTCTGGACAAGATCAAAACCGACGTCGCCGAGCTCGCCAAGGTCGAGCAGGACGCAAGGTTCGAGGGTCGCCAGGTCGTGATGGTTCTGGCGCCGCGCTGACGCCGGCTCTTTGGGACTGAGAATTCAACGGCCCGTCCGGATCTCCGGCGGGCCGTTTTGTTTGTCAGGTTCTCGTCGCCTGCCAGGTGCCGCTACAGCGGTCGCCGGAAATGATGCCGTTCCACGAGCCGGCGCCGTTCATGCCGGCGAGCCGGCCGCCGCCGCTGGCGTGGGTGGCGCCGACCCAGACCTGGACCGCCACAGCGCCGCCGCGATTGACTTTGCCGGACACCCGGCCGCCGCCGGCGGACGACACCCGGCTGCCGGTGATGGTGAAGGGGACGCTGTAGCCGGAGCTGCAATTGCCCCGTGTGGTGGCGAAGGTGACATTCCAGATGCCGTCATAGCCGCTGACCCGGGCATCGGCAGTTGAAGGCGCCATGGCAGCGGCCAGCACGGCGAGCAGCCCCAGGCGGCGCGGGCGCGCAAAGCTGGAGAAAGAGGAAATCGATCGCGGGAAATGGGCCATTGGGTCCTGCTCCGGACATGAGGCGTGGACATTGGGGGTAGCAACCCCAAATAGTCGGCGGCTAGGTTCCGGCGGTTCATCGTTGCCATTTGGCTCCCGCTCTGTCATAAGCCCAGCCTTCATCGCCCGGCTGATTAAGGGCTGCCGTGGCGGTGTTTCGTGCGGGTTTCGCGCTCGTTCGCAAAACCTGAGCACAATCAACGCTCTAACGAGCATTTTAGACGGCCAGCCGCCTTCACGGGCGGATTTCTGTTGCGGCCATAGGAGAGCCAAATGCCCAAGCTGAAGACCAAATCGGGCGCTAAAAAGCGCTTCAAGGTGACTGCCACCGGCAAAGTGATGCACGCCCAGCGCGGCAAGCGTCACGGCATGATCAAGCGGACGAAGAAGCAGATCCGTCAGCTGCGCGGCACCCGCGTGCTGTTCAAGACCGACGGCGACAACGTCAAGAAGTACTTCTTGCCGAACGCCTGATCGCGTCCACGATCACTGCCACCTCGCGCCGCGTTCGCGCGGCGATCCGAAACCGAAGTCATCTCTGAAGGATTTTTGTCATGTCTCGCGTCAAACGCGGTGTGACCGCCCACGCCAAGCACAAGAAAGTCTACAAGGCCGCCAAGGGCTTCTATGGCCGCCGCAAGAACACCATCCGCGCCGCCAAGCCGGCGGTCGAGAAGGCCATGCAATATGCCTTCCGTGACCGCAAGCGCAAAAAGCGGACATTCCGCGCGCTCTGGATCCAGCGCCTCAACGCCGCAGTCCGTCCGTTCGGCCTGACCTACAGCCGATTTATCGACGGCCTCGCCAAATCTGGCGTCACCGTGGACCGCAAGGTGCTGTCGGATCTCGCGATCAACGAGCCCGCCTCGTTCCAGGCGATCGCCGAGAAGGCCAAGGCCGCGCTTGCGGCGTAACAGGGCCGACGCCGCGCTGGCGGCGTAGCCGTCCTCCACTGTGCTCTGCACAGCGTTCAGCTTGTGATGGCCCGGGCAGAGGCGCGTCTTGCCGCCTTACTGCCCCGGCCGTCATCTCTTGCGCAAGCATACTTCTCAGACGTGGATGCCCGGCAGCGCGCCGGGTGTGACGGGCTAGGATCATCGGCTCAGCATCCTGGCCAAAAGGGATTGCCATGACCGATCTTGCCCAGCTCGAAGCCCAGATCATCACCGACATCACCGCCGCGGCGGACGAGGCGGCGCTCGAAGCCGTGCGTGTCGCAGCCCTTGGCAAGAAGGGCTCGATCTCCGCACTGCTCGCAACGCTCGGCAAGATGTCGCCGGACGAGCGCAAGACGCAAGGCGCCGCGATCAACCAGGCCAAGGACAAGGTCACCGAGGCGCTCGCAGCAAAGCGCGACGTCTTGAAGTCGGCGGCGCTCGATGCCCGGCTGGCCGCCGAGACCATCGATGTCACGCTGCCCTTGCGCGATGCCGCGGCCGAGGCCGGCCGAATCCACCCGCTGAGCCAGGTCTGGGACGAGTTGACCACGATCTTCGCCGACATGGGATTCTCGGTCGCCGAAGGCCCCGATATCGAGACGGATGATTACAACTTCACCAAGCTGAATTTTCCGGAAGGCCATCCCGCGCGCGAGATGCACGACACCTTCTTCTTTCATCCGAAGGAAGACGGCTCGCGCATGCTGCTGCGGACCCACACCTCGCCGGTGCAGGTGCGCACCATGCTGAGCCAGAAGCCGCCCATTCGCGTGATCTGCCCGGGTCGCACTTACCGCATCGATTCGGACGCGACCCACACGCCGCAATTCCACCAGGTCGAAGGCCTCGTCATCGACAAGCACTCGCATCTCGGCCACCTCAAATGGATCCTGCACGAGTTCTGCAAGGCGTTCTTCGAGGTCGACCACATCAACATGCGCTTCCGTCCCTCGTTCTTCCCGTTCACCGAGCCCTCGCTTGAAGTCGACATCCAGTGCCGTCGCGACAAGGGCGAGATCCGCTTCGGCGAGGGCGAGGACTGGCTGGAGATTCTCGGCTGCGGCATGGTGCATCCGAACGTGCTGCGCGCCTGCGGCATCGATCCCGACGAGTACCAGGGCTTTGCCTGGGGCATGGGCATCGACCGCATTGCCATGCTGAAATACGGCATCGCCGATCTGCGCCAGCTGTTCGACAGCGACGTCCGCTGGCTGTCCCATTACGGCTTCAAGCCGCTGGAGGTACCGACGCTGGCTGGGGGGCTGAGCTCGTGATGGTCAGCGCTGGGAGCAATTCCACAAAGACCCTTTCCGTTCCCTCCCCCCTTGTGGGGGAGGGTCAGGGAGGGGGGTAGCCGCAGATGCCGCACACAGTGGTGAGCGACCGTCAGCGCAGCCGAGCGAAGCAACTTCGCCGCACGATGACGCGCGCTGAGACACTGCTATGGCGATATCTGAAAGCTAATCGCATGGATGGCCTGGGCGTCCGACGTCAGACACCGATCGGGAGTTACATCGCCGATTTCGTGTGCTTCTCATCGAAGCTAATTATCGAGCTCGATGGAGAATCTCACAATTTCGAGGAACGGCAGAAGGCAGATCAGCGTCGTGATGCGTTCTTCGTCGCGGAAGGATTTCAGGTTCTGCGTTTCACGAATGAGCAGGTGATGTCAAACCTTGAGGGAGTTGTCGAGGCAATCCGCCAGGCAGCTTCCGTCAGAGCGCGCGGCTTACCCCCCTCCCTGCCCCTCCCCCACAAGGGGGGAGGGAACACTGGCACCGACCAAGATCAATTCGTAAACACCGACAAGAACCGAGGCACACAGCCATGAAATTCACCCTCTCCTGGCTGAAGGATCATCTCGACACCGACGAGCCCCTGGAAAGGCTCGCCGACAAGCTCACCATGATCGGGCTCGAGGTCGAGAACATCGAGGACAAGGCGAAGGCGCTGAAGCCCTTCACCATTGCGAAGGTGATCTCGGCCGAGCAGCATCCGAATGCGGATCGCCTGCGGGTCTGCATGGTCGACACCGGTGACGGTGGCGCGCCGGTGCAGGTCGTGTGCGGCGCGCCGAATGCGCGGGCCGGGCTCGTCAGCGTGTTCTCGCCGCCCGGCACCTACATTCCCGGCAAGGACATCACGCTCGGGGTCGGCACCATCCGCGGCGTCGAGAGCCGCGGCATGCTGTGCTCGGCGGCCGAGCTGCAGATATCCAACGACCATGACGGCATCATGGAATTGCCTGCGGACGCGCCGATCGGCGCCGGCTACGCCGAATGGGCCGCGCTTGGCGATCCCGTGATCGAGATCAACCTGACCCCGAACCGGCAGGACTGCACAGGCGTGCACGGAATCGCGCGCGATCTTGCCGCTGCCGACATGGGCAAGTTCAAGGACCCCACGATCAAGCCGATCAAGGGCGAATTCCCCTGCCCGGTGAAAGTGACGGTCGAAGACGCCACGCTGTGCCCGGGCTTCGCGCTGCGCCTCGTGCGCGACGTCAAGAACGGCCCGTCGCCGGAATGGCTCCAGAAGCGGCTGACCGCGATCGGGCTGCGCCCGATCAACGCGCTGGTCGATATCACCAATTTCATGACGTTCGATCGCGCACGGCCGCTACATGTGTTCGACGCCAAGAAAGTGAGCGGCAATCTCGTCGTACGGCGCGCCCGCGAGGGCGAGAGCCTGCTGGCGCTCGACGGCCGCACCTACAATCTCGATCCCAATATCTGCGTGATCGCGGATGAGCACGGCGTCGAATCGCTTGCCGGCATCATGGGCGGCGAGGCCTCGGGCTGCGACGAGAACACCACCGACGTTCTGATCGAATCGGCGCTGTGGAACGAGATCAACATCGCCCAGACCGGCCGCAAGCTCGGTGTGAATTCGGATGCGCGCTACCGCTTCGAGCGTGGCGTCGATCCGGCCTTCATGGTGCCGGGGCTCGAGCTCGCGACCAAGCTGGTGATGGAGTTGTGCGGCGGCACGCCGTCCGAGACCGCCGTGGTCGGCAAGGCCTTCGGCGACGACCGCGTGATCGATTTCCCGGTCACCGAAGTCAAGCGTCTGTCCGGCATCGAGGTGCCCCAGCCGGAGATGAAGCGCATCCTGACCCATCTCGGCTTCATGATGGCGGGCCCAGGCCCGGTGGTGAAGGTCGCAGTCCCCTCCTGGCGCACCGACGTGCACGGCAAGGCCGACATCGTCGAAGAGATCGTGCGCATCTTCGGTGTCGACAAAGTGCCGATGACGCCGTTCGAGCGCGGCGAAGACGCACGCAAGCCTGTGCTGACCCCGCTTCAGCTGCGCACCCGGCGCGCGCGGCGCGCGCTGGCGAGCCGCGGCATGGTCGAGGCCGTGACGTGGTCGTTTATCGCAAAACCCGCGGCAAAATTGTTCGGCGGCGGCCAGCGCGAGCTCGAGGTGGCGAACCCGATCGCATCCGACCTTTCCGACATGCGCCCGACGCTACTCGCGGGCCTGCTCGCGGCGGCGCAGGCCAATGCCGATCGCGGCTTTGGCGACGTCGCGCTGTTCGAGGTCGGGCAGCTGTTCAGGGGAGACCGCCCGCAAGATCAGTTCATGGCGGCGAGCGGCGTACGCCGCGGCTTTGCGTCCTCGGAAGGTCTCGGCCGGCACTGGTCCGGCTCGGCGCAGGCTGATGTGTTCGACGCCAAAGCCGATGCGCTGGCGGTGCTCGCCGCTGCCGGCGCGCCGATGCAGGCGCTTCAGATCGTCGCCGGTGGCCCCGGCTGGCTGCATCCGGGGCGTTCGGGCACGATCCAGATCGGTCCGCAGAACGTGCTTGGCTATTTCGGCGAGATGCACCCGCGCGCGCTCGAGGCGCTCGGGGCCGACGGCCCGCTGATCGTGTTCGAGGTGATCCTCGACCGCATTCCGGAGGCGAAGAAGAAGCCGACCCGCGCCAAGCCTGCGATCGAGCTGTCGGCGTTCCAGCCTGTTATGCGCGACTTCGCCTTTATCGTCGATCGCACAGTCAAGGCCGGCGACATCGTGCGCGCGGCGCAAGGCGTCGACAAGAAGCTGATCACGGGGGTCAGCGTCTTCGACGTCTACGAGGGCAAGGGCATCGATGACGGCAAGAAGTCGATCGCGATCGCGGTCACGATCCAGCCGCGCGAGAAGACGCTGACTGACCAGGAGATCGAGGCTGTGGCCGCGAAGGTCGTGGCCGAGGTGACGAAGAAGACCGGCGGCACTCTTCGCGGATGAGCCTGACGGACTTTCTGCCGAAGGACGTCAGCCTCACCATTGCGATGGCGCTCTGCGCTGTCGCGTTCGTTTCGGGCACCGCCCGCGGCTTCTCCGGGTTCGGTTCGGCGCTGATCTTCATGCCGCTGGCGAGCAGCATCGCTGCGCCGCGGCTCGTGGCTGCCTTGCTGCTCGTGATCGATTTCGTCGCGGCCGCGCCGCTCCTGCCCGACGCCTGGCGCAAGGCGGACTGCAAGGCCACGGCCGTGATCGTGCTGGGCGCGCTGATCGGCGTGCCCCTTGGGACCTATTTCCTCAGCGTACTCGAGCCCGTCACCACGCGCTGGATCATCTCCTGCTTCGTCGCCGCGCTGCTGCTCCTGCTGCTGTCGGGCTGGCGCTATCGCGGCAAGGACCACACCTGGCTCTCGGTCGGCATCGGCGGCCTTTCCGGCTTCTGTAGCGGGCTGGCGCAGACCGGCGGTCCACCGATCGTCGGGTATTGGCTCGGCCGTCCGATTGCGCCGATCGTCGCGCGCGCCAACATCGTGCTGTTCTTCGGCGCGTCGGATTTCTTCTCGATGGTGAGTTACGCGAGCACGGGCCTGATCTCGCGCGAGTCGCTCGCGCTTTCGCTGATCGTCGGCCCGGTCTATGCGATCGGCGTCGCGTTCGGTGCATCACTGTTCGGCCGCGCGAGTGAGAAGGTGTTTCGCGGCATCTGCTACGCGTTGATCGCGCTGGCGGTGATTGCCGGGCTGCCGGTGCTGGATGGGATATTGCGGTAAACCAATGCTGTCGTCCCCTGCGAATGCAGGGGAACCATACCGCGTGATCTATCGATTAGGCACGAGTGACCCCCCCGACGAAGATCTTTTATCTGCTGGTCTTCGCCAAGCTCTCCCTGTGGTTTGTGGGTCCCTGCGTTCGCAGGGACGACAGCGGAGTGTTTGGGGACTGATTGCCTCACTGCCGCGGCACGCGTCGCTTCTTGGTCGACTGCGTCGGGACATCCGCCGGCTCGTCTTTGAGCGCGCCGATCTTGCGCAGCGCGGCGTCCGCGGCGCGTTCGCCGCTTTCCCAGGCGCCGTCGACGGTGCCCCACAGCGTCTCATGCGTGGCTTCGCCGGCAAGGAACATGTTGCCGATCGGCTCCGTCAAAACCTTTCGCGAGAGGTGACCGCCGGGCGCGGCCGCCGACATCGCGCCCATGACATAAGGCGAGGCATTCCAGCGCGTCGCGCTGGTCTTCTGCACGGCGGCCGCAGCTTCGCTGCCGAACAGTTTGGTGATCCACTCCTTCGCGAAAGCCGTCATCGCCTGCTCGCCCTGTCCGGAGAGATCGCGGCCGAACGAGCCGCCGACGTCGATTGAGCACAGCACGGAGCCGCCGATATTGGCGAACAACAGCGCCGTACGCGTCGAATTGCTCTGCTCGATCAGGGTGTCGTCGCGCGACAGTCCGAGCGGGTTGCCCGGCAGTTGCAGCACGATGCGATCGTAGCTGCCGAGGGTGAGCTTCGATGCCGCGTCCAGCGTGCGTTTCGGAATGTCGGGTCCGAACTTGATCGCGCCAGAGGTCAGTACGTTGGTCGAGACGGTGATGATGGCGGCGCGGGCCGCGATCTTGCCGCTTGGGGTCTCCACTCCGACATCGCGATTGCTCCAGACGATCCGGCTCACCGGCGTCGACAGCACCACCGGCGCCTGCTCGCCGAGTTTCGCGATCAGCGTCCCCAGACCCTGGCGGCAGGCGATCGCGCCATTGCGGTCCTGCGCGCGGGCCTTGTCGATGGCCGAAAGCTCCTTCAGATCCTTGCCCGCGAAGCCCGCGCCCAGCATGAACTCGGTCGCGCCAGCCCAGTCGCCGAGATCCTTCGGCAGCACGGAGGCGCAAGAGGTGTCCAGCTTGCCGCGCGCGGCGTCGTCGATGGCACGGTTGGTGCGGACCAGCGCGGCCAGGAACTCCTCGGTTTCGCCGGCGCGCGCATTGCGGCGGCCGATGCGCATTTTCTGGCCCGATGGCGCCGGCAGCACGTCGAGCCCGGCGCTGCGCGCCAGCCGGATCATCGGATTGGTGTCGGGATTGTGCATCCAGCGCGCGCCGCGGTCGAACGGCGTGCCGAAAATCGTGCTATCCGTGATGCAACGGCCGCCGATCTGGGCCGCCGCTTCCACCACCACAACCCTGCGGTTGGCGGCCATGATGCGCCGCGCTGCGGCAATCCCCGCAGCCCCCGCGCCAATCACGACGACATCGGCCTCCCGCGGCGGGGTCGCGGCGGTCGCGCGCAGCACAGGCATCGCGGCAAGGCCCGCCGACGCCGAAAGGAAGCCGCGGCGCGTGATAGTCATGTCATGGTTTCCGGGGACTTGCGACGTATGGGAACAGCCCGCGAACCTTGCCGTATCTGATGTTGCGCAGCAACCATCATGGTGAATCAATCGTACTTGATCTCACAGAGTGATGAACCGAATTGCAACACGTTTGGACCATGATAGAGAAGGGAAAAAGACGGCCGGAAAAGGCCCTGGGGGGAGTTTGAGATGGGGACGGTCCTGGACTCGGTCGGCAAGCTGATTGCCGCGTACCTCTCGAAGGAGGTGCCGGGCTACGAGCCGTTCACGCCGAGCGACCCGGAGCACCTGCGCGGCGTCATCGAGCCTGGCGACGTGCTGCTGGTCGAAGGCAACAACCGCATCTCCGGTATCATCAAATATCTGACGCAGTCGACCTGGTCGCACGCTGCGCTCTATGTCGGTCCGATCGAGGGCGCGGAGGAGGCTGACGGCGAGCCGCATGTGCTGATCGAGGCCAATATCGGCGAGGGCGTCACCTCTGCGCCTTTGTCGAAATATTTTCCCTATCACACCCGCCTCTGCCGCCCGGTCGGGCTGTCCTATGAGGACCGTACCACCGTCTGCCGTTATGCGATCAACCGCATCGGCTTCGGCTACGACACCAAAAACATCGTCGACCTCATGCGCTTCCTGTTCCCGCTGCCGATACCACAGCGCTGGCGGCGGCGCATGATCGCGCTGGGATCGGGCGATCCCACCAAGATCATCTGCTCGGCGCTGATCGCGCAGGCGTTCGACGCCGTGCGCTACCCGATCCTGCCGAAGATCACCAAGGCCGGCAGCCGCGCCGCTCGCCGCGAAATTCTGCACATCCGCGATTCCTCGCTCTACATGCCCCGCGACTTCGACATCTCGCCCTATTTCGAAGTCGTGAAACCCACCATCGTGCACGGCTTCGACTACACAGCCTTGCACTGGGCCGACAAGCAGAAGCCGCTCGAGGAGGTGGCGGGCACATTCAGTGTGTTTCCAGAAACGCTCCGTGCGCCGCCGCTCGTTCCTGAGGCGTCTGACGAAGCGACGCCGGCTGAAATTTCGGCTGAAGAAGTGAGCAAGCAACCTGCCGAGATGGCCGAACGAATGTCGGAGCATTTCCCGCTGCTAAAGAGATTGGCGATGTACCGCCCGCGGCGGCGGGGACGGGCAAGGGAGAGGGTGGCGTAGACCGCCTCCCCGCTGTCGTCCTGGCGAAAGCCAGGACCCGTTACCCCAGAGTGCAGTTTGACGAAGGCTCCGCGTTGGGTACGATTACCGCGCGCAGCCGAGAGATTCCGCGGTATGGGTCCTGGCTTTCGCCAGGACGACGCTGGGGCGTATCTCGCGCGTCCCTTTGCAAAGTCATTCTACAGTCATTGCGAGCGCAGCGAAGCAATCCTGACTGCCGCCGCGGTGAGATTCTGGATTGCTTCGCGGAGCCTGTCATCGGGCCGCGCTTCGCGCGGACCGTTGGCTTGCAATCGCGAAAGTAGGAACCTACCGCTCCGCCCGTCCGATCACTGCCATCAGCTCCGCGATCTTCTCGCGCTGATCGGCCTTGTCGCCACTGGCGATGGCGTGCTCGACGCAATGGGCGACGTGATCCTTCAGGATCTCCTCCTCGACCCGGCGCAGCGCGGCGCGCACCGCCGAGATTTGCGTGACGATGTCGATGCAGTAGCGATCTTCCTCCACCATTTTCGAGAGGCCGCGAACCTGACCCTCGATCCGGCCGAGACGTTTTCCGACAGATGTCTTGATGTCCATGCGCATGGGGCCTATATACCCCCCTAGGGTATCAATTGCAAGGGCGGAGCCTCGCCATGAACGACGCCGACCACGGGGACCATCACAAGCAGGAAACACATGCCGGATGCGGCTGTTCCAGGAAAGCCGCGCCGGCCGCAAAGCCGGCATCCTCCTGCTGCGGCGGCCACGGCGATCATGCCGGCCACGCCGATCATCATCACGGGCATGACCATGGCGGTGTCGCGACGAAGGTCCTCGATCCCGTCTGCGGCATGACGGTCGATCCCACGACCTCGAAGCACCACCTCACACATCACGGCGAGACGTTCCATTTCTGCTCGGCCGGCTGCCACACCAAGTTCGCCACCGATCCCGCCAAGTACCTCGCCAAGGACAAGGCGCCCGAGCCCGAGATGCCCGCGGGCACGATCTACACCTGCCCGATGCACCCCGAGATCCGCCAAGTCGGCCCCGGTAGCTGCCCGATCTGCGGCATGGCCTTGGAGCCGGAAGTCGCGAGTCTGGAGGCCGGTCCCAATCCCGAGCTCGCCGACATGACACGGCGGTTCTGGATCGGCGGGGCGCTGGCACTGCCGGCCGTGGTGCTGGAGATGGGCGGCCACCTCGCCGGCCCGCACAGCTGGATCGATCCGACATTGTCGAACTGGCTCCAGCTCTTCTTCGCCACGCCGGTGGTGCTGTGGGCCGGCTGGCCATTCTTCGTCCGCGGCTGGCAGTCGCTGCGGACGCGCAACCTCAACATGTTCACGCTGATCGCGATGGGCACAGGGGTGGCCTATGTCTACAGCGTCCTCGGCACCGTCGCGCCGCAAATATTCCCTGATACCTTCCGTGGCCATGAGGGTGCGGTCGCCGTTTATTTCGAGGCAGCTGCCGTGATCACGGTGCTGGTGCTGCTCGGCCAGGTGCTGGAGCTGCGCGCACGTGATGCGACCTCGGGCGCGATCAAGGCGCTGCTCCAGCTCGCGCCGAAGACCGCACGACGCGTCGAGCCTGATGGCAGCGAGCACGAGGTCGAGATCGATACGCTGCATGCTGGCGACCGTCTGCGCGTCCGCCCCGGCGAGAAGGTGCCGGTCGACGGCATCCTTCTCGAAGGCCGCTCTTCGCTCGACGAATCACTCGTCACGGGCGAATCCATGCCGGTCACCAAGGAGAGCGGAGCCAAGGTGATCGCCGGCACGCTGAATCAGTCCGGCAGCTTCATCATGCGTGCCGACAAGGTCGGGCGCGAGACGCTGCTGTCGCAGATCGTGCAGATGGTCGCCGACGCACAGCGCTCGCGCGCGCCGATCCAGCGCTTGGCCGACCAGGTCGCCGGCTGGTTCGTGCCGGCCGTGATCGTTGTCGCGCTCGCGGCCTTCGCTGCCTGGGCTTGGTTTGGACCAGAGCCGCGTCTCGCCTTCGGTCTCGTCGCAGCCGTCAGCGTGCTGATCATCGCCTGCCCCTGTGCGCTCGGGCTTGCGACTCCGATGTCGATCATGGTCGGTGTGGGCCGCGGTGCACAAGGAGGCGTGCTGATCAAGAACGCCGAGGCGCTGGAGCGAATGGAGAAGATCGACACGCTGGTGGTCGACAAGACCGGCACGCTGACCGAGGGCAAGCCCAAGGTGGTGGCGATCGTGCCGGCTGCCGGCTTTGCCGAGAATGACGTCCTTCGCCTCGCCGCCAGCGTCGAGCGTGCCAGCGAGCATCCCCTGGCCGACGCGATCGTGCGCGCGACAAAGGAGAAGCAGCTCACTCTTGAGCAAGTCGAGCATTTTGACTCGCCGACCGGCAAGGGCGCGACCGGCAAGGTCGAGGGCAAGAGCATCGTGCTCGGCAATGCCAGATATTTGTCGTCGATCGGAATCGACACCAAGCTGCTCGACGCCGAAGCCGAGCGGCTGCGCGGCGACGGTGCGACGGTGATCAACATGGCCGTGGACGGCCGGCTCGCCGGCCTGTTCGCGATCGCCGATCCGGTCAAGGCGTCGACCCCGGAGGCGCTGAAGGCACTCGCGGCCGAAGGCATCAAGGTCATCATGCTGACCGGCGACAACCGCACCACGGCGCAAGCGGTGGCGCGCCGGCTCGGCATCGCCGAGGTCGAGGCCGAGGTGCTGCCGGACCAGAAGAGCGCGGTGGTCGCCAAGCTGCAAAAGGCCGGCCGCAGCGTCGCGATGGCCGGCGACGGCGTCAACGACGCGCCAGCGCTGGCGGCCGCCGAAGTCGGCATCGCAATGGGCACCGGCACCGATGTGGCAATGGAGAGCGCTGGCGTGACCCTGCTCAAGGGCGATCTCGTCGGCATCGTGCGCGCGCGAAGACTGTCGCAGGCGACGATGAGCAACATCCGCCAGAACCTGTTCTTCGCCTTCATCTACAACGCCGCGGGCATCCCGATCGCAGCCGGCATCCTCTATCCGGCGTTCGGCCTGCTGCTCTCGCCGATCATCGCTGCGGCGGCGATGGCGCTGTCCTCGGTGAGCGTGGTCGGGAATGCGCTACGGCTGCGTGCGACCAGGTTGTGAATCGCTTGCGCGGCCAGGCAAGATATAGGTAGCCCGGACAGGCCAAGCGACACGCGAGGAGAGATATCTGATGCAGCGAATTACGATCACGATCGAGGATGATCTGCTGGCGGAGATCGACGCGGCGGCGGAAGCGCGCGGTTACCAGAACCGCAGCGAGATCATCCGCGATCTCGCCCGCGCCGGCCTGCAGAAGAGCAGCGAGGATACCACGCAGACCGGCTCCTGCGTCGCGGGGCTCGTCTACGTCTATGACCACGCCGCCCGAGATCTCTCAAAACGCTTGGTGCAGGAATTCCATGGCCATCACGACCTCGCGCTGGCGACCCTGCACGTCCATCTCGACGACGACAATTGCATGGAGATGACGGCGCTGCGCGGCGCCGCCTCCGAGGTCAAGCATTTCGCCGATCACATCATCGCCGAACGCGGCGTGCGCTACGGTCGCGTGGTGATGATCCCGACCGGCGAAGCCAAGCACGTAAAGGCGCGCAAGCACAGGCAGGGCCATCGGCATGAGTAGCAACTAGCCGCACACGCGGTGCCGACCCCTCTCCCCTTGCGGGAGAGGGTGGCTCACCGCGGAGCGGTGAGACGGGTGAGGGGTATGTCTCCGCACATCCAACTCTCATTTGAATGCGAAACAACCCCTCATCCGGCGCTTCGCGCCACCTTCTCCCACAAGGGGAGAAGGTAAGAATGAAGCCGCCCTTGCCGATGCCACATTGGGTGTCTACCTCTCGCGTGTTGCTTATTTCAGAGGGTCCCCATGCTGGATGCCGCCGTGAAGGCGTTGTCGCAAATGATCTCGCCGCCGATGCGCTCGATCCTGTGGCGATCGATCGGGCTTGCGCTGGTGCTGATCACCATCCTGGCGATCGGCCTGCAGCGGCTCCTCAGCTGGTTTGCGACCTCTGGCGAGGTCTGGCTGGAGGGCCTGCTCGGGCCCGGCTGGCATTCCTCGCTTGAAGTCCTCTCGTGGATCGTCTCGATCGCAGCGGGCCTCGGCGTCGTGTTCGGCGGCGTCTTCCTGATGCCCGCGATCACCTCGCTGGTGGCGAGCCTGTTCGTCGACGACGTCGCCGACGTCGTCGAGCGTGAGCATTATCCCGCCGAGCGGCCGGGCGTTGCGCTGCCATTCGGCCAGGCAATCCTCGAGGGCATCAAGACCGCGCTGCTGACGATTGTGGTTTATCTGATCGCGTTGCCGCTGGTACTCTTCGCCGGCGCCGGCTTCCTGATCTTCTTCCTCGCTGCCGCCTGGCTGCTCGGCCGAGAATATTTCGAGCTCGCGGCCATGCGCTTCCGCCCGCCGGAGCAAGCCAAGGCGATGCGGCGCGACAACGCCGCAACCATCTTCACCGCCGGTCTCTTCATCGCCGCCTTCGTCTCGATTCCGATCGTGAATTTGGCGACGCCGATCTTCGGCATGGCCTTCATGGTCCACATGCACAAGCGGCTATCCGGTCCGCGGCCCGAACTGATCGAGCCGGCGCGGCAGATGCGGTGACGCGCCCGGCGCGGCACTCAGACCGTCTTCTCCGGCCAGCGGCAGAGATCGTTGATCAGGCAAACCTCGCAGCGCGGCTTGCGCGCGAGACAGGTGTAGCGGCCGTGCAGAATCAGCCAATGATGGGCGTGCAGCATGAACTCGGCGGGGATCACCTTTTCGAGACCGAGCTCGACCTCGAGCGGCGTCTTGCCGGGCGCAAGCCCGGTGCGGTTGCCGACGCGGAAGACATGCGTGTCGACCGCCATGGTGTGCTCGCCAAAGGCCATGTTGAGCACGACATTCGCGGTCTTGCGTCCCGCGCCGGGCAGCGACTCGATCCCCGCGCGCGTCCGCGGCACCTCGCCACCGAATTCGCTGAGCACCTTTGCCGACAGCGCAATGACGTTTTTCGCCTTGGTGCGATAGAGGCCGATGGTCTTGATGTACTCGCGTAGGCGCTCCTCGCCGAGATCGAGCATCTTCTGCGGGGTGTCGGCCACCTCGAACAACGCGCGCGTCGCCTTGTTCACGCCGGCGTCGGTGGCCTGCGCCGACAGCACCACGGCGACCAGCAGCGTGAACGGGTTGACGTGCTCGAGCTCGCCCTTCGGCTCCGGATTGGCCTTGCGGAAACGGCTGAAGGCCTCGTGAATTTCGGCGGGCGTCCAGGGTTTTGTCGCTTTGAGCGATTTCTTCGCGGGAGCCCTCGGCTTCGCAACGGCCGGCTTTGGCTTTTTCTTCAGCCCGGGAGTTTTGCGCGGGACCGGCTTGCGGGTGATTTTCGCCATGATTGGGATATACTGAGCGACGATGAGCACAGGCAACGAAATTGAGCGCAAGCCTTCTGAAGATCCGCGCGAAGTGCAGATCTTCTCCGCGCTGCTGACGCCACATCGCTCGCTGAATCGCACCGGCTTCCTCGCCGTGATGCTGTTCCTGAGCGTGGTCAGCTTCGTCACGGGGCTCGCCTTTCTGATGATGGGCGCCTGGCCGGTGTTCGGCTTCTTCGGGCTCGACGTCCTCGTGATCTGGTGGGCCTTCAAGGCCAATTTCCGCGCCGCGCGGGCCAGCGAGGAGATCATGGTCACCCCTTCCGAATTGCGCGTGCGTCGCGTCAGCGATCGCGGCCAGGTCGCCGAATGGACGTTCAATCCGCTCTGGGTCCGGCTCGACATGGAAATCGACGAGGACTTTGGCATCGAGCATCTCTACCTCATCTCGCGCGGCCACCAGATCCAGATCGCCCGCTTCCTCGGGCCGGACGAAAAGGCAAGCTTTTACAAAGGCTTGTTTGAGGCATTGAACGCCGCCAAGCGCGGCCCGACCTACAACCCGGTCAGCTGATTCCAGATCGGAAATCGGGTGGTTTCGCACCCTTCCCTCTCCTACATTTCGGTCATGATGACACTCGCCATACATGACCAGCGCCTGGCCAAGCCGGGCCCCCAGAACGCCGCGCTGCGCGACTATGATTCCGTGCGCCGGGCGATCGCGTTCATCTCCGAAAACTGGCGGACGCAGCCGACCATCGAGGCGATGGCAGATGCGGCCGGCGTCACGCCCGATGAGCTGCACCATCTGTTCCGCCGCTGGGCCTCGATCACGCCGAAGGCATTCATGCAGGCGCTCACCCTCGACCATGCCAAGGGGCTCCTGCGGGATTCTGCGAGCGTCCTCGATGCGGCGCTCGACTCCGGCCTGTCAGGCCCCGGCCGCCTGCACGATCTCTTCGTCACCCACGAAGCGATGTCGCCGGGCGAATGGAAGAACGGCGGCGTGGGATTGACGCTGCGCTACGGCTTCCATCCCTCGCCATTCGGCACCGCGATCGTGATCGCGACCGACCGCGGCTTGTCGGGGCTGGCCTTCGCCGACCATGGCGAGGAGAAGATCGCGCTCGCCGACATGACGCGACGCTGGCCAAAAGCGACTTATGTGGAAGATCACGAAGGCACCGCGCCGTTGGCGCAGCGCATCTTCGACACGAAGCTGTGGCGGCCGGACCAGCCGCTACGCGTGGTCCTGATCGGCACTGATTTCGAGGTGCGGGTGTGGGAGACCCTGCTGAAGATTCCGATGGGACGCGCGGTGTCCTATTCCGACATCGCCTGCAACATCAACAGCCCGAAGGCCTCGCGCGCCGTCGGGGCCGCGGTCGGCAAGAACCCGGTCTCGTTCGTGGTGCCCTGCCACCGCGCCCTCGGCAAGAGCGGCACGCTCACCGGCTACCACTGGGGCATCACCCGCAAGCAGGCGATGCTGGGCTGGGAGGCGGGGCGGCTGGGAATGCAGTAGCTATTGTCATCCCGGCCTGGTCGGCAATCGCGCAAGGTCGGGACGACACCGAATGTGAGGGCGCGGTCTCACCGCACCTCGCACGATCGCGGCCTACCCCGCCAGATCCAGTTTCGACGCCACGGTTGAATCCGCATTGAGGCGGTAGATGATCGGCACGCCGGTCGCGAGCTCGCGCTTCAAAATGCCTTCAGGTGAAAGCTTTTCCAGCACCATGATCAGCGCGCGCAGCGAGTTGCCGTGGGCGGCGACCAGCGTGCGCTTGCCATTGAGCACGCTGGGCAGAATCTCCTGCACGTAGTACGGCAGCGCCCGCGCGAGGGTGTCCTTCAGGCTTTCGCCGCCGGGCGGCGGCACGTCGTAGGAGCGGCGCCAGATCAGCACCTGGTCCTCGCCCCATTTCTTGCGGGCGTCATCCTTGTTGAGGCCGGAGAGATCGCCATAGTCGCGTTCGTTCAGCGCGAGGTTCTTCGAAGTCGGCAGGCCTTCCTGCCCGAGTTCACCGAGGATGAGGTCGAGCGTGTGCTGCGCGCGCGTCAGCACCGAGGTGTAGGCGACGTCGAACACCAGGCCCTGCGCCTTCAGCTTACGGCCGGCTTCCTTCGCTTCAGTCACGCCTAGCTCGGTGAGATCAGGGTCCTTCCAGCCTGTGAACAGGTTCTTCAGATTCCATTCGCTCTGGCCGTGGCGTACGAGCACGAGAAGACGTTCGCTCATTCACTGCTTTCCGTTTCGTTCAGATGTCAGACAGGCCGAGCACGTCGGCCATGGAGTAATGCCCCGGCTTCTTGCCATGCGCCCACAGCGCCGCCTTGAGCGCGCCATGGGCGAACAGCATGCGGTCCTCGGCGTGATGCGACAGCGTCAGGCGCTCGAACGGGCCGAGGAAGCTAACACTGTGATCGCCGGCCGCGGTGCCGCCCCGCAGCGAGGCAAACCCGATGTCGCCCGGGCGGCGCGTGCCGGTGAGGCCGTCCCGGCCGCGCGCGGCGTGCTCATCGAGCGGTATGCCGCGGCCGCTCGCGGCCGCCTGGCCCAGCATCAGTGCCGTGCCCGAGGGCGCGTCGACCTTCATGCGATGATGGGTCTCGACGATCTCGATGTCAAAACTCGGGTCGAGCGCTTTGGCGACGCGCTTGACCACGGCCGCGAGCAGGTTGACGCCGAGACTCATATTGCCGGATTGCACCACGACAGCGCGGTTGGTCACGCTCTTGATCACGGCGTTATCCGAGCCCGACAGCCCGGTCGTGCCGATGACGTGGACGAGGCCGCGCTCGGCGGCGATCGCGACATTGGCGATGGTCGCGGCCGGCACGGTAAAATCGAGGATGCCGTCGGCATCCTTGGACATCGCCCATAGGTCGGCAGAGAGCTTGATGCCGTTGGCCGGGAGGCCTGCGAGCACGCCGGCATCCTTGCCGAGCAGCTCCGAGCCCGGCGCCTCCAGCGCGCCGGCCAGCACTGCGCCTTTGCTCTCGGCAATCGCCCGCGTCAGCGCGCGGCCCATCCGGCCGCCGGCCCCAGCAACAATCAAGCGCATGTCGGACATGGTGTGATCCTCTCCGCTGCCGTTGTAGCGGGGGCAGACAGTTCCGGCAACCGAGGGGCCTGACACCATCGTCATTCCGGGGCGATGCGCAGCATCGAACCCGGAATCTTGAGATTCCCCGGTGCGCAATTGCGCACCTGAGGCCTGGGCCTTCGGACCATCCCGGAATGACGGCGTGCTTCAGCCGTCCGACGGCTGCGGGCCGTCATAGCCCTCGATGATAATGAGATCGGCGATGGAGTGCGGCTGGCGCACCTTGATGTTGGCTTGGTATTCCGGCGAGTTGTAGCAGGCGAGCGCGGTCTCGTAGTCCGGGAATTCGATCACGACGTTGCGGTTGCGGCTGGCGCCTTCGACGGCGGTGAACTTGCCGGCGCGAACGACGAAGCGGCCACCCCATTTCTTGAAGATCGGACCGTTGGCGACGGCATAGGGCTTGTAGCCCTCGTCATTGCTCACATCGACGCGCCCGATCCAGTAGCCTTTTGCCATTGTTGTTCTCCCTCTTGTTAATCAGCCGAGCGCCTGCGCGATCTCGGCTTGAATGGCTTCCGCGATTGCCTTGGGCTCGGTGGCTTCCACCACCGGCCGCCCGACGACGAGGTAGTCGGCGCCGGCAACGATGGCGCGGCCGGGCGCCATGATGCGCTTCTGGTCGCCGCTTGCCGAACCCGCCGGGCGGATGCCGGGCGTGACGAGGCTCATCTGATGGCCAACAATCTTGCGCAAGGCACCCACCTCTTCCGGCGAGCAGACGAGACCATCGACGCCGAGCACCTGCGCCTGCTGCGCGCGCGCTTCGACCAGTTCGGAGACGCCGAGCCGATAGCCGGCCGCGTGCAGATCATCCTCATTGTAGGACGTCAGCACGGTGACGGCGAGGATCTTCAGGTTCGAATTGGCGCGGCCTTCGACAGCGCCCTTCATGGTCTGTGGATAGGCGTGCACGGTGAGGAAGGTTGCGCCGAGCTTGGTGATGCTCTCGACGCCTTGCGTCACGGTGTTGCCGATGTCGTGCAGCTTGAGATCGAGAAAGACCTTCTTGCCCTTGTCGGCGAGCCGGCCGACCAGCGGCAAGCCATCGGCATAGGCGAGCCGGTATCCAATCTTGTAGAAATTGACGCTATCGCCGAGCCTGTTGACCATCGCTTCCGCGATATCGACGCTCGGCACATCGAGCGCAACGATCAAGCGGTCCTTCGGGGCGATCTCGGCTGGCGTCATGTCACCTCACATCATGCGTTGGGAAATGTCGATCAACTGCCGCACCAGTGCCTGCAACGCGGCGATATCGCCCTCGTTCTTCAGCCTGTCCATATCGTCATAGGCCTGGTCGGCAAAGGCAAGCGTGAGCTGGTTGGCAATCACATTGGCATGGCAGGAGGTCAGGATCAGCCGCAACGCCTGCAGCGCACGGGCCGCGCCCAGCCGGCTCTGTGAGGCGCCGGCGAGCGCGAAGACGCGATTGCGGAACACGTCGCCGCGCGCCTCGTGCAGATCGTGTACGCGGCTGACCCAGTCGATCGCGTTCTTCAGCAGCGGCGGCACCGAAGCATTATATTCGGGCGTGACGATCAGCACGCCGTGATGCGCGCCGATCATGCGCTTGAGATTGATTGCGTGCTTGGGCACGCCGGATTTGGCCTGGAGGTCGCCGTCATAGATCGGCAGCGGAAAATCAGCGAGCGAGATGCGGGTGATTTCGACGCCGGCCTGGGCGAATTCATACGCCGCGACCGCCGCCAGCTTCGCGTTATGCGAGCCGGTGCGCAGCGAGCCGGGAATGATCAGGATCTTGGGAGCTGACATCCAATCCAATGCGTTCGGCGAAAAGAGCCCGCCGCGCAAAACGAGGAGCCGGCGGAATTAATCCTTGCGATACACCCAGACGCGGGCCGGCGGAAGGTTCATCCAGATCCGTTCAGAGGCCTCTGTGGACACGCCGGGCAGTGATTTCGGGATCGGCGGCACCACCGCATAGGTGAACTGGATGAAGGGCGCACCGGGCGCCAGCGCCGTGAAGGCGTCGCGGACGAGCCGCAGCCGCGTCAGCATCGGTTTTGTGACGAGCGGCAGGCCGGAGACGACCGCGGAGGCCGGCTCGCTCAAGACGTTCCAGAGCGTATCGCGCAAGCGATAGGCATCGCCCTGCACCACCTTGGCCTGCGGGTAGCGGTCGCGCAGCAGCGCACAGAAGCCAGGATTGTATTCGACGAGGACGAGACGCTTCTGGTCGATGCCGCGCTCGATCAAAGCCGAGGTGATGGCACCCGTGCCGGGCCCGAGCTCGACTACCGGAGCGTCGGAGTCGATATCGACGTAATGGGCCATGGTCCGAGCCAGCAGCTTGCCCGACGGCATCACCGCGCCCATGTGCAGCGGCTTTTCGATCCACGATCTGAGAAAGCGTACCTCATCATCGAGACGAGGCTTCTTCAACGCACGCGCGGACGATGGCAATGGCATGTCTGGACCGGACGGGACCGCAGGACGCGGCGTGTCAGAAAATGGTCATAAAGACGTATAGGCCGAAGGCGGCACGGTCAAGACGCGTCAACTCGCCCGATTACCGAAGAAATCCTTGACCTTGGCGAAGAAGCCCTCTGATTCCGGCTGCGTATTGCCGGAGGACAGCTTTTCGAACTCGGCCAGCAATTCCTGCTGCTTCCTGGTGAGGTTCTGCGGGGTCTCGACCACGACCTGGACGTACATGTCGCCCATCTGGCGCGAGCGCAGCACCGGCATGCCCTTTGATGCGATGCGGAAGCGGCGGCCCGACTGGGTTCCGGCGGGCACCTTCACCTTGGCCTTGCTCTTCTCGATCGTCGGCACCTCGAACTCGCCGCCAAGGGCGGCTGTCACCATCGAGATCGGCACGCGGCAATGCAGATCGGCGCCGTCGCGCTGGAAGAACTGGTGCTGGGCCAGCGACAGGAAGATGTAGAGGTCGCCGGGCGGGCCGCCGCGGACCCCGGCCTCGCCCTCGCCGGCGAGCCTGATCCTCGTGCCGTCCTCGACGCCTTGCGGAATGTTGACTGACAGCGTGCGCTCGCGGGTGACCCGGCCCTGTCCCGAGCAGGACGGGCAGGCATCCTCGATCATCTGGCCGCGGCCCTGACAGCCGGGACAGGTGCGCTCGAGGGTGAAGAATCCCTGCGACTGCCGCACGCGCCCGGCGCCGCCGCAGGTCGAGCAGGTCTTCGGCTTGGTCCCGGCCTTGGCGCCGATGCCCGAGCAGGCCTCGCAGGTGACCGAGACCGGAATCTCGATCTGCGCGTTCTTGCCGCCAAAGGCTTCCTCGAGCGTGATCTCCATGTTGTAGCGCAGGTCGGCGCCACGCTCGCGACCGCCGCGGCCGCGCTGTCCAGCCATGCCGAACAGGTCTTCGAAAATGTCAGAGAAGGAGGAGGCGAAGCCCGCGCCGAAACCGGCACCGCCGCCGCCGAAACCGCCGCCCTGCTCGAACGCGGCATGGCCGTAGCGATCGTACGCGGCACGCTTGTCCTTGTCCTTGAGGATCTCGTAGGCCTCGTTGATTTCCTTGAACTTGACCTCGCTGGTTTGATCCCCCGGATTGCGATCGGGATGGAATTTCATCGCCAGCTTGCGAAACGACGATTTCAGCTTGGATTCGTCGGCGTCGCGATCGACCTCCAGGGTCTCGTAGTAGCAGCGCTTGGTGGACGTGGACATGATGAGCTCGGTCTATCCAATCGCGTATCAAGTCGGAGCGAAACGACGCCGCTGCGCGACGACATGAGCGTCCCTCCGCCTTACGGCGGAAGACGGCACAGCGGCGTTCAGCATAACGGCTGAGAATTGATCGATCGTAACGGGCGCCTTGCCCGCCCGTCCCGACGCGGCGGCCTCCCCCGCGAGGGGGGAGGTCGGTAGCGCGTGTGGGGTCCAAGCCGTCCGCATCGTTACCCTCTCGGGGTTCAGGCGGACTTCTTGTTGTTCTTGTCGTCGTCGACCTCGGTGAATTCCGCATCGACAACGTCGTCCTTGGCCGCATCCTTCTTGGCGTCGGCCTCGGCCTGTTGCTTGTACATGGCCTCGCCGAGCTTCATCGACACCTGGGCCAGCGTTTGGGTCTTGGCCTTGATCGCCTCGGCATCGTCGCCCTTCAGCGCTTCCTTGAGGTCGCTGACGGCATCCTCGATGGCGCGGCGCTCGCTCTCGGCGACCTTCGAACCGTGCTCGGCCAGCGCCTTCTCGGTCGAATGCACCAGGCCATCCGCCTCGTTCTTGGCGGTCACCGCCTCGCGGCGCTTCTTGTCCGCCTCGGCATTGGCCTCGGCGTCCTTGACCATCTTCTCGATGTCGGCTTCCGACAGGCCGCCCGAGGCCTGGATGCGGATCTGCTGCTCCTTGCCGGTGGCCTTGTCCTTGGCCGAGACGTTGACGATGCCGTTGGCGTCGATGTCGAAGGTCACCTCGATCTGCGGCATGCCGCGCGGCGCCGGCGGAATGCCCATCAGGTCGAACTGGCCGAGCATCTTGTTGTCGGCCGCCATTTCGCGCTCGCCCTGGAAGACGCGGATGGTGACCGCGTTCTGGTTGTCCTCGGCGGTCGAGAACACCTGGCTCTTCTTGGTCGGGATCGTGGTGTTGCGGTCGATGATGCGGGTGAACACGCCACCCAGCGTCTCGATGCCCAGCGACAGCGGGGTGACGTCGAGCAGCAGCACGTCCTTGACGTCGCCCTGGAGCACGCCGGCCTGGATCGCAGCACCGATCGCCACGACCTCGTCCGGGTTGACGCCCTTGTGCGGCTCCTTGCCGAACAGCTGCTTCACGACCTCCTGGACCTTCGGCATGCGGGTCATGCCGCCGACCAGCACGACTTCGCCGATCTCACCGGCGGTGATGCCGGCGTCCTTCAGCGCTTTGCGGCAGGGCTCGATGGTCTTCTGCACGAGGTCGTCAACCAGCGCCTCGAACTTGGCGCGGGTGAGCTTCATCGTCAAATGCTTCGGCCCGGTCTGGTCCGCGGTGATGAAGGGCAGGTTGATCTCGGTCTGCGTCGTCGAGGACAGCTCGATCTTGGCCTTTTCAGCGGCTTCTTTCAGGCGCTGCAAAGCGAGCTTGTCGTTGCGCAGATTGATGCCCTGCTCCTTCTGGAACTCGTCGGCCAAATAACCCACGAGGCGCATGTCGAAATCTTCGCCGCCGAGGAAGGTGTCGCCGTTGGTCGACTTCACCTCGAACACGCCGTCGCCGATTTCGAGAATGGAGATATCGAAGGTGCCGCCGCCGAGGTCGTACACCGCGATGGTGCCGGCCTTGGTCTTGTCGAGGCCATAAGCGAGCGCGGCCGCAGTCGGCTCGTTGATGATGCGCAGCACTTCGAGGCCCGCGATCTTGCCGGCGTCCTTGGTTGCCTGGCGCTGGGCGTCGTTGAAGTAGGCGGGAACGGTGATGACGGCCTGATCGACCTTCTGGCCGAGATGGGCTTCCGCGGTCTCCTTCATCTTCTGCAAGATGAACGCCGAAACCTGCGAGGGCGAGTAGGTCTGGCCGTCGGCCTCGACCCAGGCGTCGCCGTTGGAAGCCTTCACGATCTTGTACGGAACGAGCTTCTTGTCCTTCTCGACCATCGGATCGTCGTAGCGGCGGCCAATGAGGCGCTTCACTGCGAAGAAGGTGCGCTCGGGATTGGTGACGGCCTGGCGCTTGGCCGGCTGCCCGACGAGGCGCTCGCCGTCATCCGTGACGGCGACGATCGAAGGCGTCGTGCGCATGCCTTCGGAATTCTCGATGACTTTGGCGTTCTTGCCATCCATCACGGCGACGCACGAGTTCGTGGTGCCGAGATCGATCCCAATGACCTTTCCCATGGTCCTGATATCCTTCTTTTTGCGGCAGGTTGGTTTGGGCCCAGAAGGCACCCGATCCAAACCCCCTAAGATCAAACATCCGCGATATTGCGATGATTGAGGCTCATATAGGAGGGGGGGAGGGGCCCGCAAGGACCGAACGCAAGTTTCGGCCGTGAAAACATTGGGTTTTGGAAGATCATATCCGGGCTCAACCGCCCTTGCGGGTGAGGAAATATTAACAGGTTCGGGTCTCAGCAAGCCCCGCCAGCGCAATCTGCCCCACCCTGTTACGACAAGGCCAAACCCGCTAAAAGGCGGACCGGCCGGGCAGCCGCAGCACAGCTGCTCCGCGCGACAATGCGGCCCGGTGGCCGACCATCGAACGGCCTCAATGTGAACCAATCAGAGTGCCCATGAAGCTGACCCGTCCCCTCGCCGCGCTCGCCATCCTCATTGCCTCGGCGCTTCCGGCCCTTGCCGCCGACGCCGTTTACCCGCCTGGCTTGCGCCTCGGCATGGTGCCGCTGATCGGGCTGAGCACGGCCAAGACCTTTCCGGGCTTCGAGAGCGAGGACGGCAATGTCAAGGTGCTGATCACCGAGCTGCCGCCGGCGGCCTATGGCGAGGTCGTGAGCGCCTTCAATTCCAATCCGGCCGGTGCGAACGGCGTCAAGCAGGACAAGATCGAAACCCCCGCGGGCCTTGCCTATTTCACCACCGAAAGCGGCAAGGCCGGCGATACCCCGGTGAGGCGCTATTCGATGATTGTGCCGGGCGCCGGCTTCTCCGGCTATGTCGCGGTGCAGATTCCGGAGAATGCGACCAAGATCTACAGCGATGAAGCGGTGCGCCAGATGTTTGCGACCGCCGTCACCCGCAAGCAGGTCTCGGCCGAAGAGCAGATCGCGCTGATGCCGTTCAAGATCACCGATCTCGCCGACTTCAAGGACATCCGTACGCTGGCGCCGGGCTCGAGCATCATCCTGGCCGACGGCGACGAGAGCACGGGCTATGAATCGAAGCCGTTCATGATCCTCGGCCTGATTGGCGCCACCCCCCAGCAGACCGACGACCGCGCCCGCTTCGCCCAGGAAGCGGCGCTCCAGATCCCCGGCGTGCGCGAGTCGCGCGTCACCATGTCCGAGCCGATCCGCATCAACGGCCAGCAGGGTTTCGAGACCCGGATCGACGGCGTCAGCGGCAAGGACAAGGTTCCGGTGACGGTGGTGCAGTGGATCCGCTTTTCAAGCGGCGGCACCTCGCTGCGCATCATCGCCAGCGCCCCGCGCGACCAATGGCCAAGCGCCTTCACCCGCTTCCGCGCCGTGCGCGACGGCATTCAGCCGAAGGGCTAGCTCCCGTACGCGGGAGCGGTGAGGATCCGCCGACCCAAGCCCAACCCCTCGCCAAGACCGACTGCATTTTCGGGCTTCTGTTCGCACACAAGCGGAACTAGGCTTGGCCTCCATTGGGTTCATTCCTGGAGGGGAGACGAACGATGCTGGATCGGCGACACATCTTGGCGGCGCTTGCGACCACGGCGCTCGCGGGCCTCGCACCAACCGCGCTGTTTGCGGCCGCGTCAATCAAGCCTGACGAAGCCTCCGCGCTGCTCGTGATCGACGTGCAGAATTGCTTCCTGCCCGGCGGCAGCCTCGCGGTGAAGGAAGGCGAGCAGGTGGTGCCCGTCATCAACAAGATCGCAAAAGCGTTTGCGAACGTGGTGATGACGCAGGACTGGCATACGCCCGGGCACATCTCGTTCGCTTCGGTGCATTCCGGCAAGAATCCGTTCGAGACCGTCGATCTTCCCTACGGCAAGCAGGTGCTGTGGCCGGACCATTGCGTGCAGGGCACCGACGGCGCCGCGCTGTCAAAGGATCTTGCGATCCCGCACGCCGAACTGATCATCCGCAAGGGTTTTCACAAGGAGGTGGACAGCTACTCGGCCTTTCTCGAAGCCGACGGCAAGACCTCGACGGGCCTTGCCGGCTATCTCAAGGGCCGCAAGATCAAGCGCGTCTTCGTCGCCGGTCTCGCCACGGATTTCTGCGTCGCCTGGACCGCGCTCGATGCGCGCAAGGCGGGCTTCGAGGTCTATGTGGTGGAGGACGCCTGCCGCGGCATCGACACGCAGGGTTCGCTGGCAAAGGCCTGGGCTGATATGGCCAAGGCCGGCGTGAAGCGGATTCAGTCTGCGGATATCGCGGTGACCGCGTAATAATTTCGCGCAGTCATTCCGGGGCGGCCCGAAGAGCCGAACCCGGAATGAGGCCAAGGTTCAGTTTGCCGCGCTGTTCGGCTCGTTGGTGTTGGCCGCGGGCGCGGCCTTCGCGCCGCCTTTGGCGACACCGACCAGGGCGGGACGCAGCACGCGCTCGCCGATGGTGTAGCCGGCCTGCACGACCTGCACCACGGTGCCCGATGGCACCGACGCATCGGGGACTTCGAACATCGCCTGCTGGAAATTAGGATCGAACTTCTGGCCCTGCGGATCGAACTTCTTGACGCCGTGCTTTTCCAGCGCGTTGAGCAGCGAGCGCTCGGTGAGTTCGACGCCTTCGATCAGCGAGATCAGGCCGGGATCGGCCGCGGCACGCGCCTCGGCCGGTACGGCATCGAGCGCGCGCTGGAGGTTGTCGGCGATGTCCAACACGTCGCGGGCAAAGCCGGTAATGCCGTAGAGACGGGCGTCGGCGACCTCCTTGCTGGTGCGCTTGCGCAAATTCTCCATCTCGGCCAGCGTCCGCAGCATGCGGTCACGCGCCTCGGCCGCTTCCTTCTGCAACGTCTCGACCGAGCCCGGCTCGGGATCGTCGGGCATGATGTAAGGCTTCGACACTACCGGCTCGCCGGTCGGCGCGGTCGTGTCTTCGGGTTGCCGGTCTTGATCGGTCATCGGCTCTAATCTCGAACTCGTTTCCAGGGATTGTTGGCCCGGATATCGTGCCTAAGCGTACGAAAATCAAGCGCCCGTGATCGGGAACGCCGGTCAGCCCCCCAAAAGCCGACTGACGATGCGGGCGGCGTAGTCCACCGTCGGGATCACACGGGCATAATTCAGCCGCGTCGGGCCGATCACGCCGAGAACGCCGACGATATGGCCGGCGGCATCCCGATAGGGCGAGATGATCGTGGAGGAGCCCGACAGCGAAAACAGCTTGTTCTCACTCCCGATGAAAATTCGCACGCCTTCCGCGGTCTCGGCCCGGCCGAGCAGGTCGATCACGCCGCGCTTGGTCTCGAGATCGTCGAACAACAGGCGCACCCGCTCGAGGTCCTCCAGCGCGTGCAGATCTTCCAGCAGATTGGCGTGGCCTCGGACGATGAGCTGGCGGTCCTCGTTCTCGCCTCCGGACCAGCTCGCGATGCCGGCCGCGATCACCTTTTGCGTCAGCTGATCGAGCTCGGCCCGGGCCTCGCCGAGTGCGGTCTCAAGCTCGAGCCGCGCTTCGGCCAGCGTGCGGCCACGAATCCGTGCATTGAGGAAATTGCCGGCTTCGGTCAGCGCCGAGGAGGGAACTCCGGGCGGCAGCGTCAGCACGCGGTTTTCGACCTGGCCATCCTCGCCGACCAGGATCACCAGCGCTTTCTCCGGTTCCAGACGAACGAACTCGATGTGCTTGAGCCGGGCGTTGGATTTTGGCGTCAGCACGACCGCGGCGGCACGGGTCAGGCCCGACAGCCGCATCAAGGCCTGGTCCAGCGCCGCCTCGACCGATTGCGCCTGGCCGACCGACGAAAGCTGACTCTGGATGGATTGCCGTTCGGCCTCGGTGAGGTCGCCGACCTGCATCAGGGCGTCTACGAAGAAGCGCAGTCCGAGTTCCGTCGGTAGCCGGCCGGCGGACGTATGGGGCGCATAGATCAGGCCGAGCTGTTCCAGGTCGGCCATGACGTTGCGGACCGAGGCCGGCGACAGCGGCATCGCGATCAGGCGCGAGATATTGCGCGAGCCCACCGGCTCACCGGTCGCGAGATAGCTTTCGACAATTTGACGAAAGATGTCGCGGGAACGCTCGTTGAGCTGGGCAAGGCCTGCGCGCGGCGCGATCAGATGCATCGGATCGTGATGGGCCACAGACGGTAACTCCTCTCAGATACTCATAATTTGTCCATCCCGGACGCTTCTGACAAGCGTGGCGTTTGCGGGCCCGAAATCAGGGGTGAAAAAACCTTGCCGCCCACCCTCACCCCACCTACAAGCACCGCGAATAGCCTTTCCCGTGAGTTTTTGGAGGACTTCCCATGCGGCCAAGCCGCCGTGCGCCCGACGAATTGCGCCCCGTGACGCTGGAGCGCGGCGTGGTCAAATATGCGGAAGGCTCGTGCCTGGTGAAATTCGGCGATACTCATGTGCTGGTCACCGCCACGCTGGAAGACCGCCTGCCGCCGTGGCTGAAGGGCCAGGGGCGCGGCTGGGTCACCGCCGAATACGGCATGCTGCCGCGCGCGACCTCAGAACGCACCCGCCGCGAGGCCTCCGCCGGCAAGCAGAGCGGCCGTACCGTCGAGATCCAGCGCCTGATCGGCCGCAGCCTCCGTACCATCGTCGATCTCGAAGCGCTCGGCGAGCGGCAGATCACGGTCGATTGCGACGTGCTCCAGGCCGACGGCGGCACCCGCACGGCTGCGATCACCGGCGCTTGGGTCGCACTTGCCGATTGCATCAACTGGATGAAGGCGCGCAACATGATCAAGGCCAATGTGCTGCGCGACAACGTCGCCGCGATCTCCTGCGGCATCTATAATGGCACGCCGGTGCTCGATCTCGACTATGCCGAGGATTCGGAAGCCCAAACCGACGCCAATTTCGTCATGACCGGCGATGGGCGCATCATCGAGGTGCAGGGCACCGCGGAACGCGAGCCGTTCACCGAAACCGAGTTCCTGGCGCTGATGGCGCTGGCCCGCAAGGGCGTCGCGCGTCTGGCGGACTTGCAGAAACTGGCTGTGGCGTAGTCAATAGGCCATGCACCGCCGAATCACGGACAAGCTCGTCATCGCCACCCACAATCCCGGCAAGCTCGCCGAGATGCGGGAGCTGCTTGCGCCGTACGGCATCGAGGCGGTGTCGGCTGGTGAGCTCGGCTTGGCCGAGCCCGAAGAGACCGGCAACGATTTCCGCAGCAACGCCGCGATCAAGGCGATCGCGGCGGCGCAGGCGACCAAGCTTGCCGCTTTCGCCGACGATTCTGGCATCGTGGTCGACGCGCTCGACGGCGCGCCCGGCATTTTCTCCGCGCGCTGGGCCGGGCCGAACAAAGACTTCGCAGCGGCGATGGCGCAGATCGAGCGCCTGCTCCAGGAGCGCGGCGCGACCACGCCCGACAAGCGCAAGGCCCATTTCGTTTCGGCGCTCTGCGTCGCCTGGCCCGACGATCATCGCGAAGAGGTCGAGGCGCGCGTCGACGGCACGCTGGTCTGGCCGCCGCGCGGCACCGCCGGCTTCGGCTACGATCCGATGTTTCTGCCCGATGGCCATAGCCGCACCTTCGGCGAGATGGAGAGCATCGAGAAGCACGGCCTGCCGCCCCTCGGCCTCGGCCTGTCGCATCGCGCCCGCGCCTTCGTAAAACTGGCGGAGATCTGCCTTGAGCCGCGCTAAGGAAGCCTTCGGCGTCTACGTGCATTGGCCGTTCTGCCTGTCGAAATGCCCCTATTGCGACTTCAACAGCCATGTCCGCCACGCCGCGATCGACGAGGCGCGCTTTGCATCCGCCTTCGCCCGCGAGATCGCAACCACGGCTGAGCGCGCACCCGGCCGTGAAGTGACCTCGATCTTCCTCGGCGGCGGCACGCCATCGCTGATGCAGCCCGCAACCGTCGGCGCGGTGCTCGATGCGATCGGCAAGCACTGGCATGTTGCAGGCGACGTCGAAGTGACGCTGGAGGCAAACCCGACCAGCGTCGAAGCCACACGCTTTGCCGGTTATCGCACCGCCGGCGTCAACCGCGTCTCGCTCGGCGTCCAGGCGCTCGACGATGCCTCCTTGAAGGCGCTCGGCCGTATGCACAGTGCGCGCGAGGCCCTCGATGCCGTCGCCATCGCGCGCCGTTCGTTCGACCGTTATTCGTTCGACCTGATCTACGCCCGACCCGACCAGACGCCGGCGATGTGGGCGGACGAGCTGCGTCTCGCGATCGATGAAGCGGCCGAGCATCTGTCGCTCTATCAATTGACGATCGAGGAAGGCACGCCGTTCTTCGGCCTGCACCAGGCCGGCAAATTGAAGACGCCGGACGAAGCCGTCGCGCGCGCGCTCTACGACGTGACGCAGGAGACCTGCGACAAGCTCGGCCTGCCCGCCTACGAGATTTCAAATCACGCGCGGCGCGGCGCCGAGTGCCGGCACAATCTGGTCTATTGGCGCGGCGAGGAATATGCCGGCATCGGTCCCGGCGCGCATGGCCGCCTCGACATCGATGGTATCAGGCACGCCACCGCCACCGAAAAGCGCCCCGAAGCCTGGCTGATGCGGGTCGAGACCAACGGCGACGGCGTCGTCACCGACGAGCTCCTCAACAGCGAGGAGCGCGCCGACGAATTTTTGCTGATGGGATTGCGGCTCGCCGAGGGAATCGACCCTGAGCGCTACAAAGCCCTCTCGGGCCGCCCGCTCGACCCCCGCCGCATTGCGCTGCTGCGCGAGGAAGGCGCGATCACGGTGGACGCCACGGGCCGGCTGCGCGTGACGAGCAGTGGCTTCCCCGTGCTGGATGCGGTGGTTGCGGATCTGGCGGCGTAAGCGCTACGCCCCAAAACTCTTCGGCGAGCCTGCCACCGCAACCCCGCCGCCGGTCGTCACCTTCATCACCGCAAGTCCTCGCTCGTTGGTGCCGTCGGGGCGGAAGCGAAACAGGCCGTCGATGCCGGCAAAGCCTGAGGGGTTGGTCAGCACGTCGGGCGAGAAGCGCGTCGTGCCTTGCGTGCGCGCCAGTGCGGCGACGAGGGCGACTGCGTCATAGGCGAGCGTCGCAGTGCGCACCGGCTCGGCGCCATATTTGGTGCGGTAACGGCCGGAGAAGGCGCGGAAGCCGGCCGGATCCGGCGCGGCATAGAGGCCGCCTTGCAACGCTGCGCTGGCATAGACGCGCGGATTGTCCCACAGGCCGGTGCCGAGCAGCTGGATGTTGCGCAAATTCGCACCCGCCGCAGTCATCGCATCCGCCACTGAAACCACGGCATCGCCGTCGTCGGCAATGAACAGCGCGTCCGCACTGCCGAGCTGCTGCGCCACGGTTCGAGCTGGGGTGGCGCGGTCGGCGCCGTATTTCTCGAACGCGACGATGCGCCCACCACGCCGCGGCACTGCCGCCTTCACGGCGGCTTCGACCACGTTGCCATAGGCGTTGTCGGGCACGAGCACGGCAACGGAGCGCTTTCCGATGCTGGCGGAATATTCGACGATGCGGTTGACGTCGGACTCCGGCAGGAAGCTGAGCAGATAGACGCCGCGTCCGGCGATGCTGGAATCGGTCGAGAATGCCATCACCGAGATGCCGCGCGTGCGCGCGACCTGCGCCACCGCCGGCACCGATTGTGCGAACAGTGGTCCCAGGATGATTTCGGCGCCCTCGTCGACCGCCTGCTGCGCACCAGCTTGCGCGCCTTGCGGGCTGCCATTGTCGTCCTTGATCAGGAGCTGGATGTTCGGGTTTTGGAACTCGGCCAGCGCCATCTCGGCGGCGTTGCGCATGGATTGCGCCGCGAGGCCTGCATTGCCAGCCGCCGACAGCGGCAGGATCACGGCGACCTTGACCCCACCGGTGCCAGCGGTCGTGCCCTGTTGGGGCGGACCAGCCGGCTGCGCCGGTGGCGCGGAGCTGGAGAACTGGCTGAGACTCTGCTGCACGCCGGCGCAGGCCGACAGCAAGGGGGCGCCGAGCAACAGGCCAAGCGCGCTCCGGCGGGTTGCCCCGGGCCATCGGGGCGCCGGACCGGAAGACTTCGAACTAGACGGGCCCACCATCGCAGATTCTCTTCCGACCGGCCGTCGCCCAGCCGGTCACCACATTGCTCCACGACGCAAGCCGCGGATTCAGGCATATTGTCGGCAAACAGTTAACCAAAACAAAAGGATAATCGCCACTTAACGCGACCACCCTCCTATCCTGGCCCACCGCTGGCCGTCACTTACGCAGCATCAAGGGAGGTTTCCGTCGCGAATATGGCGCGAGGGCCTTGCTCCCGCGCAACGTGACCCCGCATCGATCACATTCCCGTCCGTTCCTCGCCCCTCACCTCGGCCCGATCTTTTTCGAAGAGCTGGTTCCCAGCCCTGCGGATCGTGCCTAAGTTGACTTCATTATGCGCGCAAAGCCGGCCCCGATAAATACGCCTGAAGCTCAAGACGCCACCTTGCGCGGCTTCTCCATCGACGCCCATCGGCTTGCGGTGGCGAAGGCCGCGCCGGGCCTGCATCTGGTCGCGACCCCCATCGGCAATCTCGGCGACATCACCCTGCGTGCGCTTCAGACGCTCGCCGGCGTCGACGTCATCGCCTGCGAGGACACCCGCATCACGCGGCGCCTGACCGAGCGTTACGCCATCGCAGCGCAGCTCAAGCAATATCATGAGCACAACGCGGAAGCCGCGCGTCCGAAGATCCTGGAGGCGCTTGCGGCAGGCGGCTCGGTCGCGCTGGTGTCGGATGCCGGGACGCCGCTGATCTCCGATCCCGGCTTCAAGCTGGTGCGCGAGGTCTGCGCCGCCGGCCATGCGGTCTATGCGCTGCCCGGCCCCTCCTCGGTGCTGGCGGCGCTATCGGTCGCAGCGCTGCCGACCGACCGCTTTTTCTTCGAGGGCTTCTTGCCGTCGAAATCGGCGGCGCGCAGGTCGCGCCTTGTTGAGCTGGCTCGCATCGATGCGACACTGGTGATGTTCGAATCCGGCAACCGCGTGCAGGACGCGCTCGCCGATCTCGCCGAGATCATGGGGACGCGCGACGCCGCGATCTGCCGCGAGCTGACCAAACTTCATGAGGAGATCTCGCGCGCAACATTGAGCGAGCTGGCTCGCGAGGCGGATACGCTGGAGACGCGCGGCGAGTTCGTGCTGGTGATCGCCCCACCTGCGGCCGACGCCGAGGTGCTGACGTCGGATGCGCTAGACCAGCTCCTGCGCGAGCAGCTGGCCGCGCGCAGCGTCAAGGATGCCGTGGCACATGCGGTCGCACTCTCGGGCCGCCCGCGGCGCGAGGTCTATGCCCGCGCGCTCGAGCTCGCAAAAGACCTGCGGGGCGGCGATGGCGAAGACTGAGGTCCCGGCGGAACCGAAAGTCGCCTCGCCCGAGCGCATCGCCGCGTTCCGGACCGGCATCTCCGCCGAGAGCCGCGCCGCCGCCTATCTGATGGCCAAGGGCTACCGCATCCTCGCCAAACGTTATCGCACCCCGCATGGCGAAATCGACATCGTGGCGCGCCGCCGCAATTTGATCGCCTTCGTCGAGGTCAAGGCGCGGGCGACGCTGGATGACGCCGCCTTCGCGGTGACGCCGCGCCAGCAGCAGCGCATCATCGACGCCGCGCAAGGCTGGCTCGTGGCGCATCCCGAGCATGCCGAATTCGAATTGCGATTCGACGCCATGCTGATTGCGCCGCGATCACTTCCACGCCATGTGTTGGCGGCATTCGACGCCTCGACCTGAAAGGCAGACCATGAAACTCAACGTCGCCGTCCAGATGGACCCCATCGCCCGCATCAACATCAAGGGCGATTCCACCTTTGCGCTGCTCCTGGAGGCACAGAAGCGCGGCCACGGCCTGTCCTATTACACCCCCGACAAGCTCTCGATGGTCGGCGACGAGATCGTCGCTCCGGTTCAGCTCCTCACCGTGCGCGACGAGCCGGGTGACCATTTCACGCTCGGCGAGCCCAGGCGCGAAGCGCTCAACGGCTTTGACGTGGTGCTGCTCCGCCAGGACCCGCCGTTCGATCTCGCCTACATCACCTCGACGCATTTTTTGGAGCGCATTCATCCGAAGACGCTGGTGGTCAACGATCCCGCCTCGGTACGGAACGCGCCGGAAAAGCTGTTCGTGATGAACTTTCCGCAGCTGATGCCGCCGACCCTGATCTCGCGCGAATTAGATGAGATCAACGCCTTTCGCGACAGGCACGGCGCCGTCGTGATGAAGCCGCTGCACGGCCATGGCGGCGCCGCGGTGTTCCGCGTGATGCCGCAGGACATGAATTTCGGCTCGCTGTTCGACATGTTCTCGGTGACGTTCAAAGAGCCCTGGGTGATCCAGCAGTTCATTCCCGAGGTGAAGCACGGCGACAAGCGCATCATCCTCGTCAACGGCGAGTTCGCCGCCGCCGTAAACCGGGTGCCGGCCGCGGACGACCTCCGCTCCAACATGGTACGCGGCGGCGCGGCGCAGGAGACCGAGCTCACCCCGCGCGAGCGCGAGATCTGCGCCGCCGTCGGCCCGGCGCTGCGCGAGCGCGGCCTCCTGTTCGTCGGCATCGACGTCATCAACGGCAATCTCACCGAGATCAACGTCACCTCGCCGACCGGCATCCGCGCCATCGCGCGGCTCGGCGGGCCCGACGTGGCGGCGAAGATCTGGGACGCGATCGAGCAGAAGCGGGCGAAGTAAGGGCGCTGCGGAAATTTAGAGGACGCGCAATCTCTCCCAGCTCGTCCCGGAAGGACGGACGACATCCTTTGGTGTTGTGCGCGGCCCATCTCGTAGGCAGCCCCGCCGCTGCACGCCCCCACATCACTAACCACCCGTTCACCATGACGCCGCGCCTGTCATGCGAACGAATAGGCTGGCTTGCGTAAATCTACGGGGCCGTTGGCCGGTTGAATAACGCCGCGTTCACCATCAGCCGAAAACCACCACCGTCACTGGCCATCACATCCGGCCTCGCAACACCCCTTATACTTTTCCTCCCTACTCATCGACACGGGGGACCCGCCACGTGCGGTTCGAGTGCCCCGCGTATGAGTAGAAGCGTATGAATACCGCACGCCTTGTCGTTCTCGTCATCGCGCTCGCCGCCGGGGGCGTCGCTGCGTATCTGGCGAGCGGCTATCAGAATGGGCCCGCGCCCGTTCTGCCCGTCACCGAGAAACTGCCGACCGTCGAGGTTCTCGTCGCGAAAACCGACATCGGGCTCGGCCAGGCCGTGAAGCCCGAGGATCTGCAATGGCAGGTCTGGCCGGCGGCGACGGCAAGCAACGCGTTCATTCGCCGCGACAGCAGGCCCGAGGCGCAGACCCAGATCGCCGGCTCGATCGCGCGCGTGCCGTTGATGCAGGGCGAGCCGATCCGCGAGCAGAAGCTGGTCAGGGCCGAAGGCTCCGGCTTCATGGCTGCCATCCTGCCCTCCGGCATGCGGGCCGTGTCCACCGAAATTTCAGCCGAGACCGGCGCCGGCGGCTTCATCCTGCCGAACGACCGCGTCGACATCGTGCTGACCCGCCGCCTGAAGAATCCCGATACCAACGCATCGACCGGCGGCAACGACCTCATCGTGTCCGAGGTCATTCTGACCAACATCCGCGTGCTCGCGATCGACCAGGCGCCGAAGGAAAAGGACGGCCAGACCGCCGTGATCGGCAAGACCGTCACGCTCGAGCTCAAGCCCGACCAGGTCGCCACGCTGTCGGCTGCGCGCCAGGGCGGCACGCTCCAGCTCGCGCTGCGGAGCATCGTCGATGCCAACGCAGTCGACGGGTCGCCCGAGGACCAGGCGGTCAAGCGTCCCGGTGGCGTGAACGTAATTCGTTATGGCGTGCAGGCGCGCCAACTGACGTCACAGAAGTGATGATGGGGACAGTATGAACTACGGGGATGATCGGACGGGCCTGCGCATTCGGGGGAAGCGCGCGCGCTCGGTCTTGGCGGGGACGATGCTGCTGCTGGGGCTGCTCGCAGCCTCCGACCGGCTCAGTGCCGCGGATGCCCCGGTCGGCGATCAGGCACCGATGCAGGCGCCTGATCTCGGTGTGTCCTCGGTCGCGACGATCGCGCCGGCGCGGACGCGCTTTCTGTCGCTCGGCGTCGGCAAGTCCGTCGTCATCGACCTGCCGCGCGAGGTCAAGGACGTGCTGGTGGCCGATCCCAAGATCGCCAATGCCATAATCCGCTCGGCGCAGCGCGCCTATATCATCGGCGGCCAAGTCGGCCAGACCAACGTGGTGTTCTTCACCGCCGACGGCCAGCAGGTCGCCTCCTACGACATCGCGGTGAAGCGCGACCTCAACGGCATGCGCGCCGCGCTGCGCCAGTCGCTGCCGGGCGTGCAGATCGAAGGCATCGGCGACAGCGTGATGCTGACCGGCTCGGTCTCGAGCCCGGTCGAGGCACAGCAGGCGGGCGACGTCGCCGCAAAGCTCGTCGGCGGCTCGGACAAGGTCGTCAACAACATCGTCGTTCGCGGCCGCGACCAGGTGATGCTCAAGGTCGTGGTCGGCGAAGTGCGCCGCGATATCGTCAAGCAGCTGGGCGTGGATCTCAGCGCCAGCCTGAACGCCGGCACCGCGGTGGTGAATTTCAACAATTCCAACCCGTTCTCGGTGTCTGGCGGACCGATCGTCGCGAGCAACGGACTTGGAGTCGCCGGTCTCGCCAAGGGCGTCGCCACCGTCAGCGCCACGATGCGTGCGATGGAAAGCGCCGGCGTCATGCGTACGCTCGCCGAGCCGAGCCTGACCGCGATCTCGGGCGAATCCGCCACCTTCATCGCCGGCGGCGAATTCCCGATTCCGGCCGGCTATTCCTGCGATCCGGTCACCCACGTCTGTACCACCCAGGTCACCTACAAGAAGTTCGGCATCTCCCTGAACTTCACGCCGGTCGTGCTCAGCGAAGGCCGCATCAGCCTGCGCGTCATGACCGAGGTCTCGGAGCTGTCGAATACGAACGCGATCACACTGACGCAGGCGGTGTCCTCGACCTCGAGCAACTCGATCACCATCCCCTCGGTTCAGACCCGCCGAGCCGAAACGACACTGGAAATTCCCTCCGGCGGCTCGATGGCGATGGCCGGCCTGATCCAGCAGCAGACCAAGCAGGCGATCAACGGCCTGCCCGGCGTCGACCAGGTGCCGATCATCGGCGCGCTGTTCCGCAGCCAGGACTTCGTCAACAACGAAACCGAGTTGATGGTGATCGTGACGCCCTATGTGGTGCGCGCCGTCGCCCAGAAGGAATTGTCGCGGCCCGACGACGGTTTCGCGCCGGCCTCCGACGCGCAGACGGCGCTGCTCGGCCGCATGAACCGCCTTTATGGCATCACGCGCCGCGTCGATCCCATCAACGGCACGCCCGGCGATTTCGGCTTCATCATCGATTGACGACGAGCGGACGGCCTGGGGACCGGAGCAGAAACGGGGCAAGAGGGGAATCAAGCGATGACGAGGACGATAGCCGACCGACGCCGCCCTTTGAGCGTCGCGCTGGTGCTGACGGGGCTGTCCGTCATGCTGGGCGCGTGCAACACCACCGGTGAAATCGTCACTCAGACAGTGCCGACCGACTATCGCCAGCGCCACCCGATCGCGGTGCAGGAGGGTAGGCGCTCGATCGTGATCTTCGTCGGCAAGGCGCGCGGCGGCCTCTCGGCCGCGCAGCACGCGGATGTCGCAGGCATTGCCCGGGACTGGATGCGCGAAGGCACCGGCTCCGTCGTCGTCGACGTGCCCGTCGACACCGCGAATTCGCGTGCCGCGGCGGCGACTTATCGAGAAATCCGTTCCGTGCTCGCATCCGGCGACGTGCCCTCGCGCGCCATCCTCCAGCATCCCTATCGTCCCGAAGACCCCGGCCTCCTGCCGACGATCCGGCTGAGCTATTCCAAACTCAGCGCAGTGGCCGGACCCTGCGGGTTGTGGCCGGAAGACGTTGGTCCGAACATCCTCGACCCCGGCTACAATGAGAACCGGCCGTATTTCAATCTGGGCTGCGCCAGCCAGCGCAACCTCGCGGCCATGATCGACAATCCGGCCGACCTCGAGCAGCCGCGCGCCGAGACGCCCGCCTACACCGCACGGCGCGACATCGCCTTCGACCGCTATCGCAAGGGCTCGACGACCGCGACCTCCTATCCCGAGGCCGACAAGGCCAAACTCAGCGACACCGGCAAATGACTGGCATCCACGACGAAGAAGCGGACGATCCGCGGCACCCCGACGAACACATTGCACCGGTTCCTCGCATCTCGGTGCAGGCTTTTTGCGAGACCGAGCAGACGCTCGCCGCGGTGACCGCGGCGGGGGAGGATCGGCGGCTCGCCAAGGCGCATCTCACTGCCAGGGACGGTGGTCTCGCTGCGGCAATCGAAGTCTATGAAACGATGCCGACGCCGAACGTGATCGTGATCGAATCCGACGGCACGCGTGACATCCTGGAGGGGCTCGACGACCTCGCCGGCGTCTGCGACCCCGGCACCCGCGTCGTGGTGATCGGCAATCCCAACGACACCGCGCCCTATCGCGAGCTGGTCCGCCGCGGCGTCAACGACTACGTGGTCGGGCCAGTCGAAACCCTCGACGTCGTCCGCTCGATCTGTAGCCTGTTCTCGGCATCCGAAGCCATCATCACCGGCCGCGTCATCGCGGTGGTCGGCGCCAAGGGCGGCGTCGGCGCGTCCACCGTCGCGCACAATGTGGCCTGGACCATCGCCCGCGACCTCGCGCTCGATTCCGTCGTGATCGATCTCGACCTCGCCTTCGGTACTGCGAGCCTCGACTACAATCAGGATCCGCTGCAGGGCATCGCCAACGCGGTGCTATCGCAGGACCGGCCGGACACGGCGCTGATGGAGCGCCTGCTTGCCAAATGCACCGAGCGCCTCAGCCTGCTGGCCGCCCCCGCGACGCTCGACCGCGTCTACGATTTCGGCGCCGAAGCTTTTGATGCGGTGTTCGACACGCTGCGCATGACCACGCCCTGCATCGTGCTCGACGTACCCCACCAATGGTCGGGCTGGACGCGGCGGGCGCTGGTCAACGCCGACGACATCGTGATCGTGGCCGAGCCCGATCTCGCCAATTTGCGCAACACCAAGAACATGCTGAGCGTGCTCAAGGCGGCGCGCCCGAACGACCGGCCGCCGCTGTATTGTCTCAACCAGGTCGGCATGCACAAGCGCGCGGAGATCGAGGTCAAAGCTTTCGCCAAGACCATGGAGAGCCAGCCGCTCGCGGTGATCCCGTTCGATTCGAAGCTGTTCTCGACCGCCGCCAACAACGGCCAGATGATCGCGGAGGTCTCCAAGAGCCACCGCACCACCCTTCTGTTCCAGAACATGGCCAACCGCCTCGCCGGCCGCGGCGAGGTGAAGAAGCCGAAGCGCTCGCTGCTCGGCCCGCTGCTGAAGAAGCTGAAGGGCAGGTCGGGCCGCGGATCCGCCCCGCATCGCAAGGCGTCGTAGGGGCGGCAAGCGTTTTCGAGCGACGGATCCCGGTTCGCGTCAAGAAAGCGCGCCAAAAACGAGAATCCAAACGGCGCGAGCTATTTGTCCGCCCGCTGCTGCTTCTTCGCCAGCAATTGCCGCAGCGCCGTGACCTTTGCCGCCGCCTGGTCCGGCGGCAGGTCGGCCTTCACGATGGCCTCGGCCTCGGCTTGCTTTCCTTCCAGCCCCAGCACCAGCGCGAGATTGGCGCGCACGCGGGAATCGGCGGGATTGCGCTCATGCGCGCGGCGCATCGTTTCCTCCGCCCGCGGCAGATTATTCTGGAGCATGTAAGACAGGCCGAGATTGGACAAAACCTGCGGCTCGTCGGGCACGATCTTCAAGGCGGTCGCATAATATTGCTGCGCCTCCTCATTGCGGCCGAGCTGATCGAGCGCCGCGCCCTGCGCCGACAGGATGCGCCAGTCCGGATCCTCGGGCGTATGCGCTCGGCCGAGGACGTCGAAGGCCTGCTGGAAATTGCCGTTGTCGGCGAGCGCGCGGCCATAGCCGGCGAGCAATGCCTTGTTGCTGGGATGGCCGAGCACGGCCTGCTCCATCACCGCGACCGCCTGCGCCCGCTGGCCGCTCTCGCGCAGCGCCTTGCCATAGGCGAGCACAACGCCGGGATCACCGGGCTTGGCGCGATAGCGTTCGCGCAAGGTGTCCATGTCCGGCTTGGCGTCGGCCTTCACACTGGCTTCAGATCTAACGCCGAGCGCGCCGGTGACATCCTCGATGCCATTGGTCTGGCAGCCGGCGAGGACAAGCACCATCAACGCGGGAAGCAGGAATTTCGCCGAAGGAGAGGCGGGAGACGGACGCTTGGACATACTCTGATCACTCGGCGACTGATCAGAGATGCTTACCCATTAACGCTAAAGCCCCGTTAAGGAGGCGCGGCCATTAAGGCCTAATCGACGAACTCCGCGCCGAACTCGCAGCCGATGCGCCAGCGCAGGCGGCATTGGCGGGAATAATCGGGCGCGAAGATGATGGTGAATTGCGGCGGCACTTCCAGGAATTCCGCCACCACTTTCACGCCGCCATCCGAGATATCCGTGATCGTGCAGTCGCGCGGCAGCGAGCCCGCGCCAAAGTGGATTTTGGCGAGCCGGCTGCATACCCGACGTTCGCTTCTCCGGCGATTTGCAAGCATTTGAATTCTTCACCCGTTAGACCACGGCCCATCCCGCAAGGGTAGGAGTAGCGGACATTCGTTGGAATGTGCTGAGGAGAGCCGCTCGCATTCGAGGTGTAGTGTCCGCTTCACGTTTACGATCGGGTAGGATTTTCTCGGTCCTAGGGCATGTTCCCGTATTGTTCTTGCGAAAGGCGCTAGGCTCTGCTACCCCTAATTGCGCGAAAGGGCAGGCTGGTTCGAGCATGGTTCAGCGGGTTTCTACCGTCGCCTTTGAGGGGATTGAGGCCCGTGCGGTCGACGTGCAGGTGCAGGTCGCCCCGGGGCTGCCGGCCTTCGCCATCGTCGGCCTGCCGGACAAGGCGGTGTCGGAGGCACGCGAGCGGGTCCGTTCGGCTCTGATCGCCTCGGGGCTGGCGCTGCCGGCGCGGCGGATCATCGTCAATCTGGCCCCGGCCGACCTGCCCAAGGAGGGCAGCCATTACGACCTGCCGATCGCGCTCGGGCTGATGGCGGCGATCGGCGCGATCCCGCCCGATGCACTGACCGGCTTCACAGTTCTCGGCGAGCTCGGCCTCGACGGATCGATCGCGCCGGTCGCAGGTGTCCTGCCCGCCGCGATCGGCGCCAATGCGCGCGAGGAGGGCCTGATCTGCCCGGCAGCCTGCGGCTCGGAGGCGGCCTGGGCGAGCCCGGACATCCAGATCATGGCCGCACAATCACTCATTCAGATCGCCAACCATTTCAAGGGCACGCAGGTGCTGTCGCGGCCCTCACCGAAGGTGCATGAGGCCGCCGCCTCGTCCCTCGACCTGCGCGATATCAAGGGCCAGGAGAGCGCCAAGCGGGCGCTGGAGATCGCAGCCGCGGGCGGACATCACCTGCTGATGATCGGCGCGCCCGGCGCCGGCAAATCGATGCTGGCGGCGCGCCTGCCCTCGATCCTGCCGCCGCTGTCGCCCGGCGAACTGCTCGAAGTCTCGATGATCGCGTCCGTCGCCGGCGAGATCGAGGGCGGCGCGCTGACCGCGCGGCGGCCGTTCCGCTCGCCGCATCATTCCGCCAGCATGGCCGCGCTCACCGGTGGCGGCGTGCGCGCCAAACCCGGCGAGATCTCGCTGGCGCATCAGGGTGTGCTGTTCCTCGACGAGCTGCCGGAGTTCGATCCGCGCGTGCTGGATTCGCTGCGCCAGCCCCTGGAGAACGGCGAGGTCGCGGTGTCGCGCGCCAATCATCGCGTCACCTACCCTGCCCGCTTCATGCTGGTGGCCGCGATGAATCCGTGCCGCTGCGGCAACGCGTTCGAGCCGGGCTATGCCTGCAAGCGCGGCCGCATCGACCGCTGCACCGGCGACTACCAGGCGCGCATCTCCGGTCCGTTGATGGATCGCATCGATCTGCGCATCGAGGTGCCGGCGGTGACCGCGGCCGATTTGATTCTGCCGCCGCCGGCGGAAGGCTCCGCCGAAGTCGCCGCGCGCGTGGCGGCGGCACGCGACATCCAGCTTGCGCGTTATGCGGATGCCGGCCTGCCGAACGTCCGTACCAATGCCGAGGCGCCGGCCTCGGTCCTCGAAGAGATCGCAAAACCGGATGCGCAAGGCGCCAAGCTATTGCGGGACGCGGCGGAGACCATGCGGCTGTCGGCGCGCGGCTATCACCGCGTGCTGCGGGTCGCGCGCACACTGGCCGATCTCGACAACGCGGACAAGATCGGCCGGCTGCACCTCGCCGAAGCGCTATCCTACCGCGCACTCGCGGAGGATGTGCGGCAGATGGCGTGAAGCACACGCGCATCAACCCGGCGGTAACGAGTTTCCTTTACGCTCTGCAAACCATAAGCCCCATGTGTTTCCAACTCGAGTTCCCGAGGGGCGGGCGAGTAGAGTGTCATGTTGCGTTTCAAGATCCTGGCCTCGGTTGTTCCCCTGTTGGCGGCGGCGGTGTTCGCCCGCGGCGAGATCGGATCGGTCTCGCATCCCTGCATTGCCCTGGGCGAGTCCTCGGTCGAGCTCACCTCCCTGTTCTGGACCGCCGGCGTGCATGTCGCCTTCACCGATGATCCCGCGCAGGCCACGGTACGGGTCCAGGTCACCGACAATGCGGACGCTGCGGACTTCGCGGTGGTCGACGACGGCCTCGGCTCGGAATCGGAATCCTGCCAGGGCAATCCGTGGACACGCCTGGTCTCAATCGCCGCGCAGCCCGTCGACGGCGGCCAGGTAATCTATCTCTCCACCGAAGGGCCGGCCGATTACCGCATCTATGTGCGCTCGAAGACGTTCTCGCAGCGCGAGGCCGCGGCGCTGATCGTCGGCGCCCGCGGCGGCCATGGCCGCCTGCAGGCCGCCTCACTCTAAACCGCGGTGAGATCACGATCGCGCTTTAGCTTCTTGTTTGCGCATGACCTTTTTGGAAAATCGCTGCACACTTTTGCGGATCATGCTCTGAAGCGTTAACACCTCGTCAACCCTGTTTGGAGGCGGCGCCAAAGCCTCAAGCTGTTCGCAAGGTCGACGCGACATCGTCGCACACGGCGGGCACGGGGTTTCGGACAAGGGTCGGTGGCGATGGGTCGGACGTTCCGGATCAAGGTGCGCATGCGCCGCTTCAGGCGACAGCATCCCCGTATCGCCTTCGCGCTCCGCTCCTTCATGATCTTCTCGGCGACGTTCGGCGCCGCCTATGGCTTCGTCTCCGGCAGCCGGTCCGAGAATTCCGGCTACGATCCCAACGCCTTTGCGATCGGCGCGAGCTTCCTGTTCGCGCTGGCGTGCCTTGGTCTTGCGACGCTGAGCATGCGGCTGCGCTTCGTCAACAAGCGGCTGCGTTCGCTCGCCGCCCACAACGAGGCGCTGATCGACCGCAATTGGGAGCTCAAGGAAGCCGAAGAGCGCGCCCGCAGCCTGTTCGAGCAGCAGGGCGACCTGATCGTGCTGCGCGACACGAGCGGCCGCATCACCTTTGCCAATGACGCCTATTGCGCGCTGGCCGGACAGGCCCGGAGCGCGCTGGTCGGCACACGCTTCGACTTCGACGTGCTGGAGCAGGGCGACAGCGCGCGCGAGAGCAGCGGCACGCGCGTTCACGACCAGAAAATCGCAACCCCGCTCGGTGCGCGCTGGATCGCCTGGCGCGAGGGCTATGTGCGCCGCGATGCCGGCCAGCCCGCCGAATTGCAGAGCGTCGGGCGCGACGTCACCGACCGCACCGAGACCGAGCGCGCTTTGTCCGACGCGCGCGATCAGGCCGATGCCGCCAACCGCGCGAAGTCGCGTTTCCTCGCGATGGCCTCGCACGAAATCCGCACGCCCCTCAACGGCATCATCGGCATGGGCAGCCTCTTGCTCGACACCACGCTGACGCCGGAGCAGACGACCTACGCCAGGGCGGTGAAAACTTCGGGCGAAGCACTGATGGCGCTGATCGAGGAGCTGCTCGATTATTCCAAGATCGAAGCCGGCAAGCTCGATCTCGAGCAGCGTCCGTTCGCCTTGTCCACGCTGGTCGAGGAGATCACCGAGCTTCTGGCGCCGCGTGCGCAGGCCAAGACTCTCGAGATCGCGTCCTATATCGACGAGCGCCTGCCGCTCGAGGTGGTGGGGGACGCCGCGCGGCTGCGCCAGGTGCTGCTCAACCTCGCCGGCAACGCCATCAAGTTCACCGCGAGCGGCGGCGTCGCGCTGATCGTCGAGCCCGGCATCCGGCCGAACGAGATCAGCTTCCTGGTCCGCGACACCGGCATCGGCATCGCGCCGGAAGCGCAATCGCGCATCTTCCGGGAGTTCGAGCAGGCGGACGAGCGCGTCGCGCGCACCTATGGCGGCACCGGACTCGGCCTGTCCATCAGCGAGCGCATCGTCAAGCGCATGGGCGGCCGGATCACGCTCGAGAGCGAACCGGGCAGGGGGTCGACCTTCGAGGTCGCGGTGCCGCTAGCCCCGTCACAAGCAGGTAGCGGACAGACGGCATTCGCCTGCCCCGAACTCGCCGGCAAGCCGATTCTCCTCGTCGCCGAGGGCATCGAGGCGTCGCTGATCGCACGGCGCCTGGAGCGCTGGGGCGGTCAGACCTGCATGGTGGCGGACGCCGCCGTGGCTCAAGCGCTGCTGCCGGAGCGTTCATGGCACGCCATGCTGGTCGATCGCGCGATCGGTCCCGCCGCTTCCGACCATCTCGGCGAAACCGCGCGGGCGCATGCGATGCAGCGCCTGGTGCTGCTGACCTCGAGCTCGCGCCATGAGGAACTGTCCCCGGCCTTCACCGGATTCCTGGTGAAGCCGCTGCGCGCCGCCTCGCTCGCGACACGCCTTTCGCTGACGCCGGAGGTCGCCTCGCCCGAGCTCGCACCGCAGCCATTGGCCGAATCCAAAACTGCAACGCCGGCGAAAGGGCTGTCGATCCTCGTTGCCGAGGACAACGAGATCAATGCGCTGTTGATGCGCTCGCTGCTGACGAAACTCGGCCACCGCGTCGTCATCGCTATCCACGGCGAGGCGGCGCTGGAATCCTGGCTCGCCGCCTCATCGGCCGGCACGCCCTATGATCTCGTGCTGATGGATATCCAGATGCCGCAGCTCGACGGCATTGAGACGACAAAGCGCATTCGCGCGCATGAGGCGGCCATGGGTCGCCAGCGCATGCCGATCCTGGCGCTCACCGCCAATACGCTGGTCGAGGACCGCTACGCTTGCTTCGAGGCAGGCATGAATGGATTCCTGATCAAGCCGCTCGACCGCGAGAAGCTGGATCAGGCGCTGGCGGGGCTGGCCGCGTCCCGCCACCTGAGTGTCTGATCCAGAATTTCACGAAAACCTCGGCCCGACCGGCAGTCGATAATTGAAATCGGCCTCGTTGCGCGTCACCATCCCCGAGGGGACGTTTTGCAATAGGGGACTTTGCGCATGAACGTGCTTTGCCGCCTCGCACTCATTGTCCTTATCGCTGGAATTTCCCGACACACCGCGGCCGATACGCCGGAACTCATCACATCGCTCAAGCAAGGCGGCTACGTGCTGGTGTTTCGGCACACCGCCACCGATGACAGCCAAAAGGACGTCTACCCTTTCAAATTCGACGACATGAGCGCGCAGCGCCAGCTCAGTGAAAAGGGCAGGGACATGGCGCGTCAGATCGGGACAGCGGTCAAGGATCTCGCGATTCCGATCGGCGAGGTCTACACCAGCCGGCTGAACCGCGCGGTCGAGGCGGGCAAGCTGATCTCCGGCCGCGAGGTCAAGCCGGTCGATGCGCTAACGGACAGCAGCAACGCCAGTGCGTCGGGAATGGCCAACCCGACGGGTGCAAATGCAAAGGCGGGCCAAGCCGTGCGTCATCTCGTCGATACGCCGCCGAAGGCCAGCACCAACACGTTCCTGATCACCCATAAGACGAACATCGCCGATGCCTTCGGCAAGGAGGCCGGCGACGTGCAGGAAGGCGAAGCCTTCGTCTACAAGGCCAGCAGCTCCGGCCCCGCCATCTTTGCGGGGCGCATCAGGCTAGCGGACTGGAATACGAAGGCAGGCAAGTGAGCCAACCAGCGGCGGCGTGCCAGCTAGGGTAACGGCCAGGTCGGGAGCCGAGCATGCCCCGTGCCGTCGGGCGGGACTCAGTCCGTCGGCATGCGAAAGAAAACGCGGCGCAGTGAGCTTATCAGGCGGCGCTCGGTCGGCTTTGAAGATGGTGTCCGCTTTTGCCGCGCGCTTGCAATGTGGGCACACGAAAAGATGCGCGATGATCGGCGTCGGCTCGTCCGCCAGCAGTTCGGAGCGAAACCACTTCATCTCGATGTGGCAGTCCGGGCAGATCGGAGCTTCAAGCTGCTCCGCAGCGCTTCTGAGACGATCAACCATAGTGCCTCTCCGCCGTTCTTGAAGGCATAGCGGAATACCGATTTTAGGTCTGCAACAAAAGACACTCAGCCCAACCAGCCAGGGGGGCCATGTTCACCGGCGCGATTACAGCCGCCTGAGCGCCACGCTCTCCACCGTGTGGTCGGCGCCCTTCTTCAGGATCAGCGTCGCGCGGGGCCGGGTCGGCAGGATGTTGTCCTCGAGATTGGCGAGATTGGTGCGCTCCCAGATCGCGATCGCGGTGGCGGTGGCTTCCTCATCCGACAACAGCGCGTAGCGGTTGAAGTAGGATTTCGGGTTGGTGAAGGCGGTGTCGCGCAGCGCCAGGAAGCGCTTGATGTACCATTGCCGCAGCGCCGCCTCGTCGGCGTCGATATAGACCGAGAAATCGAAGAAGTCGGAGACCACAGGCACCGCCTTGCCGTCGCGCGGCAGCTTGCCCGTCTGCAGCACGTTGACGCCTTCGACGATCAGGATGTCGGGCTGGTCGATCTCGGCCCACTGGTTCGGCACGATGTCGTAGGTCAGATGCGAATAGACCGGCGCGCGCACATGACGACGTCCGGACTTGATGTCGGAGAGGAAGCTGAGCAGCAGTGGCAGGTCGTAGCTCTCGGGAAAACCCTTCTTCTGCATGATGCCCTGCCGATCGAGCACCGCGTTGGGGTAGAGAAACCCGTCGGTGGTGATCAGCTCGACCTTCGGGCGCGGCGACCAGCGCGCCAAGAGGGCCTGGAGCACGCGGGCCGTGGTGGATTTGCCCACCGCGACCGAGCCGGCAACGCCGATGATATAGGGCACCTTGCGGTCGCGGATGTTGAGGAATTGCCGCTCGGCGTAATACAGGCGCTGCATCGCATCGACGTAGATCGAGAGCAGGCGCGACAGCGGCAGGTAAATGTCCTCGACCTCCTGGAGGTCGAGGCGGTCGTGCAGCGAGCGCAGCCGGTCGAACTCGCCCGGCTCCAGCGTCATCGGCGTGTCGTCGCGCAGGCGCGCCCATTCTTCGCGCGTATAGACGCGGTACGGATTATACTGCTGCTCGGGTGCGCGGATATCCATGACGCGATCTTTCCACCTCGGCTAGTTGCCGCTCTTGCGCGACGCCTTTTCTTCCAACCCTGACATCGACGTCCGCTTGTCCAGCGCGGCCTCGACCTCCTCCAGCTTTACGCCGCGGGCCTTGAGCAGCACAAGGAAATGGTAGAGCAGATCGGCGCTCTCGGCGATCAGATGCGCGCGATCGTTTTCGACTGCTGCGATTACGGTTTCGACTGCCTCCTCACCGAACTTCTTGGCGCAATGCTCGGCGCCCTTGTCCAGAAGCTTGCGGGTATAGGAGGCCTCGCCACCGGCGGCCGCGCGGGCATCGATGGTCTCGGCCAGATCATGGATCGTGAAACGCGGCATACGGAATACTCGGAAAACGCGATACGGCCGAACGAGCCGTCCCACACGGCTCGTGTAGCACTTTTACGAACGGGAGTCGTCAGGCATCGAGGCGCATGGGCAGCCCGCGCCGTGCCATATGCTCCTTGGCTTCGCGGATGGTGAATTCCCCGAAGTGGAAGATCGAGGCCGCCAGCACGGCGGTGGCGTGCCCGTCGCGGATACCGTCGACGAGATGGTCAAGATTGCCGACGCCGCCCGAGGCAATCACCGGAACGGAGACGCTGTCGGCGATCGCGCGGGTCAGCGGAATGTCAAAGCCCTGCCTGGTGCCGTCGCGATCCATCGAGGTGAGCAGGATCTCGCCGGCGCCGAGCGAGACCACTTCCTGGGCATATTCGATGGCATCGATGCCGGTCGAATTGCGCCCGCCATGGGTGAAGATCTCCCAGCGGTCGCCGCCCGGACGCTTGACGCGCTTGGCATCGATCGCCACCACCACGCATTGCTCGCCGAATTTTTCGGCCGCTTCCTTGACGAACTCCCGCCGTGATACCGCGGCGCTATTGATCGAGACCTTGTCGGCGCCGGCGCGCAGCAGCGTCTTGATGTCGTTGACCTCACGCACGCCGCCGCCGACGGTGACAGGCATGAAGCAGGCTTCTGCCGTGCGCCGGACCACATCAAGCATGATGCCGCGGTTCTCATGGGTCGCAGTGATGTCGAGGAAGGTAAGCTCGTCGGCCCCAGCGGCATCATAGGCGATTGCGGCCTCGACAGGGTCGCCGGCATCGCGCAAATCGACGAAATTCACGCCCTTGACGACCCTTCCGTCCTTGACGTCGAGGCAGGGGATCACGCGCACCTTGAACATTGGATGCCTCCTAGCGCGCGTTACGGATCAAAGCGAGGGCGGCGGCGGGATCAAGCCGGCCATCATAGAGCGCGCGGCCTGCGATCGCGCCGGCGAGCTTCTTGGCGCGCGGCGTCAGCATCGCCTTGACGTCCTCGATCGAAGCAAGGCCGCCGGAGGCGATCACCGGAATCGAAATCGCGTCCGCCAGCGCAATGGTCGCGTCCAGATTCAGGCCCTTGAGCAGACCGTCGCGTGCGATGTCGGTGAAGATGATGGCGGCAACGCCGGCGTCCTCGAACCGCTGCGCGATCTCCAGCACTGTGACCTGCGAGGTCTCGGCCCAGCCTTCGACAGCGACCTTGCCGTCGCGGGCGTCTAACCCGACCGCGACGCGGCTGGGGAATTGCTTCGCCGCCGCCTTCACCAATTCAGGGTCGCGCACCGCGGCGGTGCCGATGATGACGCGGGTGATGCCCTTGCCGAGCCAGGCTTCAACCGTCGCGAGATCGCGAATGCCGCCGCCGAGCTGCACCGGAATCTTGATCGTCTTCAGCATCACCTCGACGGCCTGCGCATTGACCGGCTTGCCGGCAAAGGCGCCGTCGAGATCGACGACGTGGAGATACTCAAAGCCCTGCGCGGCGAAGCTCTGCGCCTGCGCCGCGGGATCGAGATTGAATACGGTGGCGCGCGCCATGTCGCCTTGCTCGAGACGCACGCACTGGCCGTTCTTGAGATCGATCGCGGGGAAGAGAATCATGTTGCACCTGCTCCCGTCCCCATCGTAGGAACGGACCTGTCAGCTATGCACTCCGTCATTGCGAGCGCAGCGAAGCAATCCAGACTGCCGCCGCGCAAAGACGCTGGATTGCTTCGCTTCGCTCGCAATGACGAGGTGAAAGCCGTCGAATTCATCACGGTTTCCATCGCAAAAAGTTCGAGATCAGGGCCAGCCCGAACCGCTGGCTCTTCTCGGGGTGGAATTGCGTGCCGATCGCGGTGTCCTTCGCGACGATCGCGGTGACGGGCCCGCCATAGTCGGCGCGCGCCAGCACGTCCGCCTCGTTGGCGGGGTTGAGGTGATAGGAGTGCACGAAATAGGCGTGCTGGCCCTTGGGGCCAAGCGGCAGCTTGTTCAGCACCGGATGCTCGCGCAGCACCTCGAGCGTGTTCCAGCCCATGTGCGGGATCTTCAGGTTTTCGTCGCGCGGCGTGATCTTCTCGACGTCGCCGCCGATCCAATTCAGCCCCTCCGTCGTGACGTGCTCCTTGCCGCGGCTCGCCATCAATTGCATGCCGACGCAGATGCCGAAGAACGGCCGCGCCTTGACGCGCACCGCTTCGGTGATGGCCTCAACCATGCCGTTGACGGCGTCAAGTCCGCGCCGGCAATCGGCGAAAGCGCCGACGCCCGGCAGCACCAGACGGTCGGCGCTGTAGGCCTGGTCCGGATCGCTGGTAACGAATACCTTTTGCGGGTCCTCCAGGCTGCGCGCGGCACGTTCGAAGGCCTTGGCGGCGGAATGCAGATTGCCCGAACCGTAATCGATGATGGCGACGCTCATCTTGACCCTCCCGGTTCTGGAAACAACCCAATGATGCCGCCCGCCGGCAACGGCGGCGGGTTCGAGAATTGCTGACCCGGCACGCTACGGGTCGGCGGCGGGCCGCCGCGATCGACGGCCCATTGATCGTTGACGATGCCGTGCTGCTTCTGGCTCCAACGTTCGAAGAAGCGATGCTCGGCAGTGTCTTCCTTGTCGGCAATCACGACGTCGAGCTGCCGCCATTTGCCGCGTGAGAGAGTCCAGCGGCGCAGGCTCGAGGCCTCGAAGCCCATCAGCAGCGCGACGATGATATTGGCGAAGAAGATCGAGCTGCGTCCAACACCCAGGCTGGACAGCCCCGCATTGAACGCGGCCACGAAGATCACCCAGCCGATCAGCGCCAGCCACAGCCGATTCCACAGCAGCCAGAGCGGGCCGAAGATCATCGCCCAAAAGTGGAAGCCGTCGCGCACGAAGACGAACTTGTCGGTCGCGCGCAAATCGGCTCCGGCAGGGGAGGGAGCATGAACTGTGTAGACAGGCATGGTGATGCCCCGTTCTCTAAATTCAGTGATACCGCAAGCGGCGCGTGCCGCCGGCCGAAGATGTCAGCCGCCGAGCGAGCCCTTGGTGGACGGGATCTCGCCCACAGCCTTCGGATCGATCGCGACAGCGGTGCGCAGCGCCCGCGCCAGACCCTTGAAGCAGGACTCGGCGATATGGTGGCTGTTATCGCCATATAGGGTCTCGACGTGGAGAGTCACGCCGGCGTTGATGGCGAAGGCCTGGAACCACTCGCGCACCAGCTCGGTGTCGAACTCGCCGATCTTGTCGCGGGGAAAGTGGGCCTTGAACACCAGGAACGGGCGGCCCGAGATGTCGATGACCACGCGCGACAGCGTCTCGTCCATGGGCATGTGCACGCTGGCATAGCGGGTGATACCCGCCATGTTGCCGAGCGCCTGCTTGGCCGCCTGGCCGAGCGCAATGCCGGTGTCTTCGGTGGTATGGTGATGATCAATGTGCAGGTCGCCTACCGCCTTGATCGTGAGGTCGATGCGGGAATGGCGGGCGAGGAGATCGAGCATATGGTCGAAAAAGCCGATGCCGGTCGCGATATTGGCCACGCCGGTGCCATCGAGGTTCACGGTGACCTCGATGTCGGTTTCCTTGGTCTTGCGCTTGATCGTCGCGGTGCGCATTGAAGGCTTTCGCTTTCATTTCAGCATGATCTCGGTCGGAAAAGCGATATCCGCTTTTCCAAATCATGCTGTTCGGGGCCGAAAACGCCGGTCTTTTACCAGCCAAATGACGCCTTCGCTACTGCGGGAACGGCTCGCCGGGCCTCTACTTCTGCCTATGGTGAGCGAATTAGGCCCGGAGCGGCCGTTGTGCGCCGGTTGTCCGCCGGTTGTCCCTTTGGCCCCGACCGCCTAAATCAGGCCGACAACGAGGGTCATTCATGCAGGATTCCCAGAACAGCTCCCCTAGCTGGCACGGCACCACGATTTTGACGGTCCGCAAGGGCGGCAAGGTGGTGGTTGGCGGCGACGGCCAGGTCTCGATCGGCCAGACCGTGATCAAGTCCAACGCCAAGAAGGTCCGCAAGCTCGGCAAGGGCGACGTCATCGGCGGCTTTGCCGGCGCCACCGCCGACGCCTTCACGCTCTTTGAGCGGCTGGAGAGCAAGCTGGAGCAATATCCGGGGCAGCTGACCCGGGCCGCGGTCGAGCTCGCCAAGGACTGGCGCACCGACCGTTACCTGCGGCGGCTGGAGGCCATGATGATCGTGGCCGACAAGGACGTCTCCCTGGTCCTGACCGGCACCGGCGACGTGCTCGAGCCTGAGGCCGGCGTGATGGCGATCGGCTCCGGCGGTAATTATGCACTCGCGGCGGCCCGCGCCCTGCTCGACACCGATAAGGACGCCGAGACCATCGTCCGCCGCTCCCTCGACATCGCTGCCGACATCTGCGTCTACACCAACCGGAATGTGACGATCGAGAGCCTCGCGAGCGGGTAGGCGGAGTGTCATTTGTCCGAAGGCTTGTCCGGATGCTCGGTGCAACCTCTCCCGCTTGCGGGGGAGGTCGGCGCGAAGCGCCGGGTGGGGGCTCTCTCCTCTGGGGGATTGTCCCATTGCGGAAGCACCCTCTCCCCGACCCTCTCCCGCAAGCGGGAGAGGGAGCGCAATGCCACCGCGGCTGCTAGATGACGCCCACCTACGCCTTCCGCTCGATGACAACGGCCGATCTGCCGCTGATCCGGCGGTGGCTGGGCGAAGCGCATGTGCGGGAATGGTGGGGCGATCCGGACGAGCAGCTTGAGCTGGTCAGCGGCGATCTTGACGAGCCGGCGATGGACCAGTTCATCGTGTTGGCCGACGGCAAGCCCTTCGGCTATCTTCAGTGTTACCGGCTGACGGCCTGGAATACGGGCTTTGGGCCGCAACCGGAGGGCACGCGTGGGATCGACCAGTTCATCGGCGAAAGCGACATGATCGCGCGCGGCCATGGCTCGGCCTTCATTCGCCAATTCGTCGACGCGCAGCTGCGCGCCGGTCTGCCGCGGATCGTGACCGATCCTGATCCGCTCAACGCACGCGCGGTACGCGCCTATGCGAAGGCCGGCTTCGTCCGCGACCGCATGGTCGAGACGCCGGACGGACCGGCGCTGTTGATGGTGCGTCAACCGTGACGCTGGCGAACACGCAACGGAGCAAGCTCGCCGTACCCCCGCAAGCCTGGCTCGGCATCGCGCTGTTGCTGGTGGCGTTGCAGGCCTCCATCCTGTTCGCGGCGGGGCGCGTGCCGATCTGCACCTGCGGCTATGTGAAGTTGTGGCATGGCGTGGTGAACAGCTCGGAGAATTCGCAACAGGTCGCCGACTGGTACAGCTTCTCCCACGTCCTGCACGGCTTCCTGTTCTACGGCCTGACCTGGCTGCTGTTCGCGCGGCTGCCCGCGCTGCCTTTGTCATGGCCGGCGCGGCTGATCATCGCCATGCTGATCGAAGGCGCCTGGGAAATCGTCGAGAACTCGCCATTCATCATCGAACGCTACCGTGCCGGTACGATTTCGCTGGACTATTACGGCGACAGCATCGTCAATTCGGTCTCTGACACGCTGTTCATGGTGCTGGGCTTCCTCGCCGCACGCCTGCTGCCGGTGCCGGCAACGGTGGCGATCGGGCTCGCCTTCGAGATCATGCTGGCGCTCCACATTCGCGACAATCTGACGCTGAATATTCTGATGCTGATCCATCCGATCGAGGCCGTGAAGCAATGGCAATCCGGCCCGCCGATCATCTGATGGCTGAAAAAAGCGGCTTGTCCCGGCCTGAATCTGACCCTAGCTAAGGTGCCATGACAGACTTCTCCCCCCGCGAAATCGTTTCTGAACTCGACCGTTTCATCGTCGGCCAGGCCGATGCCAAGCGCGCCGTCTCGATCGCGCTTCGCAACCGCTGGCGGCGACAGCAGCTCGAAGGCTCCTTGCGCGAGGAGGTGCTGCCGAAAAACATCCTGATGATCGGCCCCACCGGCGTCGGCAAGACGGAAATCGCGCGGCGGCTCGCCAAGCTCGCGAATGCACCCTTCCTGAAGGTGGAAGCGACCAAGTTCACCGAAGTCGGCTATGTCGGCCGCGACGTCGAGCAGATCGTGCGCGATCTCGTCGAGGTCGCGATCGTCCAGGTGCGCGAGCGCAAGCGCAAGGACGTGCATGCGCGGGCGCAGCTCGCGGCCGAGGAGCGCGTGCTCGATGCACTGGTCGGCGCCAATGCCTCTTCCGCGACGCGGGAGTCGTTCCGCAAGAAGCTGCGTGCCGGCGAGCTCAATGACAAGGAAATCGAGATCGAGACGCAGTCGTCCGGCGGCGGCATGCCGATGTTCGAGATCCCCGGCATGCCGGGCGCGCAGATGGGCGCGATCTCGATCGGCGACATCTTTGGCAAGCTGGGCGGCCGCAGCAAGACGCGACGGCTGACGGTGGAGGGCTCGCATGAAATTCTCGTCAACGAGGAATCCGACAAGCTCTTGGACACCGAGCAGCTCACGCTGGAGGCGATCAGCGCGGTCGAGAACAACGGCATCGTGTTCCTGGACGAGATCGACAAGATCTGCGCGCGCGACGGCCGCGTCGGCGGCGACGTCTCGCGCGAGGGCGTGCAGCGCGATCTCTTGCCGCTGATCGAGGGCACCTCGGTCTCGACCAAGCACGGCGCGGTCAAGACCGACCACATCCTGTTCATCGCCTCCGGCGCCTTCCATGTCGCAAAGCCGTCCGACCTGTTGCCGGAGTTGCAGGGCCGGTTGCCGATCCGCGTCGAATTGCAGGCGCTGACCCGCGACGACATGCGCCGGATACTGACCGAGCCCGAAGCCTCGCTGATCAAGCAATATGTCGCCTTGATGCTGACCGAAGGCGTGACGCTCGACATCACCGACAGCGCGATCGATGCGCTGGCCGACGTCGCGGTCGCCGTCAATTCCACCGTCGAGAACATCGGCGCGCGGCGGCTCCAGACCGTGATGGAGCGGGTGCTGGACGAGATCTCCTTCACCGCTCCCGACCGCAATGGCGAGACGGTCCGGGTCGACGCCGATTACGTGCAGAAGCACGTCGGCGACCTCGCCAAAAATGCGGATTTGAGCCGGTTCATTTTGTAATTCGGTCGGGGTCGGCTATCTATCCCGCTGTCGTCCTGGCGAGGGCCAGGACCCATTACCCCCGGCGGTCCTTGTTGAAACAGATGGCGACTCCGATTTCGGCTCAAACGACCTTCTGTGGTTTTGGGCCCGGGATCAGCGCTCGCTATGCGCGCTTGTCCGGAGGGACCGCGGAGATTGACGCGCGTCGAGTGCCATATGCGCGCTAGCGTCCTGCAAAACCCCTGGCGTCTGCTGCTCGCGATCAACGCCGCCGTCCTCGTCGGCGTGTTCGTCCACAAGATCCAGCTGCCGCCTTACGTCCCCTATATCCACCTTCTCGTCGACTACCATTTCGGCTTCATCAAGCGCGCGCTGATCGGGGCGATCGTCGCGCTGTTCACGGCGAAGGTACCGGTATGGCTGGTGTTCGCGCTCGGCGGCGCGACGTGGCTGGTAACGCTGGGCCTTTACGCAAGACTGTTCCAGAACACGTTCGGCTTCACCGCGAGGACGCTGCCGTTGTTCGTCTTCACTGCGGGCTCGCCGTTCTTCCTCAAGAACTTCATGCATACGCTCGGCCATTTCGACATCTATGGCTGTGCGCTGGCGATCGTCCTGCTGCTGATGCCGGCGGGCTCATTGCTGTTCGTGGCGACGGCTGCGCTGTTCTCGATCATGCTCGTCCTGATCCACCACATCCATCTCTTGATGTATGTGCCGACGATCATCACCATCGTCGTGATCAGACATTACCTGGCTTGCGGCTGCCGTCGCACCAACGTCGCGTTCGGTGTCGCCGCCTTCGCGGTCGTCTCCGGATTGTTCTTCGCGGCGCAATTTCTGGGAACGATGCCGATCCCGGAGGCGGAATTCGTCACCCATCTCAAGAGCCGGATGGCCGATCCATCCCGCACCGACCTGCTGCAATTCAGCTACATCTGGTATCAGCCGCTGGCGAAGGAGGTTGCCGACACCTGGGGCCGGCTGCCGCACAACATCCTCGGCGTGCCGGTCTTCGCACTTTTGATCTGGCTGCACACGCCGTTATGGCGCTTCTTTGCGAACCTGATCAACGCGCTCGCCAGCGAAACGCATCGCCGTCTCGTGATCGCGGCGCTGATCGGCGTCAGTCTCGCTTATCTCGTGATGTTCGCCATGGTGTTCGACTATTCGCGCTGGATCTCGAACTGGGCGGTCTGCATGTTCCTGATCCTGCATGCGGTGAAGATGCTGCCCGCCGCACGGAAGGCGCCGCCGATTCAGGCGGAGGATCGCAACACCAACATCTTCGGTTTGATCATCACGTTGATCCCGCGCGTCGGAATCATCCGGCCGTTTTAGGAGCTGCGCTCCCGCTCCCGCTGCGAGCGGGAGAGGTTTAGTGCCTCGCCCGCCGAATTCGCACATACAGCGCACCTTCGCCGCCGTGCCCGATATGGGCCTCCTCGAAGCCGACGACGAAGGCGCGGAATTCCGGCAGGCTCAGCCATTCAGGCACCTGGCGACGGAGCACGCCGCTTTCGCCGCCGCTGCGGCCCTTGCCGGTGATGACCAGGACGAAGGTCAGGCCGTCGTGATGGGCGCGGTGCAGGAAGCCGGTCAGCGCACGATGGGCACGCGTCTGGGTCATGCCATGCAGGTCGAGCCGCGCCTCGATCTCGCGTCGTCCGCGCGACAGCTTTGCGCGCTCGCGCTTGCCGAGCGGCGCCAAGGGCGGCACGGACGGTTTTGCCACGCGCGGCGCCGGGACAGCCGCGACCGGCCTTGACGCTGACGCAGGTCTGGCCGCCTCGGCGGCAAGCGAGGATTCAGCGCGCGGCGCGGCGGGCGCCTTCGGCGCCCGAAGCTTCCTCAGCGGCTTCACCTGCTTTGCAACGAGCTCCCACAGCTCGCGCTCCTCCTCGCTCAGGGCGCGGCGACGCGGCACGGGGCGGGGCTCCAGCACGGGCGGACGGGATGATCGCTTCATTGCTGCCGATGCGAGCGATTCTTCACCGGCCGCTGCGGTTCGCGAACGGGCTCGATCGCCGGACGCGGCACCGGTAGCGGGACGGAACCGGCAGTGGCGACCGTTTCGTTTTTGTCGACCGTCGCCTCAGCAGCAGGAGAGGCGGGCTTCGCCGGATCGGGCTGCGGAAACAGCTTTGCGATCTTTTCCGACGGCCGCGGATCCGGCACCGGCAATCGCGCGCCGCGCACACTGGGATCGAGGCTCTTCGGCACCAGCATCACGAATTGCATGGGATGGCGCAACCGCCCGGAGACGCGGCCGGCATCCGCGCCCGCGCCAAAATAAAGGTCGGCGCGCGCAGGTCCAATGATGGCCGAGCCGGTGTCCTGGGCGATCATCAGCCGGTGGAACGGCGTCTTGGCGCGTTCGGACTCGATCGGCAGCTCGCCCTCGATGAAGAACGGCGTGCCGTAGACGTGCAGCGATTTGTCGACCGCGATCGAGCGGCCGGCCGTCAACGGAATCCCTTGCGCGCCCACCGCCTCCTCCTTGTCGGAGAGATTGACCTCGCGGAAGAAGATGTAGGCGCGGTTCTGGCGACGCAATTCCTCGGCCCCATCCGGATTCTGCGCCATCCATTCCCTGATCTTCTGCATCGACATCTCCTCCTTCGGAATGATGCCGCGCTCGATCAGGATGCGACCTACCGCCGTGTAAGGATAGCCGTTATAGGCGTCGTAATTGAGCCGGACCGTGCCGCCGTCGTCGAACTTGATCCGTGCCGAACCCTGGATCTGTGCGAACAAGAGATCGGTCGGGTCCTTGAGCCAGGCGATCTCCAGCCCGCGGCCGGCGATCTTGCCGTCCTCGATCTCGCCGCGGTCGTAATAGGGCACCAGCTTGCGGCGACCGATCTTGCGATAGACCGGGCCCTTGTTGGGCAGGCTGACCGAGTCCTGCTTGTAGCCACGCACGAACAGGTTGGAGGGCCGGCGATAGACCGGAACGTTGTAAACGTCGGTCTGGGTGCGCGATCCCTCGAGCACGGGCTCGTAATAGCCGGTGACGAAGCCGTCGGGCTCACCGAGACGGGAGATGCGCAGCGGCGCAAAATTCTGCTCGAAGAAGGTCTTGGCTCTGGCGTCGTCGGTGAGTTCGAGCGATTTGGCGACCCGGCAGGGCTCACTCAGCGAAGCGCCGAGTGCTTTGGCTTCGGCTTTCGGCTCGGACGCGCCGGTCTGCGTGTTGATCGAACGGCAGCTCGCGCGGAAGGTCTTGTAGGCGGCGAGATGATTATCGTCGCTCCAGCCCTTCACGTCCGCCCAGGCCAGCGGCAGATATTGCGCGCCGGGAATCTCGAACGGCAGCGAAAGCTGCGGATAGGGCAAGGCGCGCGGCGGGGCCGCAGGCAATGTTGGAAGATGACGGTGGTGACTGCGGTAGTGGCGCCGCGCCGCCTCGGCGCCGAGCGAAAACGACGACAGCACGACGACACCTGCGCAAAGCGCCGTCGCGCTGGTCTTCAAGAAGATCTTAATTCGCGCTTCCGGTACCAACCAGCTTCCAGTTCGGATCGCGAGAGGAGGTGTCGCGGGCGAAAGTCCAGATGTCGGTGATGTCGGCGACCGTGTCGGCGCTGCCGTCGACGATGTTGCCGGCCTTGTCGCGGGTGACCGAGATCATCTGCGAGACGAAGCGCACGGTGAGCTGGGCGGTGCGGTCGCGCAGCTCGGCGCCGACGAGCTCGGCCTTGTCGATCGAGACGAAACGCGTCTCGGTCTTCTGCTCGTTCTTCTCGCGCTCCTTGATCGCGGCCTCGAAGCTCTCATAGACTTCCGACGACAACAAATCGCGCAGCGCGCGGCGGTCGCCATTGGCGAAGGCCAGCACGATCATCTCATAGGCGCCACGGGCACCCGAGATGAAATGGCGTGGGTCGAAGGTGGAATCCTTGTCGACGATGGCGTCGAGACCCTGCGCGAGCGGGGTGCCCGGCTCGGCCAGGCCCTTCCAGCGGTCGGTGGGCGGGGTCGGCTCGGCCGTCGGCGCCAGCGGGGCCTGGTCGATCACCTTGCCCGGCATGGTCACGACGTTCTTGTCCTGGGCACCTTGGAGCGCGTTGCGGTCGAACGGCGGCCGTTCGCTGCCGGTGCGCTGCCCCAGCACACTGCGCAGCCGCAGAAAGATGAAGACCGCCAGCGCCAGGAAGATGATGGTGTAGATGTCCACGTCGTATTCGCTTTCTGGTCTTTTCCGAGGGTCTCTTTATCAGAGGTCCTTGCCGGGAAAAATCGATCCGGCCAGTAGACCGTTCCATAGGGGAACGGCAAGTCTACATCACCATTTCAGGTCCGCGCGTCTGGTCCCTGGGATGTAGGCACGAAATCTTGCCCGGCCAATGGCGCCTTTTGGCACAGTGCCGAGTGTAGCGCGTTTTATGCCCAAGGGGAAACCCGATCCTGCGCGGAAATCGCGCTTCTTCAATCGTTTAGGGCGCAATTTCGCGCAAAAGATCGGGGTGAACGTCACAGTTGCGGGCGCGACTCCGATCCCTCACCTGGGGGTCGTTCGTCCTTGTGGAATGAGGCGGCCCTATGTTAGCCAACCGCCGCGAAATTCAGCCCAAATCGGGTAAGGAGAGACTTTCATGACCAACGGTAACGGCACCCCTCCCGAGGCGGCCCAGGCTCCCCAGCTCAACGTGCTGGCGCAATATACCAAGGACCTCTCGTTCGAAAATCCGAACGCGCCGAGCTCGCTCCAGCAGCAGAGCCAGCCGCCGCAGATCAACATCCAGATCAATGTCAGCGCCAACAATCTCAGCGAACATGAGTTCGAGGTGACGTTGTCGGTCGAGGGCAAGGCCGAGGCCGCGAGCAAGGTGATGTTCTCGTTCGAGCTCGCCTATGCCGGCGTGTTCCGGATCGCCAATGTGCCGAAGGAGAATTTGCATCCGCTGGTCATGATCGAGTGCCCGCGCCTGCTGTTCCCGTTCGCCCGCGAGATCATCGCGACCGCGGTCCGCGACGGCGGGTTCCCACCGCTGATGCTAGATCCGGTCGACTTCGTCGGTCTGTATCGTCAGAACATGGAGCGGCAGATGGCCGCTCAGGGCCAAGCCGGTCAGGCCTGACCGGCCGCCACGGCAACTGGAGCGGGCAGGTACTCGTTCCAGATCGCCTTGTCGCCGAGCGTTGCGATGAAGGTGCGATGGGCCTCGCGTTCGGCAGCAGAAACCCGCGGCGCGAGCGGCACCAGGCGCTGTCGCCGCGGCGCTTCGCCACTTGCACTGACGCGAATTTCCTCGGTTTCCGAGGCCAGCAGCAACTGCGACTGCCGCGCCCCGACCAGGTCGACATAGACCTCGGCCAGAAGCTCGGCATCGAGCAACGCACCGTGCTTGGTGCGGTGTGAATTGTCGATCGCGTAACGCGAGCAGAGATCGTCGAGCCGGTTGGACACGCCGGGATGCTTGCGCCGTGCCAGCAGCAGCGTGTCCACCAGCCGCTCGCGCGGGATCGCTGCGCGCTTGATCCGGTCGAGCTCGGCGTTGATGAAGCTAATGTCGAACGAGGCGTTGTGGATCACCAGCGGCGCATCGCCGATGAATTCCAGAAACTCGTCGACGATCTCGTGGAACAGCGGCTTGGTCGCCAGAAATTCGGCCGACAGCCCGTGCACTGCAAAGGCCTCGGCCGGCATGTCCCTTTCAGGGTTCATGTAGCGGTGGAAGGTCTGTCCGGTCGGCATGCGATTGAAGATCTCGACACAGCCGATTTCGACCAGGCGATCGCCGCGGAGCGGATCGAGGCCGGTGGTTTCGGTATCGAGAACGATTTCGCGCATGATCGAGATGGCCGTGTAAAATCGGCGAATCAGGCTCGCCGCTGCGGCATCTTAACGACCTCGGCCAGGATGTGCTTGATTTGCGCCCGCACCGGCTCAAGTCCGTGTGACGTATCCACTACGAAATCGGCGCGCTTGCGCTTTTCGGCGTCGGGCATCTGCTTGGCGATGATGGCATCGAGTTTTGCTTCGTCCATCGTTCCCCGCGCCAGCACCCGCTGGCGCTGAAGTTCCGGCGAGGTCGAGACCACGACCACGGCGTCGACCCGTTTCTCGCCACCCGTCTCGAACAGGAGGGGAATGTCCAGGACCACGACGGGGACCTTGGCCGCTTCCGCATCGGCAAAGAATTTTTGCCGGGAGGCGCCGAGCATCGGATGAACGATCTGCTCGAGCTTCTTGATCGCGGCCGGATCGTGCACCACGCGCGCGGACAGTTTGGACCGGTCGACCTTGCCGTTGATGGTCGTGCCGGGGAAGGCAGCCTCGATCGCGGGAGCCGCTTCGCCCTCATACAAATGATGAACTGCGGCATCGGCGTCGTAGACGGGAACACCAGCCTCCGCGAACAATTTCGCGGTGGTGGATTTGCCCATCCCGATCGAGCCGGTCAATCCCAGGATCCGCATCAGCGCCCAGCCTGTCTGTCGTTCACACCGCAACTAGCCTCTCGCGGCGCAGGAACGCAAGCAGCGGCAGTAGCGGCAGGCCGAGAATGGTGAAATGGTCGCCCTCGATGCGCTCGAACAGATGGATGCCGAGACCCTCGAGCTGGTAGGCGCCAACGCTGGTGGTCACGGCAGCGCCGGCGGCGTCGAGATAGGCCGTAAGCTCCGCTTCCGTCATTTGCCGCATCGTCATGCGGGCCACGGAAACATCCTCGAAAACAATCCTTCCGTTGTGCGCCACCGCCACCCCCGAATTCAGCTCGTGGCTGTTGCCGGAGAGATCGCGCAATTGCGCCATCGCCTGGAGACGGCCAGCGGGCTTGTTGAAGAGGTGCTCGCCAAGAGCCAGCGTCTGGTCGGCGCCTATCACATAGCTTGCGGGATAATGAGCCGAGACCGCCTTGGCTTTCTCACGCGCCAGCAGCAGGGCGATCTCGCGCGGGTTTGAGAGTTTCGACACCGCCTGGATGCCGCGCTCATCGATAGCAGCCGTGGCGGCCACGAATTCGAGTCCAGCATTCGCCAGCAGCATTTTCCGCGCGCTGCTCTGCGAGGCCAGGATCAGCGGAGATGTGCCGCGCCACAGACCCATGGCGACAACTATTCCGAGGGCCGGTTGCGTTGGCGATCGGTGTAGAGCTTCATGATCGCCGCGGCGGTTTCCTCGATCGAGCGCCTTGTGACATCCAGCAGTGGCCAGTCATGCTTGGCGCTGAGCTTGCGTGCGAATGCGACCTCCTCGGCGACCGCTTGCTTATCGGTATAGGTGTCACTGCCGGAATTGGCACCCATGGAGAGCAGGCGGTTCTGGCGCACCTGAATCAGGCGTTCCGGCGTCGCATGCAGGCTCACCACCAGCGGCCGCGTCAGGGTTTCCAATTGCGAGGGCACCGGAATGCCCGGAACCAGCGGCACATTGGCGGTGCGGATGCCGCGATTGGCGAGATAGATCGACGTCGGCGTCTTCGAAGTGCGGGACACACCCACCAGCACCACGTCAGCTTCGTCGAGGCCTTCGACGTGCTGCCCATCGTCGTGGATCATGGTGTAGTTCAGCGCGTCGATGCGCTTGAAATATTCCGCGTTGAGCACGTGCTGGGCGCCGACGCGACCCGTGGTCGCGGCACCGAGATAGGCTTCGAACAGTTGCATCACCGGGCCGATGATCGACAGGCTCGGAACGTTGATCTCCTTGCACTTGTTCTCGAGCCTGAAGACCAGATCCTTCTCCAGCAGCGTGAACAGCACGATGCCCGGCGCCTCCTCGATCTCATCGAGTACGCGATCGAGCTGCTTTTGGCTGCGCACCAGCGGATAGACGTGCTCGACCGGCGTCACGTTGGCGTATTGGGCCGCGACCGCGCGGGCCACGGTGATCAGCGTCTCACCCGTGGAGTCGGAGACGAGGTGCAGATGGAAATAATTGTTCGAGGTCGGCACAAAAACCCTTTGTATGGAGGCGGTGTGATTTGTGGATTTCTGTGGAGCTTAACCCCTCGGAAAGGGTTGCGCGACAGGAGGGGCGGGACAACGGCCAATTTTCTTCACACCGCTGCCCGTCAGGACAAGTTTGCCGGTCCTCCGCGACGGCAACGGGATTGCGCGGACAAGCCTCTTGATAAGCTGCCGACAGGCGGGCGCAAGCCCCTGAACGCGGGTCAATTATTCCGACAGGCCAGACGGGCGCAGGATATGTTGATGGATGTGAACAAGCGCGCGTGAAGCCGCGGACGAAATTGTGTGAGTCCAATCCACGGTCACATAGACTCAAACCTTAAGAATCTAAGATTCTAGATTTGAGGAAGGCGCTACGGACGGATAAGTGTGCAGGGTAAGACCTTAACGAGTTCTTACTATCCCCAGCGTTTGGAATGCTCGGCAGGAATCCGGGACGGCACATGTTTGAAGACCTCTATTTCTGGATCAAGGCGCTGCACGTGATCGCCGTCATCGCCTGGATGGCGGGCATGCTCTATCTGCCACGGCTGTTCGTCTATCATTCGGAGACCGAAATCGGCTCGAAGCAGTCCGAAACGTTCAAGATCATGGAGCGCCGGCTACTCAAGGCGATCATCAACCCCGCCATGATGGTCACTTGGCTGGCCGGGCTTTATCTCGCCTGGTCCGGCCATTGGTTCACTTCCGGGTGGCTGCACGTAAAACTGGCACTGGTCCTGGCAATGTCCGCGGTCCACGGCTTTTTTTCCCGCTGGCTGACGGATTTCGCCCGCGACCGGCGCCCGCGGACCCAGAAATTCTATCGGATTATCAATGAGGTGCCGACAGTCCTGATGATTTTCATCGTGATCATGGTGATCGTGAAGCCGTTCTAGGCAATGCGCGCGACGAATCCCTCGGCGCTTCGGCTTGCGGAGCAGGAAGCGATTTTCTATATTATCGGTATCCCACCCAACGCAGGCGGATGTGGTTGTGTCTGAGCTTTCCAGAGGCCGGACACCGCATCAGGTTTGAAGCCTCACCGGCACTCTCCTTGCCAGACCTGCGGACCTTACCTTCTCACGTCCGCATTTCAGCCTCCTCGCACCCCTTCCAAGGTTACCCCACAGGACCACCCCAATGCGGGAAATTAAACTTCAGGACCTTAAGTCGAAAACCCCGGCCGAGCTGGTCTCGTTCGCGGAAGAGAACGGGGTCGAGAATGCCAGCACCATGCGCAAGCAGGAGCTGCTGTTCGCTATCCTCAAGCAGCTTTCGCTGGCCGAGACCGACATTGTCGGCGAGGGCGTCGTCGAGGTGCTGTCCGACGGCTTTGGCTTCCTCCGCTCGCCCGATGCAAATTATCTGCCGGGTCCGGACGACATCTACGTTTCGCCCTCGCAGATCCGCCGGTTCGGCTTACGCACCGGCGACACACTCGAAGGCCATATCCGCAGCCCGAAAGAGGGCGAGCGCTATTTCGCGCTGCTGAAGGTCAACACGCTCAATTTCGAGGATCCGGAAAAGGCCAAGCACAAGGTCAATTTCGACAACCTCACGCCGCTGTTTCCGAATCAGCGCTTCCGCATGGAGATCGACGATCCCACGCGAAAGGATCTCTCCGCACGCGTGATCGACATCGTCGCGCCCATCGGCAAGGGCCAGCGCGCTTTGATCGTCGCGCCGCCGCGCACCGGTAAAACCGTGCTGATGCAGAACATCGCGCATTCGATCACGCACAATCACCCCGAATGCTATCTGATCGTGCTCCTGATCGACGAGCGCCCGGAAGAAGTCACAGACATGCAGCGTTCGGTGAAGGGCGAGGTGGTGTCCTCGACCTTCGACGAGCCGGCGGTGCGCCACGTCCAGGTCGCCGAGATGGTGATCGAGAAGGCCAAGCGCCTGGTCGAGCATGGCCGCGACGTCGTGATCCTGCTCGATTCGATCACGCGCTTGGGTCGTGCCTACAACACCGTGGTGCCGTCATCCGGCAAGGTGCTGACCGGCGGTGTCGATGCCAACGCGCTCCAGCGCCCGAAGCGCTTCTTCGGCGCCGCCCGGAACATCGAGGAGGGCGGCTCCCTGACTATCATCGCGACGGCACTGGTCGATACCGGCAGCCGCATGGACGAAGTCATCTTCGAAGAGTTCAAGGGCACCGGCAACTCGGAGCTGATCCTGGACCGCAAGGTCTCGGACAAGCGCACCTTCCCGGCGATCGACATCTCGCGCTCCGGCACCCGCAAGGAGGAGCTCATCACCGATCCGCAGGTGCTCAAGAAGATGTACGTGCTCCGCCGCATCCTGAACCCGATGGGCACCATGGACGCGATCGACTTCCTGCTCGACAAGCTGCGCTCGACCAAGAGCAATTCGGAGTTCTTCGACTCGATGAACACCTGAGTGCAGTGCAACGGAAAGTGGAGGGCGCCCTGGGGCGCCCTTTCTTGTGCAGCTTTGCTGCAGTGAACCTGCAGCATGGCAAGAGGCTTGTTACATAGCCCGTTTTTATTTAAGTCATTGATATAGTACGATAATGTTTTCAATTCGGTGAGCCGACCGAGTTGAACGGCTGCGTTCTGCAGCAAAAATGCTGTGCCAATATTGCACTGCAATGCAATCTTCTGCTGCGGGATGTGGCGCAGCAAAATCATGCCGCCTGGCGTTCGAAATGGAGGTTTGCCTTTTCTCCGGCAGCCGGACAAATAGGCCATGCATCCGCAAGACCAGACCATCTTTGCGCTGTCGTCCGGCCGTCCGCCAAGCGCGATTGCGGTGGTGCGGGTCTCCGGGCCACGGGCTGGCTTGGCGCTGACGACGCTGGCGGGTGAGCTGCCGGCGCCGAGGCACGCCAGCCGCAGGTTGCTCCGTGACGCCGTGGGCCAGCCGATCGATGATGCGGTCGTGCTCTGGTTTCCGGGGCCGGCAAGTGCGACCGGCGAGGACGTCGCCGAATTCCACGTCCATGGCGGCCGCGCTGTGCTCTCGGCGCTCCTCGCTGCAATTTCTGCTATCCCGAACACGCGAGCGGCCGAGCCCGGCGAGTTCACGCGACGTGCATTCGAGAACGGCAAGCTCGACCTCACCGAGGCCGAGGGCCTCGACGATCTCATCCACGCCGATACCGACCGCCAGCGGCGTCAAGCGCTGCGCCAGTTGCAGGGCCTGCTCGGCAATCGTGCACGCGATTGGCGCGAACGTATCATCGAAGCTTCGGCCTTGATCGAAGCCGGCATCGATTTCTCGGATGAGGGCGACGTGCCTGCCGAGCTTCTGGCGCCCGCCGTCAAGGCGATCGGAGCGCTGCATCGCGAAATTGCAGAAGTCCTTGCGGCACAGGGCCAAGCTGAACGGCTGCGCGATGGCCTGGTGGTCGCGATCGCAGGCGAGCCGAATGTCGGCAAGTCGACGCTGATCAATCAGCTCGCACGCCGCGAGGTTGCGATCGTCTCGCCGTACGCTGGCACCACACGCGATGTGATCGAGGTGCAGCTCGATCTCGACGGCTACCCCGTCACGCTGATCGACACCGCCGGCATTCGCGAGACCGACGATCCTGTCGAGCAAGAGGGCGTGCGCCGGGCACGGGCCAGGGCCGAAGACGCGGATCTCGTGCTGTGGCTGGTGGAGGGATCGCAGACCATCGATCCGGACGCGACGCGGTTGCTGCGGAAGGCCGGCGGCGGGAATGGTCCGTCTGGCGGCTCGATCTGGATCGTGCGCAACAAGGTCGATCTCGGCGGGGCTGGGGGATCGGGGCCGCGGGACGAGTTCGCGATCTCCGCGAGCCGGGGCGATGGCATCCCTCAGCTGGTCGATGCTCTCGTGAAATTCGCCTCTGAATTCTTCGGGAGCAGCGAGGGTGCATTGGTGACCCGGGCACGCCAACGCGAGCTGTTGCGCCAAGCGGCAGACAGCTTGCGCCGGAGTTTGGAGCTTGTAGAAGAGGGCGAAGAGCTCGCCGCCGAGGAATTGCGTGCCGCGGCCTATGCCTTGGGCCGGGTGCTGGGCCGGGTGGACGTGGAAGACGTGCTCGGCGCCATTTTCCAGAAATTTTGCATCGGAAAGTAGGATTAGTTCTTCATTGTAGAACTAGCCTTTGTTCCACTCTTTGCGTTTCACGTGAAACACATGCTGTGGTTCCTTTGCCTCGTGAAACGTTGGGGCGCCGGCCGTCGTTACGAGCATCACTGCACGATAATCCAGACTGCCCACGAAAGATTCTGGGATGCGTCGCCGCGATATCTTTTGATCATTTCAGTGATTTTGTTTCACCTGAAACGCAGCAGGTTCAATAGCTCGTCTACTGTGCATGGGGTTGTTTTCGCGAAATCGCTTTCCCCTCGAATGCTCCGTTTCACGTGAAACATCTCCGCCTAGTTTCCACTTCCGGCTTTCACACCTCTGAGCTAGAAGTTGGCTCATGCGAACAGAGCGAGAGAACTACGACGTCATCGTCATTGGCGGCGGTCACGCCGGCTGTGAGGCCGCGGCGGCTGCTGCTCGGATGGGTGCAACAACCGCTCTTGTGACGCATCGTTTCTCGACCGTAGGCGCGATGTCCTGCAACCCCGCCATTGGGGGTCTCGGCAAGGGCCATCTGGTCCGCGAAGTCGATGCGCTCGATGGTCTGATGGGCCGGGTCGGCGATGCCGGCGGCATCCAATTTCGTGTCCTCAACCGCCGCAAGGGTCCGGCTGTCCGTGGTCCTCGCGCTCAGGCCGACCGAAGGCTTTATGCGGCCGCGATGCAGGCCGCGGTCCGGGAGACCGAGGGTCTTTCCGTCCTCGAGGGGGAGGCTGAGGAGCTGATCGTGGTGGAAGGCCGGGTCATCGGTCTGCGCCTGGCCGACGGCCGGGAGCTTCGGGCAGGGGCGATAGTCGTCACCACCGGCACCTTCCTGCGCGGTCTGATCCATCTCGGCGAGAAGAATTGGCCCGCCGGTCGCGTCGGCGAGGCACCGGCGATGGGCCTTTCTGGCTCCTTTGAGCGCGCCGGCTTCACCCTCGGGCGGCTGAAAACGGGGACTCCTCCCCGCTTGGACGGCACCACGATCGATTGGTCGGCCGTCGAAATGCAGCCCGGAGACGAACCGCCTGAGCCGTTCTCGGTGATGACGGAACGGATCACGACCCCGCAGATCCAGTGCGGCATCACCCGGACCACCTCGGTGACCCATGAGGTGATCCGCGCCAATGTCCATCGCTCCCCGATGTATTCCGGCCAGATCAAGAGTTCCGGTCCGCGTTATTGTCCGTCGATCGAGGACAAGATCGTCCGCTTCGGCGACCGTGACGGCCATCAGATCTTCCTGGAGCCGGAAGGGCTCGACGATACAACTGTCTATCCCAACGGCATCTCGACCTCGCTCCCTGAGGAGGTCCAGCTCGCGATCCTCGCCAGCATTCCCGGCTTGGAGCGGGTGAAGATGGTCCGTCCGGGGTACGCCATCGAATACGACCACATCGACCCCCGCGAGCTCGATCCGACCCTCCAGACCAAGCGTCTGCGCGGTCTGTTCCTGGCCGGGCAGATCAATGGCACCACCGGATACGAAGAAGCCGCCGGGCAGGGCATCGTGGCAGGCGTCAACGCAGCGCTCTCCGCCAGCGGGGCGGCGCTAACGGTGTTCGACCGGGCGGATGGCTATCTGGGTGTGATGATCGACGATCTCGTCACCCGCGGGATCAGCGAGCCCTATCGGATGTTCACCTCCCGGGCGGAATACCGGCTGACGCTGCGGGCCGACAATGCGGATCAGCGTCTCACCGAGAAGGGCATCGCCTTGGGGTGTGTCGGCAGTGCCCGCATGCAGCATCATCGCGCCAAGATGGATGCGCTGAACGCAGCCCGCGCGCTCTCGAAGTCGCTTGCGATCACTCCGAACGAGGCGATCAAGCACGGACTCTCCCTGAACCGCGATGGCCAGCGCCGGTCCGCCTTCGAACTGATGGCCTATCCGGATATCGGCTGGAGCCAGGTCCGGGCGATCTGGCCGGAACTGTCGGCGATCGACCCCATCATCGCGACCCACCTCGAAACCGACGCCAAATACGACGTCTATCTGGAGCGCCAGAGCGCCGACGTCGAAGCCTTCCGGCGCGACGAGGGTATGGTGCTGTCGGAGGTCGATTATCAGCAGGTCCCCGGTCTCTCCAATGAGGTGCGGACCAAGCTGGAGAAGGCCCGACCGTTCACGGTCGGCCAAGCCGGCCGGATCGATGGGATGACGCCGGCGGCGCTCGGCATTCTCGCGGCCTACCTGCGGCGCGAGGCACGGAAGACCTCGAAGGCGATTGCATAGGCGTTTCACGTGAAACAGCGCGGGCCGGGAGGCGGCAGATCGTCATCAGGAAAACCTGCGGCGGGCGAGGGTGCCGGTCGACGGCCCGAGCCGAGGCTGATCAGACCGAAGATCGACAGCGCCGGCACCAACGATCAATCGCTGAACGCCCTCATCGCTGCTGACAAGATTGCGGCGCTCAAGCTCGCGCCTGTTTCAGATGAAACGGAAGACCGGCTCGATCGCTACATCGCCTTGCTCCGCGAGTGGCAGGCCAAGACCAACCTGGTCGCGCCCTCGACCCTGCCGCACCTCTGGACCCGGCACATCGCCGACTCGCTTCAGCTCGTGGATCTCGCACCGGCGGCAAAACGATGGGCCGACCTCGGGAGCGGCGGTGGCTTCCCGGGCATCGTCCTGGCCTGCGCCATGGCCGGGAGGCCCGATGCTCGCGTCCATCTTGTCGAGCGAATCGCCAAGAAGGCCGCGTTCCTGCGCGAAGCGATCCGTGTCACCACATCTCCGGGAGTCGTACATCTCGCTGAAATCGGGGATAATGTGGATAGAATCACCGGCCCCGTCGATTGCGTCACCGCGCGTGCGCTCGCTCCGCTACATCAACTCATCGGCTTTGCGGAGCCGCTGATACGCCAGGGCGCAAAAGCGTTATTTCTCAAGGGTCAAGATGTAGAGGCTGAATTGACCGAAGCCGCTAAATATTGGAATATTCGGCCTCAGCTTCATCCAAGCCGCACCGGCGACGGCTGGATCGTGGAACTGACGTCTGCCGAACGGCGCGGGTGAGGCGTTCAGGGGCCTGAGTGGGAATTTACGATGACCGTGATTGACGAGCCGCAGCAAGAACAGACCGCCCAAGAACAGGCAGCGGAGGTGCCGCATGGCCACCCGCGCATCCTGGCGCTGGCAAATCAGAAGGGGGGCGTCGGAAAAACAACCACAGCGATTAACCTCGGCACGGCGCTCGCAGCGATTGGCGAACGCGTCCTGATCGTCGATCTCGATCCGCAGGGCAACGCCTCGACCGGCCTCGGCATCGATCGCCGCAACCGTAGCTGTTCGATCTACGACGTGCTGGTCGGCGAAGCCGCCTTGCGCGAGGCTGTGGTCTCGACCGCGGTGCCGCGGCTGCACATCGCGCCCTCGACCATGGATCTCTCCGGCCTTGAGCTCGAGCTCGGCACCACGCCCGGCCGCGCCTTCAAGCTGCGCGACGCCATCGGTGCGCTCAACAACAATGTCTCTCCGGATGCCGACTACACCTACGTGCTGATCGACTGCCCGCCTTCGCTCAACCTGCTCACGGTCAACGCGATGGCGGCGTCCGATGCGATCCTGGTACCGCTGCAATGCGAATTCTTCGCGCTCGAAGGTCTGTCGCAATTGCTGCAGACCGTGGAGCAGGTGCGCTCGACGCTCAACCCGAATCTGTCGATCCACGGCATCGTGCTGACCATGTTCGACTCGCGTAACAACCTCTCGAACCAGGTCGTCGCCGACGTCCGCCAGTTCATGGGCGAGAAGGTCTACAAGACCATGATCCCGCGCAACGTGCGCATCTCGGAAGCGCCGTCCTACGGCAAGCCGGTGCTGGTCTACGACCTCAAATGCGTCGGCAGCGAAGCGTATTTGCGGCTCGCCACCGAGGTGATCCAGCGCGAGCGCGAGCTGCGGACCACGCATTGACGAGGCCGTAGGGTGGCAAAGGTGTCTTCGCCGGGTCCACCGTCTTCCGCACACACTGGTGGGCACGCTTCGCTTACCCACCCTACGTTTCGAAATTCAGTTCTGGAGTGCGCTCAAGTGAATCCAAGGGAGCTGGCGATGGCCGACGAAGCGCGTTCGCGACTGGGCCGGGGTCTTGCGAGTCTGATTGGTGATGTCGGCGGCGAGGCTCAGCATGTCGATCGCCCGCGCGCGCAGCGCAAGGTGCCGATCGAATTCATCAAAGCCAATCCGCGCAATCCGCGTCGCACCTTTTCGGAGGCCGAGCTCAAGGAGCTCTCCGACTCCATCAAGCAGCACGGTGTGATCCAGCCGATCGTGGTGCGTCCGGTGAAGGGCGCGCAGGATCGCTACGAGATCATCGCCGGCGAGCGGCGCTGGCGCGCTTCGCAAATGGCTGGCCTGCATGAAGTGCCGATCGTCCCGGTCGACATCAGCGACAGCGATGCGCTGGAGTTCGCGATCGTCGAGAACGTGCAGCGCGAAGACCTCAACCCGATGGAAGAGGCGCAGGGCTATCACGCGCTTGCCAACGAGTTCAAACGCAGCCAGGACGATATCGCAAGAGTCGTCGGCAAGAGCCGCAGCCACGTCGCCAACATGATGCGTCTGACGAAGCTGCCGGCCGAGGTGCAGGCCTTGATCGCAACCGGCGAGCTGACGGCTGGCCATGCTCGCGCACTGATCGGCGTGCCCGATCCGCTCGCGGCCGCCAAGCGCATCGTCGAGGAGGGCCTCAACGTCCGTCAGACCGAGGCGCTTGCGCATGAAGAGGGCGTGCCGGGGCGCAAGCCGCAGAAGGCGCGCGCTGGGGCGAAGGAAAAGGACCCCGATACGGTCGATCTGGAAAAGCGCGTCAGCGACGCGCTCGGTCTCAAGGTCACCGTCAATCACCGCGATCCTGGCGGATCCGTGCAGATCAACTATCGCAACCTCGATCAGCTCGACGAGGTGATGAAGCGGCTCGCGAAGGGCGCGCTGTAGCTCGCGTGTCGTTCCGGAGCTGGGTGCGAAACCGGGATCGTGCGCGGCACGTCCAATCTATTTCCCTCACCCTGAGGAGCTGCGAAGCGGCGTCGCGAAGGGCGGGGATCACAGGCGGGCCTGCATCCTTCGAGACGCGCGCAAGAGCGCGCTCCTCAGAGCCTGACCGAAAAAGGGTGAGCGGTTTTGGCCGGCTTGTGATTCCTTCGGATTTGCAAAGATTCGAGGGAGGACACCATGCCGTGGACCAAAA
>NZ_JADPKH010000105.1:0-2477 GCF_023073835.1 Bradyrhizobium sp. 153 | reverse complement strand
TGTCAATCGGCGTTCGACTGGGACCCCCTATCGGCATCCAAAAGGGACCCCTTTGATCGGCGTGCTCTGCTGGGAGCGCTCGGGTCGTCGGAGCTGGTCGGGGTTGCGGAGACGGCGCGAGCGCGGGTTGTTTGAACATCGTCGCGGCTTTTGAATCGCCAGCTGTCGTTGCCGGTCTCGACGATGTCGCAGTGATGGGTCAATCGGTCGAGTAGCGCGGTGGTCATTTTGGCATCGCCGAACACGCTCGGCCATTCGCCGAACGCGAGATTGGTGGTGACAATGATGGAGGTGCGTTCGTAGAGCCGGCTGATGAGATGGAACAGGAGCTGACCGCCGGATTGCGCGAACGGCAGATAGCCCAGCTCGTCGAGAACGATGAAGTCCATGCGGGTCAGATGCTCGGCGAGCCGTCCCTGCCGACCGTTGCGGGTTTCGGTCTCGAGCCGGTTGACGAGGTCGACGACGTTGTAGAAGCGTCCTCTAGCGCCATCGCGGATGCAACTTCTGGCGATGGCAATGGCCAAGTGTGTTTTGCCTGTACCGGTGCCGCCAACCAGCACGACGTTGCGTTGTTGGGCGATGAAGCCGCCGCCAGCGAGATCATTGACGAGAGTCTGATTGATCGGCGTGCCGTCAAACTGGAAGTCGGCGATGTCCTTGGCGAGCGGCAGCTTGGCAATGGTGAGCTGGTATTTGATCGACCTGGCTTGCTTCTCGTTGATCTCGGCGTTGAGCAGGTCGCCGACAATGCGCTGAGGCTCGTGCTGGCGCTTAACGGCAGTTGCCATGATCTCGTCGAAGGCAGCCTTCATGCCGTAGAGCTTGAGTTCGCCCATGAGGTCGAAGATTTGGGTTCGTTCCATCAGATGGTCCTCCGGAGGTTGTCGTAGCGGGCACAATCGGCGATCGGTGCATGACGGAGCGTCAGTGCGGCCGGCGTCATGATGTTGGCCGGTGGGGCAGGTTCACGTTGACGGGCCAGGATATTGAGAACGACATCGGCGGAATGGACGCTGTGACTGAGCGCTTCGGCACAGGCCGCTTCCACCGCGGACAGACCGTCAGTCAGCACCGCGTTGAGGATGTCGACCATCTGCCGATTGCCATCGTCGGTGCTGGCCAGCTTGCGCCGGATCCGATCGATCGCGGCCGGCAGCACCCAGTCTTTGAAGGGAGCACCGTTGCGCAAGGCGCCGGGTTTGCGGGCGAGCACCGGCACATAATGCCAGGGGTCGTAGACGGTATCGCCGCGGCCAAAGGATCGCGGGTGCTCGGCAACGATACGTCCATCCTGACGGATCACGATGCGATCGGCATAGGCTTGAACCTCGACCGGTCGTCCGACTGCGCTGGCTGCGACCGAGTACTTGTTGTTGTCGAAGCGCACCAGGCAGGTCTTCGAGACCGATGCCGTCACCGCATGGAAGCCGTCGAAGCGGCCGGCATAGGGAACGAGTTTGGGGCGTTCGGCTTCGAACACGTCCCAGATCGTCTGATCGGTCAGCTCCGGATGGCGATGAGCCTTGGCGTAGGCGATGCATTTGTCGAGCAGCCAGGCGTTTAACTCGTCGAGGTTTTTGAACCGCAGCCGCGGCGTGAAGAAGCGTTCCCGGACCAGCCCGACCTGGTTCTCGACCTGCCCCTTCTCCCAGCCCGACGCTGGCGTACAGGCGACCGGATCGACCAGATAGTGGCTGCACATCTGCAGGAAGCGGCGATTGTAGAGACGGCCTTTACCGACAAAGATCGTCTCCACCGCGGTCTTCATGTTGTCGTAGATGCCGCGGGTGCAGGTGCCTTTGAACAGGGCGAATGCCCGGTCGTGGGCGTCGAACACCATCTCCTGCGTCTCCCGCGGATAGGCCCGCACGAACAGCATGCGGCTGTGACAGAGCCGGACATGAGCAGCCTTCACCATCACCGTGGTGCCGCTCAGCAGGACGATCTCGTGGCTCCAGTCGAACTGGTAGGCTTCGCCTGGTGCAAAGCTCAACGGCACATAGGCCGACGCTGTCGAGGTGCCGCGTTCCTTGCTCCACCGTCGTGCGTATCGACGAACCGCATCATAGCCGCCGGCATAACCCAGGCCGCGAAGCTCCTCGAATAGCCGGATCAGCGTCAGCCGTTCCCGCGCCGCCTTGCTCTCATTCCCTGCCAGCAACCGGTCAAGCTCGGCACTCCAGGCACCCATCTTCGGGAGCGGCTGCGTCTCGCGCTCGTACCGGAACTCCGTCGCTTGAGAACGAATGACCTTGCGAACCACCTTCCGCGATACGCCAAGTTCTCGGCAGATCGCCTTGATCGGACGACCATCAACAAAGTAGGCGCGACGGATCTTACCAATCGTCTCCACCACCAGCATCCCAACCTCGGCTTCCATGACTCGATGGAAGCCACTGTGGACCCTTATCCCGGGGTCCCGATTGGATGCCGATCACCCCGAAAACGGGGTCCTTATTCCATGCCGAAACACA
>NZ_JADPKH010000143.1:0-2479 GCF_023073835.1 Bradyrhizobium sp. 153 | reverse complement strand
CCAGGGTCCACAGCCCCAACAACAGCAGGCCTGAACGAAACGAGAATTGTGTTACCCATGTCGTCGGTTTGAACTGTTACCCATGTCGCCGGTTGCTCAAGTGGAGCGCGTGGCTACCGTCTTACCGCACCACCCTTGCCGCCTCCAGCAGCCGCTCGGTCGCACTTGCCGTCGCCAGCACCGTGCCGTCCTCGGCCATCAGCTTGCCTTCGACGAAGGCGATGGTCTTGCCGAGCTGCGTCACCTGGGCCTCGCCGACGATCGGGCCGGGCTTTGCCGGCGACAGAAAATTCACGGTCATGCTGATGGTGGTGGTGTAGAGCCGGCCCTCGCTCATCACCAGCACGGCGGGGCCCATCGTGTCGTCGAGCATGGCCGAGAGCATGCCGCCCTGGATGAAGCCTGCTGGATTGCAGAACTCCGGCTTGCCCTCGAAGCCGAGCTTGATCCAGCCCTCCTGCGGGCGGGCATCGAGCAGGCGCCAGCCCAATAGCTCGGCGCAGGGCGGTCTTCGAAAGTTGTCCAGCGCAGTCTTGACCATGCGAACCTCCGTTGCCGCCGCTGGATAACGCAGGTCTGCTGCCAGCATGATGTCAGCAGAGTGGGCGCTAGAGATCCAATCCATGCGCGATGACCTTGCGCATGACGTTGGGCAGCGCTTCGCCGGCAAGTGTGGCGATCGGCACCCACCGCATGCCCTCGGGCGCGCGCGTGCGGGCTTCCACCTTCGCCGTATAGACCACCAGCTCCAGCGGAAAATGCGTGAAGACGTGGGTGACGACGCCCATCTTGCGCTGCCAGCGCGTCAGCCCCTTCAGCTCCGGCGCCTGCTGCTTCGCCGTCGTATCGTCCTGGCCGGCGAGCCAATCCGAGCACGGCACCTCGGTCATGCCGCCGAGCAGGCCCTTTTCCCGCCGGCTGCGGACGAGCAGTTCATCGCCCCGGGTGACGACGAAGGCGGCACCGCGCCGCAACGTTCCGCTCTTCTTCGGCGCCTTGCGCGGAAATGTTTCCTGCGTCCCCAGCGCTCGTGCGACGCAATCCTCGTTGAGCGGACACAGCGAGCAGGCCGGCTTCTTCGGCGTGCAGATCGAGGCACCCAGGTCCATCAGCGCCTGTGCGCTGTCGCCGGCGCGAGAGTCTGCGAGCAGCGTCGTTGCCAGTTGCTGGATCAGCGGCTTGGCCTGCGGCAGCTCCTCCTCGACCGCGAACAGGCGCGAGACCACCCGCTCGATATTGCCGTCGACCGGCATGGTGCGGCGGTCGAACGCGATCGCCGCAATTGCAGCTGCCGTGTACGGCCCGATTCCGGGCAGCGCACGCAGGCCCTCCTCGGTGTCGGGAAAGACGCCGCCATGCTCGCGCGTCACCGCGGCCGCACAGGCGTAGAGGTTGCGCGCGCGCGAATAGTAACCGAGCCCGGCCCACATCCGCAGCACGTCGTCGAGCGAAGCCCGGCCGAGCGCCGTGACGTCCGGCCAGCGCGCCACGAATTTCTCGAAATAGGGCCCGACTGCCTTCACCGTGGTCTGCTGGAGCATGATCTCCGACAGCCAGACGCGGTAAGGGTCTGATGCCTCGCCGGGCGCCGCGCGCCAAGGCAGACGGCGGCGGTGGCGGTCATACCAGTGAAGGAGCGCCAAAGGACGAACCAGATGTTCCGGTTGGACTGGTTCCGATTTCGTCTTGCGGGCCGATTTGGGGGGCATGCTCGCACTGTAACGATGTGGGGCCGGTCTCTCCATGTCCTGCCCGCGCTTGTCGCGGGCATCCACGTCTTTCTTCCTTCGCGGCAAGGCGTGGCTGGCCGGAAGAAAGCCCGGCCATGACGGCAGCAGTTCCTCGCGCGACGGGCACAGTGCTATAAGGTCGCCATGTCCAAATTCCCGCCCAAACCCGGCCCCATCAGCGCAAAGCCGCTTTCGCTCTTGCTGAACGACGTCTTCGCCGAGGCGTATGCCAAGCAGGGCTTTGCGGCGCGCGAGCTGGTGACGCGGTGGGCGCAGATTGCGGGGCCGGAGATCGCGGCCCATGCCGAGCCGCTGAAGATGCAATGGCCGAGGCCGGTGGAGGGCCAGCCGCAGGAGCCGGCGACGCTGGTGCTGCGGGTCGAGGGGCCGATGGCGCTGGAGATCCAGCACACCGCCGACGTGATCCTGGAACGGGTCAACCGCTTCTTCGGCTGGAGCGCGGTCGGCAAGCTGGCGTTCCGTCAGGCCCCGCTGTCGCGCACCCGGCGGCCGGCTCGGCCGGGCCCGCCCGATCCCAAATCGGTGGCCAAGGTGGCGGAGAGCTTGGGCGACATCGAAGATGAACAGCTCAAGACGGCGCTGGCGCGGCTCGGAGCCGCCATCAAGCGAAATTGAGCCTCATTCCCTAGCCCGCATTTCTCACACGGCCGATAGCTGTGCGACAGAGGATAGAAGGTCTAGCGAAGGCGATGAGGAGCCGTTGCGCTGGAGGCGCGGGTGGCGATTTG
>NZ_JADPKH010000153.1:0-2588 GCF_023073835.1 Bradyrhizobium sp. 153 | reverse complement strand
GTAAGCGCGATTTTCCCCGCACGTTGACGCCGGCGGGTTTGATGGATTGCCCTAGTATCGGGCGATACCGGGCCGTTCAGGCAGTGGCGGCTTTGTGGAAGTTGAAGGGCAGCAGGTCGGTAATATCGGCATCGCCGGCGCGCTGAGGCAATTCAGTGAGGACGTGGCGCAACCACGCTAACGGCTCGACACGTGAGGCGCGGCAGGTCAGCATCAGGCTGTAGACGACGGCACTGGCCTTGGCTCCGTCCACGGTATCGCTGAACAACCAACTTTTCCTGCCAGTTGCAAAAACCCTGATGTCGCGCTCCAGAAGATTGTTGTCGATCGGCATGCTGCCGTCCCCGGTGTAGCGCGTCAGATATTCCCATTGGTTTCGGGTGTAGGATACGGCGTCGCCGAGCTTGCTGTCAGGCAAGACCTTCGGGGCCATGTCATCGAGCCATACCTTGAGAGCATTGAGGATGGGGACACTATGTTGCTGGCGGAAGCGGCGAATGCAGTCGGCCTGTGTTTCACCCTTCTCCGGTATTCCGTCCCGCGCCTGCCTTTCAACCCGGTAGAGCTGGTCGAAGAACCGCAGCGCCTGCTCGGGCGGACCGCCGCCCTTCTTCCTTGCCCTGAGGGCATCGACAAAGCGCCGCCGGGAGTGGGCCATGCAGCCGATGTGGGTGGCCCGTTCCAGGGTGCGCCATGCGGTATAGCCGTCACTCATCACAATGCCGCGGTAATCGCCGAGGAAGGCCTGCGGGTGGATTTGGCCGCGGCCCGGCTGATAATCCAGAAGAACGATGGGCTCGTGACTGCCCTTGCCGCTGCGATAAGCCCACATATACGATGTGCTGGTGGCCTTTTTGTCCTTCTCCTTGAGGACCTGAACCGTCGTCTCGTCGCCATGGATAAGAGGCTGCGATCTGAGCCGTAGCTTCAGGGCGTCATAGATGCGGGAGAGATGTTTCTCGCTCGAGCCGATCACCCAGCGACCCAAAGCGCCGCGGCTGACCGGAACGCCGGCGCGTTCGAAGGCCTGCGCCAGGCGGTAGAGCGGCGTGCCATCGACATATTTATGAACCAGCGCGAACGCCAGCGTTGAGGCCGTGGCAACGCTGCCCGGCAGCGGCTGCGTCGGCATCGGCGCGGTCACGACAGGGGCGTTGATCCCGGTGCGATCGCAATGGCGGCACGCATATTTGAAGCGTACGTTCTGTAAAACCTTCGCCTTCACCTCGATATGAAGTTGCTCGGTGACAGCCTCGCCCATGCGATGCATCTGGCCACGGCAGCAAGGACACGCCTTCTGATCGTCGGGCAGGTCATACTCGACGCGCTCACGCGGCAGGTTCGCCGGCAGCGGCCTGCGGCCGCGCTTCTTTCCCGTTGTGTTTTTGACGGGTGGCAAGCCCGTGTCCGGAAGTTCGGCGATATTGTTCGTTTCACTGCTGGCGTCATCCTCATCGGAGGCCTGCTCGGCTTCATTGAAGAGACGATCAACATGCTTCTCGCTGCGCGGCGCAAAACGATGCAGGCGTGCCAGCGCCAGTTCTTCCTCGAGCTTGGCGACGCGGTCCGCGAGTTGATGGTTCTCCGCCTGCAGCGCAGCAATGCGTGCCAACAGCACTTCAACACTCGGATCGCCGGTTCGATTCATCGGATTCTTGAATCTGAACCGTACCGACGCGTCAACCGCTCAACTCGAGAGCTCAGCCGGCAACCTGATATTGCCGCACCGGATGGCGGACCATCGCATCGATATCGATGCCGTCAAGGATCCAATGCAATTGCTCGGTCGTCAGCGTGACGATCGCCTCCTGGCGGCGCGGCCATCGGAACCTGTCCTCGGTCAGCCGCTTCAGGACCAGTACAAAACCGGACCGATCGAAGAACAGAAGCTTCATCCGGTCGCAACGGCGATTGCAGAACGCAAAAACCGCCGGAGTGAATGGATCGAGCGCCATCGTCTCCTGGACCAGGACCGCAAGGCTGTTGATGCCAGCCCGGAAGTCGATCGGCTCACGGTGCAGATAGACCTGCAGGTCACCGCCCAGTCTAAACATCGCCCAGCGCTCCGATGATCGCCGTCAATGCATCCACATCGCCGCATTCCAGCGCGAGCTTCACGCCGTTCGGCAGCGACACGCTCACTTTGGCCGGAGAACAAAAAGCTGGAGTTCCTTTGGGTTCCGAACCACGTACTTCATCGCAAGCCGGCAAATCAACCGTCGCCCCGCTGTCTTTTCGTGACAGGTCCCGCTCCGCCTTCCCCTCAAGCTGAACCGGGATGAACGCCGGGCGTGAGGACGGCGGCAGCGACCTGGTCGCACTGTGCTTCTTGATCCACTTCCGAAGGAGGTTCGCGTTCACCCCATGTTCAAGTGCAAGCCTCGATACCGAAACCCCAGGCTCAAGGCAGGCCGTGACAAGACGCTCTTTCGATGCCGCCTCGTAGCGCCGGCGACCGTTCCGGCCGACAAGCCTGACCCGCAGTTTCTGATTATCGTCGCTCATCACAAGGTGTCCACCTATTTTGGTGGACACCTCATGCATCAGGGCACTCAAAAGCAAAAGGTGCGGAGAAATTCGCGCTTACG
>NZ_JADPKH010000079.1:0-2695 GCF_023073835.1 Bradyrhizobium sp. 153 | reverse complement strand
GTTCGCCAGCGGCTTACGCTTGCCGCGCTGATCCAAATCGCTCGCCAGCCTGCCGGCCTGAAACGCCGCTCCGAATCAGGCAAGCACACGTTCGCGAAGATCCATCGACGGCGGTTTTGCCATGCCTGCCGGCCTCCGATCCGGCGACCAGCTTGAATCACCAAACCGCTGATTTGTGAATCTTGAGGGTTCTGTGAGGTCGCGTGGCAGGCGCGAGCCGCGCGCTCTGTCGTGCGTGCGACCTCATAGAAGCCGGATTGAACGAAGCTGCGGAGTTGTTGGCGCTATGGGAATAGTGCAGCGGGTGCGGCTGCGGGAGAGGCGCGCCTGTAGTCGCCGCGCGTCCGCGAGTCATTCATCGGATGTGAGGGGCCCGATTGATCGGGCCAAGGGCGCGATCCAGCGAGCGATTTGCTGCGCTGGGATGCGCTGCCGAACGATTGGCGGGGTGTTCGGTGACGAGCGCGGCCACGGCGACTTCGGACGTTGCCACCAAGAAGGTGATCACGGAAGCGGTGGATGGCACTGACGCTGGTCATGAGGTATCACAACGAAACGGCTGGCCGCGCGCGCAGGCTCGCGGGACGATATCGACGCGCCGCATGGTGCCGCCACAATGCGGGCAGACGGGGATCTCGCATTTGGTGAGGGGATCGGCGCCGGCTTCTTGATCAGTCGGAGCGTTGCGGGCAGCAAGGAGTTGACGGCAGAAAGCGATTTTATCGTTGCGTCCGCCATTGGCGAGGAAGCCATAGTGGCGGATGCGGTGGAAGCCGTCCGGCAGGGTGTGCAGGAGAAAGCGACGAATGAACTCATCGGCATCAAGCATCATCACTTTGGCTTTACGATTCTGCCGATAGTCCTTCCAGGAAAAGCTCACCTTGCCGTCGGCAAGCGAGATCAGCCTACTGTTGGCGATGGCGACGCGATGCGTATAGCGGCCGAGATAAGCCAGCACCTGTTCGGGCCCGCCGAATGGCGGTTGGCATAGACGACCCAGTCGGTCCGTCGAAGTTGCGCGAGGCGCTCGGCGAATGCGGCGGGATCGGCGAGACGGGCGAGATGGCCAAAGAAGCCCAACTGGCCGGCCGCGAAGGCAGCTTGCAGCTCTTGCAGAAACAGGCGGCGGAACAGCCGGGAGAGGACGCGCACCGGCAGGAAGAACCCGGGCCGGCAAGCGACCCAGCGTGTGCCGTCGAGCGAGGGTCCACCGCCGGGCACGACGCAGTGGATATGTGGATGGTGTTGCAGGGTTTGGCCCCAGGTATGGAGGACGGCGGTCACGCCGAGCTGAGCGCCGAGATGCTTGGGATCGGCCGCGATGGTGGCGAGCGTCTCGGCCGCGCAGCGGAACAGGATGGCATAGACGACGGCCTTGTTCTGGAAGGCGATCTCGCCGGCGGATGCCGGCATGGTGAAGACCACGTGGAAATACGGCACGGGAAGGAGTTCGGCTTGCCGCTCGGCAAGCCATTGTGCGCGCGCCGCACCCTGGCACTTCGGGCAGTGTCGATTGCGACAAGAATTGTAGGCGATGCGTGTCGCACCGCAGTCATCGCATTGCTCGACATGACCGCCAAGCACAGCCGTCCGGCACGCCGCGATGGCGCCCATGACGCGCCGCTCGACGCGGCCGAGATGCGCGGCGCGGGCTTGCCGAAACGCTTCGCCGTGGCGGCGGAAGATATCCGCCACTTCCAGAACCGGAGCCATCAGGTCCGCTCAGCCGGGCGGCACGACCTCCAGGCGGAGCCGGTCAAGCGGACTTGGCGTATTGCTGATGGTCTTTGTGGCGACTTGGGTATAGCGCGCCGTGCTCTGCAGACTGGCATGGCCCAGCAGCACCTGGATGATGCGCACGTCGGCCCCGTTCTCCAGGAGATGGGTCGCGAATGTGTGCCGCAGCGTATGCACTGTCACCGACTTGCTCAAGCCGGCCGCCGTACAGGCTGAACGGCAGCGGCGTGCAGCACGTTAGGGACGAGCGGACGCTCGTCGTCGCGGCCGGGAAACAGCCATCGTTTTGGCCGAGTGAGCCGCCAATACGTCCGCAGAATCCTCAAAAGCTGAGGCGAGAGCATAACGTAACGGTCCTTGCCGCCCTTGCCATGCTCGACCCGGATCAACATCCGTTGGCTATCAATGTCGACAACCTTCAAGAGGACCACTTCCGATACGCGCAAGCCTGCGGCATAGACGGTGGTCAGCGCGGTACGGCTCTTGAGGCTTGGGATTGCTTCCAGGAAGCGCACGACCTCGTCGGCGCTCAGCACGACCGGCAGTTTGCGCGGTTTACGCGCATAGGCGATGCGCTCCGGAACGGTGTCATGACCAAGCGTCACACCGTAGAAAAACCGCAGTGCGCAGACGATCTGGTTCAGCGCCGGCCAGGACATCCCCGTCGCAACCAGATGAACCTGGAAGGCACGGATATCCTCCAGGTCGAGGCGGTCAGGAGAACGACCGAAATATCGGCTCAACTTCGCTACGGCGTTGAGGTAGGATTGCTGCGTCGCCGGTGACAGATTGCGGACCGTCATGTCCTCGATCATGCGGCGGCGAAGTGGGCTGATCTCAGCCATCGGAAAACCTCCTGTCTAAAGGGTTGGGCTTCGAAAACCCGCAATCCTCTCAGACAGGAGGCAATCCTTGCTATGCCTCCCTACATGCCGCGCCAGCGGCTTCGTTCAATCCC